>NZ_JBEYWX010000002.1:330519-693339 GCF_040644655.1 Streptomyces sp. NPDC046931
CGCCTCCGGCTCGGGCTCCGCCGTGGTCGCCGGCTGGGGCTTCTCCTCCGCGACCGGTTCCGACTCGGCTACGACCTCCGGCTCGGACTTCTCCTCCGCCCCAGGCTGGGGCTTTTCTTCCGCCTCCGGCTTGGTTTCGGTCGTGGCCTGCGCCGCAGGCTGGGGCTTCTCCTCCGCGACGGGCTCGGGCTCGGGCTCGGTCGTAGTCTCGGGCTCGGGGTCCTGCTCCGCCTCCGGCTCGGGCTCCGCCGTGGTCGCCGGCTGGGGCTTCTCCTCCGCGACCGGTTCCGACTCGGCTACGACCTCCGGCTCGGACTTCTCCTCGGCCGCAGGCTGGGGCTTCTCTTCCGCCTCCGGCTCGGCTTCCGCCGTAGCCGTCGGTTCCGTGGTCGTCGGGTGGAGCTCCGCGGTGTTGGCGGACTCCTCCTTCGGGCTCGCCTGCCTCGGTACCGTCACGCTGTCGAACGCCGCAGACACCAGTTCGTGCTCGTCGTCCCGGCCCGACTGCTGAGCCGGGACCTCCGCCGACGTCGGCGGCTCGGCGGTATCCGTGGCGACCGCCGACGTTTCCGAGGCGGCCGCCGTCTCCCGCGAGGGCTCCCCCTCGGCGGTGCGACCCTTGCGTGAGCGGCCGAACGCGTTCCGCAGGAGAGTGAGAATGCCCATGTGCGCAACCCTTCGCGTGAGTTGATGCCCGTCAATCCCTGGCCAGGACGGACACGTAAGGTTAGCCGCCGAAGGCGCCGATCTTGGGCAGGGTCCGGCCATCGGATACAGCATTGTCAATACCGCGATCTCGCCGTTACCAGCCCGGCGCCCGGCCCCCGGAGCCATGTTTTCCTCGTGTACTCCTCCTCGCGCCCCAAACGCCGTACGCACGGGCGTGGTTCACGGACCGTTCACCCGTCTGCCCCGCCCTCGCGCCTCCATCCGCCCTAGCGTCACGCCCACCCCGGGGGATCGCACAGGGGACGGCTCCCGCCCTAGGTGTGCCGGTGGAGGGTGACGTCGAGGACCAGGGCCCGGTGGTCGGTGTCCGTCAGGGCGAGGAAGTGCGCGGAGCGCGCGGAGAAGTCCCGGGAGAGCAGGACGTGGTCGATCTGGGCGCCGGCCAGCGGTGCGGTCCGCGCGGGCCAGGAAGGCGTACGGGCCTCGTCGGCGAGGCGGGCGCCGTCGCGCAGGCCGGTGGCGAGAATGCGGCGGAAGGCTGCGTGGTCCTGGGAGGCGTTGAAGTCGCCCGCGAGGATCGTGGGGGCGTCGCCGCCGGCCGCCGCGTAGGCGCGCAACCTCCCCAGTTCGCGGCGCCAGACGGAGAGCTGCCCGGGCAGCGGAGGCATCGGGTGGGCGAGCTGGAGGCGCACGCGGTGTCCGTGGACGTCGGCGACCGCGCCGGGCATGCCCATGGTGCCGGGCACGCCGGGCGCGGCCGTCAGCGGGAATCGGCTGAGAATGACCGATCCGTCGGAGCCGGCGCCGTCGACGGCCCGGCGGTAGGGGTAGCTGCCGTCCGTGCCGCCGAAGGCGCGCTCCAGAAGGGCGGAGCAGCGGTACTCGCACTCCTCGACGAACACCACGTCGGGGTGGGCCCGGCGGATGGCGGGCACCAGGGAGGCCGTGCCGCGCCCGAACTCCACATTGGAGGTCAGCACCCGGAACCCGGCGAGCGGGGCGCCGGTGGGCTGCCCGGCGCCGCCGTACGGCTCGGTGAACCAGGTGAGGGCGGCGAGCACGAGGACGCCCCAGACCAGTCCGGTGCGCCAGCGGACGAGCAGGGCGAGCAGGAGGGCGAACGCGGCGGGGGCGAGCAGCCAGGGCAGGAAGGCGAGCAGCTGGGGCACCGGCGTGACGGCGTCGGTGTCCGCGGCACGGCAGCCGACGACGACACCGACCCCGGCGAGCAGCACCCGGGCACACCAGGTGCCGGCGGTCCGCCTGCGGGACCGGCGCCCGGTGCGGGCCGGCCCGGTCGACTCCACGGTCGCAGTCTCCACGGACCGGCCGCCTTCCCCTCGATGGGCTGGATGCCCGAATCCTCCCCCAAAGACGGCGGTGAGGGGGAGAGGTGCGCCGGATGTACGCGGCCGGCCCGCGCGGGACGGCTGGAGTCCGAGCAGCCGTCACAGGGTGCCGCGGTTACCCCGGGAGGGCCCCGGAGGCTGTTCCACACGGCCCGCTGTGACCAGGGACCAGATCGCGAAGGCCCCGATCGCGATGGCGATGAACGACCAGACCGGGGCGTACGGCAGAAACATGAAGTACTCGACCATGTACACGGCCGCCAGGCCCACGCCGACCGCGCGGGCCCAGTCCCTGCCCTGGAGCACTCCCCAGCCCGTCACCGCGACGAGAGCACCGATGACCACATGGACCCAGCCCCAGGCGGTGAGGCTGAACCCGTACACATAGTTGCCGACGCGGGCGTAGACGTCGTTCGCGGCGATGCCCGCGATGCCGTTCAGCACGCCCAGGACGCCGCTGACCAGCATCAGGACGCCGGCGAACGCCGTGCCGCCGGTGGCCCAGGCCGAGTGCTTCGGGTGCGGGGTGGTGCGTGCGGTGTGCTGGACCATGGGGGTCGCCTCCTAGGGACCTCGGGGCCTTCACCCGCAGGTTCGCCCGGGCGGCGGAGGTGCGCCTGGTGGTGTAGGCCGAACGGGTGGCGGCGTCCTTCTCCGCGTCCCTGAGCCGTTCCGCGTCTCTGAGCCGTTCCGCTTCCCCGTCCCTGAGTCGTTCCGCCGGGGCGTACCGGGACTGCCTGCGCCATGGCCGCGCAGGTCCGGGGCGGTGACCCTCCGGGAACGGGGGAGCCCGATGAGCCGCGGGGCCCACCTCGTGCGGTCGAGGGGAAGGACCGTGGACCCGGACGAGCGGCAGCGGACCGTCGCAGCCGCGCCGCCGTCGGCGGCCGCCCCGGTCGTCGTAGTAGGCGGGAAACGGGGTCGGGGGCAGGACCCCGGGCGCCAATTACGCGGCGCAATAAGGTCGTTGCCCTCGGTGCAATCGCAAGGGGGGATGGTGGAGGACTACCGGAGCATCGCCGACCGGATCGCCGCGGACATCACCGCGGGCCGGCTGAAAGCGGGCCAACGGCTGCCGCCGCAACGGACGTTCGCGCGGCGCCGCGGCATCGCGGCGTCCACGGCGGGGCGGGTGTACGGCGAACTCGCGCGGCGCGGGCTCGTGGCGGGCGAGGTCGGGAGGGGCACCTTCGTACGGCCCTCCCCGTCACCGCCGGACCGGGCGCTCGCCGAACCGGCGACGCACGCGCCCGTCGACCAGGACCCCGACCACCCGTTCGCGCCCGGCCAGTCGGAGCTGCTGGCGGCCGGGATCGCGCCGCTGCTGCGGCCCGAGGTCCTCACGGAGGCGACCCGCACGGCCCCGGCCGCGGGCACGCCCGCCGCCCGGAAGGCCGCCGCGGGGCTCCTTGCCACGGCCGGCTGGCATCCCGCCCCGGACCGGGTGCTGTTCGCGGGCGACGCACGGCAGGCCGTCGCGGGCGCCCTCGCCGCCCTGGTACGGCCTGGGGGCCGCGTCGGGGTGGAGTGGCTGACGTATCCGCTGGTCAAGGAGGTCGCGGCGCGTCTCGGTATCGCCCTGGTCCCGCTCGCCACGGACGAGCAGGGCTTGCGCCCGGACGCCCTGGCGGCCGCGCACCGCTCCACTCCCCTGTCCGCGGTCTATGTGCAGCCGACGCTGCACCATCCGACATCGGCGACCACGGGGCAGGAACGCAGACGCCGACTGGCCGCCACCGCGAACGCGTTGCGACTGCCGGTCGTCGAGGACCGCGTCTGGGCGTTCCTGTGCGGGGCGGAGAGCGGTGTGCCGCTCGCCGCGTACGCGCCGGAACGCACGTACGTCGTGGACGGACTGTCCAAGCGGGTCGCGCCCGGGCTCACCGTCGGGTTCCTCGTGGTGCCCGAGGGGCACGGCGAGGAGGCGGCCGGGGCGCTGCGGTCGGGCGGGTGGACGGCGGGGCGGTTCGCGCTGGAGGCGGCGGTCCGGTGGATCGAGGACGGCGTCGTGGCACGGCTGGTGGAGGCCAAGCGGGCGGACGCGGCGGCGCGGCAGCGGCTGGTCGCCGAGCACCTAGACGGCCTCGCCGTACGGTCCGACCCCCGGGCGTACTTCGCGTGGTGGCGGCTGCCCCGGCCCTGGCGTGCGGAGGTGTTCGCGGCGGCCGCGGCCGAGCGGGGGATCGCGGTGACGCCGGGACCCGCGTTCGCGGCCGGCGGCCCCGGGGCGGAGGGCGCCGCCGCGGACTGCGTCAGGCTCGGACTTGCGTCCGCTCCTCTGCCGGAACTGGCGCGGGCGCTGCGGACGCTCGCCGACGTCGCACGTACAGGCCGGTGAGCCAGGCGCCCAGGGCGACCGCAACGCCGACGCCCATCAGCACCCAGGAGACCAGGCGAAGCGTTTCGGTGAGGGCGTCGTAGACCGCTCCGGCCGCCGGGTGCGAGACGCCCGGCGGGAGGTCCGCCAGCGTCATCCGGCGGCCCACCGCGATGGCCACGGCCAGCAGCGCGGCGCCCACGGCGGTGCCGAGCCCGGTCGCAAGGACGGCCCGGCGGCGCGAGACGGAGACGAGGATGCCGGTCAGGGCGAAGCAGGCCGAGGCGACGGGAAGCCAGAAACCGGCGACTTCGAGCACGTGGAACCCCTTCCGGAGCTTCGTCAGGTCCTTGGACTGCAACAGGGTGATCTCCGTGTGGGCCACCGGGATGCGGCCCGCGAACGGCACGTGTTCGTCGACGAGTTGCCGTTTCATGCGCTCGGTGGCGGGGGCGAGGTCGAGGGTGACGGGGCTGTCGTCGTCCTCGCGCAGGGCGCGCATCACGGCGTCGTGGGCGCTGAGGTTCGCGGTGTCCCAGGCGCTGCGGAAGGCCTCGGTGGCGGTGAACGAGCGGACCGCCTCGTGGACGAAGGCCTGCACGGAACCCTCAAGAGGCGGGCCGACGTGCACCTCGCGCATGATGCCGTCGGTGACGGCGCTGGCGATGGCGTCCTGCACCTGGGCGTCGGAGGCGAGCGGGGCGGTGGTGGCGGCATAGCGGGCGCTGTCCTGGATGCCGTACTTCGCCCACATGGCGAGCACGCCGAGCGGTACGAGCAGGCACGCGAGCCCGACCAGCACGGCGGAGAGAAGGCTCCGGACACGTTGGGACACGCCACCAGCGAACCGTGCCCCCGCGCACTACGCGAGTGATATGCCTGCAAATGGGTGGATATGACAAGCCGATGGGTGAGGGCTGGGAGTGGGGTTCCGCCCGGGCCGGGCGCTCTCCGGTGGAGCGTTCGCCCGAACGGGTGTTACCTGGTGGTGAGGGAGAGGAACGGACGGCCTTTCGATGGGGAGAAGTCTGTGGGTCGGCCCGCCGTGTCCTCTCCCGTTTCCAGGGCTCCTCGACCGGCGCCCGGGACCGGATTGACGTCCCGGGTGGCGGGTGAGTGAGGGAGACGCACGAGGCCCCGGCGCCCAGCATGGGCACCGCACCGGGGTCTCGTGCGCCGAACGCGTGGTGAACCGGCCCCTGCCGGGGCTCGGCTCGCCGGAGGTCAGGCGATTCTGCGGCCCGACGCGTCCTCGTGCGTGTAGTAGCGGTAGAAGTTGAACGCGAACACGGCCACGGCGACCGCGAGTGCGATGCCGGTCGAGCGCAGCACGGTCTCGCCCGTCTGGGAGTACAGGAAGCCGAACGCGATGCCCGCGAACACCGCCCACAGCAGCGCGTGCATCTCGCGCCGCAGCCGGGGCGCCACGGTGAGCAGCCCCACGCACAGCGCCGCGAACACGATCGCGCTCACGAAGCCGAACAGCAGGTTCCAGCCGGTGATGGGACCGGCGTCACGGCGGATGGCGGCGGCCCAGTAGCCGTAGAGGAGCCCGAGGGCGACGGGCACCGCCAGCCTCGCCATCGCGTGTGTGCGCTGGTCGAAGAGGTCGGGCGGGCGGTACCGCGTGACCGGCCCGCGGGATGGGGTGACAGGTGTGCGCGAAGTCCCTGACGCGGGTGTCGCGTGAACCATGGGAGCACTCCTCTCTCCTCGTCTCCTCGTCCCCGTGACTCCAGGGCACACCTGGCCAGGGCGGGCGGCAAGTCGGGATGCGTGGGTCCCCGTACCGTGTTTCGCTGGGGCTCATGAGGATCGTGCTGTTCGGCGCCACGGGCATGGTGGGCAGCCGGATCGCAGCGGAGGCGACGCAGCGCGGCCATCGGGTCACGGCCGTGAGCCGCTCCGGCCAGTCGCCCGTGCCGGGGGTGACCGCCGCCGCGGCGGACGCCTCGGATCCGGCGAAGGTGGCCTCGCTGTCGGCCGGGGCGGACGTGGTGGCCAGCGCGTGCGTACCGCCGCGGGACGGCTCGGATCCCGAGGAACCGTTTCTCGCCCTGAACCGCGCCCTGGTGCAGGGGGTAGCGGAGGCCGGGGTGCGACGGCTCGCCGTGGTGGGCGGCGCGGGCAGCCTGGAGGTCGCCCCCGGCGAGGAACTCTGGAGCCGGCCCGACTTCCCCGAGGCGGTCCGTCCCGAGGCGCTCGCCCACCGCTCGGCCCTGGAGTACTTCCGCACCGTCGACGACGTGGACTGGACGTACGTCTCACCCCCCGCCGAGATCGCGCCCGGCCGGCGCACCGGCCATTACCGGGTGGGCGGTGAGCAGCTGCTCACCGACGCGAACGGCGCCAGCCGGATCAGCGCCGAGGACTACGCGGTCGCGTTCGTCGACGAACTGGAGCGGGGCGCCCATGCGGGCGCCCGCATGTCGGTCGCGTACTGAAGGACGAGGCGGAAGGGCGGTGCCGGTGCCCACCAGGCGACCACCCCACGACGGCACGCCCGCTCCCGAAGCCATCGGTCCCGGCGGTCCCGGCGGCCCTGTGGAGTTTCTCCGGGAGCGGCTTCCGGGCCTTCGGGGGCCGACGCCCTGAGCGTGCGGTCGCAGCTGCTGCGTGTGCGCGGGCGCGGTGTCTCCTGGATACCGCCGCTGGTGCTGCTCCTCGGTGTCGCCGCCTTCGACTGGGCCACCGGCGGTGATTTCCGGACGATCTCCTGGGTCGTGCCGGTGCCCGGCGTCGCGGCCACGATCTGCGGGCTGTGGGGCACGATCGCCGTCGCGGTCCTCGCCGTCCTCACCTACGAGCTGGAGGACAACCGCTGGCCGCACCAGTTCCAGAGCGGACTGCCCGACTTCATCCTCGTCGTCCTGGGCGGCCTGATGGCCGTGCCGGCCTGTGCGGTGCGGCTGCGCGGGGAGCGGCGCATGCTGCACACGCAGGACATCGCCGAGGCCACCCGGCGCACGGTGCTGCGCCCGCTGCCGGCCGGCTGGGGCGGCCTCGACCGCGCGGCGGTGTACCTGGCCGCCGACAGCGTGGCCCGTGTCGGCGGCGACTTCTACGACAGCCAGCCGGGCCCCCGGGGCGCCCACGTCCTGATCGGTGACGTCCAGGGCAAGGGTCTCGGCGCGGTCGCGGCCGCTTCGGCGCTGCTCGGCACCTTCCGCGAGGCGGCCTACCACGAGCCGTGCCTCGGCAAGGTCGCCGACCGGCTGGAGACCGGGATGCGCCGGCATGTCCGCTACGGCGCCGCCATCGGCCGGGAGGGGATCGACCGCTTCGCGACCGCCCTGCTGATCGGCTTCCCGCCCGCCGACCCCGGGCACATGGAGTTCATCAATTTCGGGCACGAGCCGCCGCTGGTGGTCACGCCCGGCGGGGTACGGCGGCTGCCGCCCGGCGGGCGCATGCCGCTGGGCTTCGGCGACCTCGTCGCCCCCGCCTACACGGGTGATCCGGGCGATCCGGGTGGCAACCCGGGCGACCGGCCGCCCGGCCCGCTGCGCGTACCGCTCGCCCCCGACGAGACGCTGCTGCTGGTCACGGACGGGGTGTCCGAGGCGCGGGACCGGGTGCTTCTTCCCGCTGCGCGACCGGGTGGTCCGCGCGGTGGCCGAAGATCCCCGTGCCGCCGAGCCCGGCCGTCTGGTGCGCCTCGTCCGCGACGGCACGCTGCGCCACTGCGGGGGGCGCCTCGCCGACGACACGACGATCTTCGCGGTACGACGACCGCGTCCGCCCGGCGGCCAGTGAGCCGCCGGCTCACCCCCCTGCCGCACAACCAGGCCCAGGCAACCGGCGTTTGTTCGTCCTCCGTCGCAGCTTTGCAGGCGCAGCGGTTACCGTGCTGCCGTACGTGATCGATCGGGGAGGGAACCATGCCCGGAACCGTGTTGCTGCTCGCTGCCTCGCCGGCGGGCCGGGGATGCCTGGTGGACGCGGCCTCCGTGCTCCCGGTGCTCGCGGCCGTCGCGCCGCCGGTGCTGTCCGGCACGGACACGGCCAACGTGGTCGAACTCGCCGACCCGCTGGAGCCGCAGGCGGTCCTCACCCGGCTGCGGGCCGCCGCGGCCGCGCCCGGCCCGCTCACGGTCTTCCTCACCGGACAGCTCCAGCTCGACCGCCGTGAGCGGCTGCCCCACCTGGCGCTGGCCCGTACCACCCCGGCGACCGTGCGCTACACCGCTTTCCCCTGGCACTGGATCCGCGAGGAGCTGCGTCTGCGGCCGCCCGGTGCGACGACGGTCTTCGCGGATCTGCACGCCGATGCGGAGACCTGGCAGCATCTGCGCACCCGGCCCCTGGACTGCGGTCCTTCCGTTCTCCTCTACGGCCGTGTCGCCCCGCCGCCGCCACGCCGTGCGCTGGCGGTTCCCGCGTATATGAAGGCCGTGGCGACGATCCTGCGCAGCGGCCTCCGCCCGGACCCGGGGACCCTCCACCACCAGGCCCTCACACGGGCGCTCGCCGAGACGGGTGCACCGGCGGACGCGGCGGGGGACGTCGTCCTGGCACCGGCCGTGAACTCACCGCTGCCGCCCCGGCCTTGGCGCACCCCGCCCGCCGGGTACGTCCCCGTCGGCGCCCACCCCGTGCCCCCCGGCCACACCGCCGACGTCCCGCAGAGCACCGGGCTCGCGCCCATCCCCCCGCCACCCCAGCCCGCCGGTGCACCCCAGGCCCCCCAGCCCGTCGTCGCGCTTCCCCCGGCCCGAGGGCCCCAGGCCGCCGTCCCGTCGCCGCCCCCGGACCAGCACGCCGCGCTCACGGCCGCCGTGCAGGAGGGCAGACACGCGGAGGCGGCGGCGCTCGCCGCGGGGTGGGAGCAGGCCGCGCTGCGGGAGCACGGTGCCGGCTCCCCGGAGGTGCTGCACTGGATGGAGGTCCGGGCCGATCTCGCGATGCTCGCGGGCGACCCCGGCCGCAGCTGTGAGACCTGGCTGGCGGTCGCCGCCGCCCGCCTCGCCGCCGGGCAGGCCCCAGGGGACCCGGCGGTGGAGGCGGCCGTCGACCGTGCCCACCACCAGTGGGGCCGCATGACGGACAGGGCCCGGGCCAGCGAACTGGGCCCGGGCCTCGCCGAGTTGCGGGAACGGGTCCCGGGGCGCCGCGAGGGCGCCCTGAGCCATGTCCACAAGCACCTTCGCCGTCTCCAGGGCGGGCTTCAGACCCAGGCGTGACGGGGACGGGGGAACGCCCCCGTGGGGCGTCGGCGCGTGCGGACGAGAGACGGGACGCGTCCAGACGACCGAGTCATGACCGAGTCAACCGACTCATGCCATGGACAAGTGGGCCAGCGCCCCCGAGACCATCGCCCGGACACCGGGGACGAGCGTGGACAGGTCGGGTGCGAAGCGGGGGCTGTGGTTGCTCGGGACCCCCGCGAACTTCTCCATGAGGTCCCCGCCGGGTGCCTCCTCCCAGACGTCGGCCGGGGTGCTGGTGACGAACCAGTAGGCGTACGGTGTCCCGTCCGCCGCGAGGTGCGGGAAGTCCTCGCTGCCCATCGCCGGGCCCGGGTCGAAGACCGTGGCGGCACCGAACACCTCCCCGTGCGCGGTGGCCACGCGACGGTGGGCGGCGGCGTCGTTGACAGTGACCGGGAAGTCGGCGCCGACGGTCACCTCGGGTTCGCGCGGGCAGTCCGCGGCCAGGCACTCGCCCGCAGCGATCCGCCGGATCGCGGCGATCATGCGGTCGCGCACCTCGGCCGACTGGGTGCGCAGGTTCAGCGCGATGTGGGCCGTCGGCGGGATGATGTTGTGCCGGGTGCCCGCCTCGATCCGGCCCACCGTCAGCACCGCGGAGTCGCGAGGCGCGATCTCCCGGCTGACGACGGTCTGGAGCCGGGTGACGAGGTACGCGGCCGTCACCACGGGGTCCACGGTCGACTCCGGGCGCGAGCCGTGGCCGCCCCGGCCGTGCACGACGACGTCCACATCCGTCGAGGCGGACAGGATCAGCCCCGGGCGGTGCGCGTAGAGCCCGGCCGGCCCCGGTGCCGCGTGCTGGGCGAGCAGGACGCCGGGACGTGGGAACCGCTCGTACAGCCCGTCCGCGACCATCGCCCGCGCGCCTTCGCCGGTCTCCTCGGCGGGCTGGCCCACCACCAGCAGCGTGCCCGACCACGCGTCGCGCCCGGCGGCCAGCGCCCCCGCCGCGCCCGCCAGCCAGGTGACGTGCAGATCGTGTCCGCAGGCGTGCATCACGCCCGGCACCTCGGAGGCGTACGGCAGGCCCGTCTCCTCGGCGACCGGCAGGGCGTCCAGGTCGGCGCGCAGCAGGACGGTGGGCCCGTCGCCGGTGCGCAGCACCCCGACGACACCGGTGCCGCCGACGCCCTCGGTGGTCTCGTACCCGGCCGTGCGCAGCCGCTCCGCGAGCCTTCCCGCGGTCCGGTGCTCGCACAGGGACAGCTCCGGGTGACGATGCAGGTCCCGGTAGCAGTTCTCCAGGTCGGCCACGGGCAGGTCGGCGGTGAGGTCCAGCGCGGTGCGGGCGGCGGGAGAGGTCACGGGGCCAGGGTATGCGGCGCGCCGCCGGGCGACCCGGCTATCCGGTGGCTCCGTCCCGCACGGAGACGTCCTGAGGGGAGAAGCCGTGCGGGGAGACGTCCTGGACGTGCCGGAGCGGCTCCGGCTGGGCGGCCCGCGCCGGGCCCGCGTTGGCCGCGGTGACCAGGGCGGCCACGGCGACGACGGCTGCGCCGAATCCTCTGACGTAACGCGTGGATATGCGTCCGTGAAGCACGGAAGGGCGTCCGGGCACGGCAACCGACCTCGCAATTACAGCGACCTATTAAGCACGCTTAACGTGGTTCCCAACCTAGGGGCTGAGGCGACACGGCGGAAGTCCCCCTCCTTGACGGAAAGTCAGAAACAGGCCTTCTCAACTGTGCTTACTGGCATGATTGATCGCATGGTGAAGCGGGACGACCCGGAGACCATCGGGCGCAGGGTGCAGCAGCTCCGGCGGGAACGGGGGCTGACCCAGCGGCGGTTGGCCGAGCCCGCCTACACGCCCGCCTACATCTCCACCCTGGAGGCCGGCCGGGTCCGTCCCTCCGACGAGGCGCTGCGGCACATCGCCGAGCGGCTCGGCATCGCCTACGAGGAGCTGGTGACCGGCCGCCCGGCCCATCTCGCCACCTCGCTGCGGCTCCGGCTGACCGACGCCCAGCGCACCCTCGCCACGGGGGAGACCGAGGTCGCGGCCGAGCAGTACGGCGCGCTGCTGGCCGAGGCGGAGGACCACGGGCTGGACGCCGAGCAGGCCGCCGCGCTGCTCGGGCTCGGGGAGTGCGCCCTGGAGCTGGGCGACCTCGCGACGGGCCGGCAGCACTTCGAACGGGCCGAGAGGTGCCTGGCCGACGCCCCGCTGCCGAGCCGGGCCCCGGCGCTGCGCGGGCGCGCCGTATCCCACTACCTCGCGGGTGAGCTGCGTTACGCCTGCTATCTGCTGGAGTCCACCCTCGACGAGCTGAACCGCTCCGGACTGCACGATCCGGACGCGCTGCTGCTGCTCTACGCCAGCGCCATCGGCCCCTATATGGACATGGGCGCGCAGGTGCGGGCGGCCCAGGCGGCCGAGTACGCGCTGGCACTCGCGCCGCAGGTGCGGGATCCCGCGCTGGTGGCCCGTATGCACCGCTCGGTCGCCCGCACCCTCCTCGCGGAGGGACGCATCGCCGAGGCGGACACCAATCTCGCCAAGGCGGCCGAGCTGTACCGGCAGTTGCAGATCCGTACCGAGCTCGCCAAATGCCACTGGATGCGCGGCTATCTCTACGTCCAGAACGGCGAACTGCGGCGTGCAGAGGACGAGCTGCGCGAGGCCCTGGCCATGCTCGCCGAGAAGCGGGCCGCCCTCTACAGCAGCCAGGTCGCGGTGGAGCTCGCGGACGTGCTGCACCGGCGCGGGAAGTCCGAGGAGGCCGCGGAACTGCTGCACGGCGTCCTCGGCGACATCGGCCCCGAGCGGGGCGCGGTGCACTCGGCGGCCGCGCACCGCCTCCTCGGCATCATCGCGGAGGACGCCAGGGACACGGAGACCGCGGAGGAGCACTACGTCCGGGCGCTCAGCCTGCTGGAGCGGGCGGGCGCGGCGGGCGACCTGGCGGACCTGTGCCGGCTGCTGGGCGATCTGCTGAGGCGCACCGGCCGGGTGGAGGCGGCCCTGGACGCCTACCGCACGGGCCTCGGCCACCGCACCGCCCCGGGCACCACGACCCTGGGCCCGGCACCGGCACAGCCGCCGCTCTGACCCCGACCACGCCATGAGTTCGCGTATCGGTGTGCTGTCCGTGGCCGGTCGTCAGCCGTGTTGTGCGTACGGCATCCCGGACACACCGTGCCTGGCGTCGCGCTTGCCGGGCTTCTCGCAGTGCTCGCCGCGTTCGATGGTGGCGGTGTCGGGGGTGCTGCCGTCTCCGGTGGCCGTGCCCGTGTTCGTGACCTGCTTGCGGGCCTTGCAGGACAGCGGGGTGATGGCGATACCCCCTGGGCCGTTGCCGACGGTGATGGTGTCGATGACCGTGTTCGTGTTCGTGTCGGTCATCGACACCGTGTTCGAGGGCAAGTTGGTGACGTAGGCGCGGGTGCCGTCCGGGGTGATCGTCACATCGGCCGGGGCGTTGCCGGAAGGGCGGCCATGCCGGACATGTCGTGGGCGCCGGCAGGACACCGCAGTCACGCGCGACATGTGACCATCCGTCACCGTACGTAGGCGGCACGGGTTGGTGGTGGGCGGCGCTCCGCAACCAGGTGGCCGTGACAGTCCGTTGGACGCACACCGCATACGAACCGGTGGACTGATCGTCGGACCGGCCGCCCGATGGTGGGCGGCCGCCGACCGGCGGCGACGTCCGCCCCCGACTCACGGCGTGACGATCGCGAAGTCCTTCTCCGGCTGAGTCACATAGGAGAACAGCCGCTTGAGCAGTCCCCGGTCGCCGTCCGTCTCGATGCCCGCGAGTCCGCTGCCCGCCAGCAGACCCAGCAGTTCGGGACGGGTCAGGGTGAGGGTCAGGCCCGCGTGCGGCCTCGGTGTGCGGTGCAACGGCAGGCTGCGGTGCGTGAGCGCGCCGTGCTCCAGATTGACGCGGTGCCGGCGCTGCTCGTCGATCACGACCAGGTCGATGACCAGGCGCGGCTCCTTCGCCGCGCGGGGCCCGTCGATGCGGACCGCGATGGCGTCGAGCAGCATGCTGACGGTGAGCGCCGACGTCATTCCGGCGGTGTCGCCGACGATGGCGGAGCCGCCCGCCCCCTCGCGCAGTTCCAGCGCCCCGGTCAGATAGATGTTGCGCCAGGGCGCGTTCTCGGCGCCGTGCCCGAGCCGCTCGTACACCCCCGATAGCGCCTCCTTGGCCTCCTCGTCGCCCGGGTCGGCGAAGACGAGATGGTTGAGCAGGGTCGCGGCGAACCGCAGGTCACCGGCGTCGACGTAGCGGCGGGCCGCCGCGCGCATCGCCTCCGGGCCGCCCGCCACCTCCACGTACCGCCTGGCGAGGGCGGCCGGCGGATGCTCCCACAGGTGCGCGGGGTTGCCGTCGTACCAGCCCAGGTACCGCTGGTAGATGCCCTTGACGTTGTGGTTCAGGGACCCGTAGTAGCCGCGCGCGTGCCAGGTGCCCTCCAGCCCGGGCGGCAGCCGCAGCTCCTCCGCGATCTCCGCACCCGTCAGGCCGTTGTTCAGCAGCCGCAGGGTCTGGTCGTGCAGATACGCGTACAGGTCCCGCTGCTCGGCCAGCAGCCGGACCACGTTCTCGTGCCCCCAGGTCGGCCAGTGGTGCGAGGAGAAGGCCACGTCGTAGGCGTCGCCGAAGAAGTCGATGGCCTCGTCGAGGTAGCGGGACCACGCGCGGGCGTCGCGGACGGGAGCGCCGCGCAGGGTCAGGATGTTGTGCAGGGTGTGCGTGACGTTCTCGGCCAGGCACAGGGCGCGCCGCTCGGGGAAGAGGAAGTTCATTTCGGCCGGCGCCTCGGTGCCCGGGGTCGGCTGGAAGAGGATCGGCACGCCGTCGACGGTCTCCCGCTGGCCGGTGTGCGTGATGTCGAGGGTCGGCGTGACGAGGGTGACCGTACCGGTGGACAGGGCCGTGCCGAGCCCCGTTCCGATGTGCGCGTCGGGCGCCTTCGGCAGCCGGGTCCCGTGCATGAACGCGGCGCGGCGGGCCATCGCGGCTCCCGCGTGCACGTTCTCGCTGACCGCGTGTTCCAGGAACCCGGCGGGTGCCAGCACCGGCACCCCGGCCTCCGCCTCGCGCGGCAGCACACCCCGGGCGCCCCCGAAGTGGTCGACGTGGGAGTGGGTGTAGACGAGCCCGGTGACGGGCCGCTCTCCGCGGTGGCTCCGGTACAGGGCGAGGGCCGCCGCGGCGCATTCGACGGAGACGAGCGGATCGACGACGACGACGCCGCGCGCGCCCTCGACGAGCGTCATATTGGCCAGACCGAGTCCGCGCACCTGGTACACGCCCTCGGTCACCTCGTACAGCCCCTGCCGCGCGCACAGCTGGGACTGGCGCCACAGGCTCGGGTGCGCGGTGCCGGGACAGTCCGCGTCGAGGAACCCGTACGCGTCCCCGTCCCACACCACCCTCCCGTCCCCGTCCGTCACCACCGCGGGGACGAGGGTGGCGACGAACCCGCGGTCGGCGTTCTCGAAGTCGGTCAGGTCCTCGAAGGGCGGCAGACCGTCAAGGGGCGCGGCGTCCATGGGGCCAGCTTCGGGGCGCGCGGTGCCGGAGGCCAGCGGTGGGGGCCCGTTAGAGGCGGCCGTACATCACCCGCCCGCCCCCCGAAGAACCCGCCCGACCAGGCTCTTCGCGAGGTCCGCCGCACCCGGCGGCAGATGGGCCGGTGCCGCCGGGCGCCCGGCCTTGGCGGACCGCTCGGCGAACAGGGCCGCCGTCGTGCTCAGGGCGGGGGTGGAGACCGTCGTCCACAGGGTGCGGGTGCCGGGGCCGGTGCCCGCGCCGCCGGAGAAACCGCCGGGCACCGGTGCGGTCCCGCCGGGCGTCCGGGACGCCGCCGCGTACTTGGCCATCCCCCGGGCGGCGAAAGACGGCATGACCCGGTGGGTGTCCGGTCGGGCCGTGTACACCGCGCGGCCGGCGCGGGTGATCCTGGCGACCGTGTACGGGGCCGCGTAGGTGCCCCGCGCCGCCATCGCCGCATACGCCGAGGCCAGCCGCAGCGGGCTCGGGGCCGGCGTCGTCGGCAGGGACGCCAGCGGGGCGCCCAGCTCGATGCCCGCGAACGGCAGGAGCGCGGTGCCCGCCTCCACCGCGCCCGACAGCGCGTCGTTGAACGGCTGGTGCGCGTAGTCCGAGCCGCCGTACAGCACCCGGACCGCCCCGTCACCGGGCACGATCCCGACCACCGCGGCGTGCAGCCGGGCTCCCTTCGCCGGCCCGGGGACGCCCTCGTCCGCCCGCTGCGCCACCGCGTCCTGTGCGGTCGGGTCGAACGTGGTGTGCACGGTGTAGCCGCCGCGGGCCAGCTGGTCCACGGTGATGCCGAGCCGGTCGGCGGCCTCCCGCGCCGCCACGTCGATCAGATACTGGCGCTGCCCGTCCGTGTCACCCGGCGGATAGAAGCGGAACGCGGGGAAGCGGGCCTCGGCACGCTCCTTCGCCGTGAGGGCACCGCTGTCCGCCATCGCGTCCAGCACCCACGCCCAGCGGCGGACCAGCGTCCGTGTCACCTGAGGGTCGGAGCCCGCGCGCTCGTAGTAGGAGGGGATGTTGACGACGGCCGCCAGGGCGGCACCCTGACTGACGGTCAGGTGCTGGGAGTCCACGCCGAAGTAGTTCCGCGCGGCAGCCTCGATGCCGGCCGCGCCCCGGCCGAAGTACACCGTGTTCAGATAGCCCTCGAGGATCTCGTCCTTGGAGCGGGTGCGGTCCAGCTTGACGGCTATCAGCGCCTCCCGGACCTTGCGGGACAGCGACTGCTCGGGGCTGAGCAGCGCGTTCTTCACATACTGCTGGGTGATCGTGGAGCCGCCCTGCCGCTCGCCACCGCTCAGCGTGGACAACGCGGCGCGTACGACGGCGGCCGGCGAGACCCCCGAGTCCGTACGGAAGGAACGATTCTCCGCAGCGATGACCGCGTCCTGGACAGCACGCGGCACCCGGCTGAGCGGCACCTCCTGACGGTCCACCGGACCGCGTCGGCCCAGATAGCCGCCATGGTCGTCGACGAAGACCGTGGACTGCATCGCGGTCTCCGGGTGCGGCTCGGGGACGACCGTCGTCTCGTACGCCACCACGAGCCCGCCGACGAGGAGGAGCACCAGCGTGGAGAGGGCGGCCAGCGCCCGCCGCAGCCGGCGGCCGCGGGTACGGCGGGCGCGCGTCGACCGGTCGAGCCGCCGCCGGTGCCGGACGGCGGTCCGCTCCGCCCCCGCCGCCGTCCGGCCGGTCCCCCGGCGCGGGCGGACGGCCACGGCGCGCAGGCGCGCCGCCGCGCGCCGGACCGCCGTCACGGGAGCACGTCCGTCCGCGCGATCACCCCGCCCACCGCGTCGTACACCGTGACTCTTCGCGTGCCGTCGTCGAGCGTCGGGTCCTTGGACAGCTTGTCCAAGGCGGCGGAGGGCAGCTTCACCGTGGCGTACCAGGCGCCCCACCCCGGGCTGCCCGCGAGGGTGAGGGCCGTTCCCTCGATGTCACCGCCGACGGTCTCGATCCTCACGCGCGCCGCCTCGCCCTTTCCGTGGTAGGTGCCGAACAGGAACCGGTCGCCGTTGCTGCCGTACGTCCGCGTCTCGATCCCCGGCCGGTCCAACGCGATATTGCCGTCGGTGACGCTCTTGAACTGGACCGGGGCGTCGGGCTCCGTCCAGTGCAGGCCGTCGGGGGTCAGCCATAGCCTGGTGCCGGGCGCCGCCGCGACCCGCTCTCCCGGCGTGACCACCCGCACCTTCCCGACGCCCACGGACGGCGACGCGGACGCGCTCGCCGCCGGAGGCATCACACGGCCGGCGTCACCGTGCGTGCCGCGCAGTGCCAGCGCGGCCAGCGGCACCAGCAGCAGTCCGCACCCCGTGCCGAGCACGGCCGTCCGGCGCCTGCGCCGGATCCGCCGGCCGTGGCGCTCGATGGCCGCCAGCGGCGGCCCGGACGGCGTGATCCCGTACGCGCTCTCGGCCAGCGCCTCGCGCAGCTGCCCGATGTCGGCCGTCGCCGGGCGTGTGTCGGTCTCGGTCCTGGAGTGGTTCATCGGCGGGCTCCGGAGACGGGGCGGGGACGATCGGAGGCTTCGAAGACTTCGAAGCCGGGGTGCGCGCGCAGGGCGGTGAGGCCGCGCCGGACATGGGTCTTGACCGTGCCGAGGGAGCAGCCGAGCAGCTCGGCGATCTCGGCCTCGGTGAGGTCCTCCCAGTACCGCAGCACCAGCACGGTCCGCTGCCGGGCGGACAGCGCGGCCAGCGCCTCCATGACCGCGGCCCGGCGTTCGACCGACTCGGCGGGGCCGGCCTGCGGCTGGTGCACCCGCTCGGGCAGGAACGGTGTCAGCAGATGGACGACCCGTTTTCTGCGGATGCGGCTGAGGTTGTTGTTGACGAGAGAGCGCCGTACGTAGAAGTCGACGTCGTCGAGCGGAATGCGCCGCCAGCGCGCGTACACCTTGGCCAGCGTCGTCTGCACGAGATCCTCGGCCTCGTGGAAGTCGCCGGTGAGCAGGCACGCGGTGCGCACCAGACGGGCCCAGGACGCGGCCGTGTACGCGGCGAAGTCGGTGCTCTCGGCAACGGCTGCGGATGTCTCGTGCTGCGGCACGGGCGCGATTCCTCTGGTTCGGGTATGTGGGGGTCGGAGGAAGGCCGGGGCGGGGGACCGGCATGGTCCCCCGCCCGGTGATCACGGTGTCAGCCGGGCGTAGACCTTGCCCTTGGTGTCGTAGACGGTGATCTCGGTGATGAAGTCCTGGCCGGCCGTGCCGTAGTCGGCGGTGGCGTACCAGGCGCCCCAGCGGCGCTCACCGGCGAGACGGACGAGGTCGCCGTGCACGGTCCCCTCCTTGGTCTTGACCACGACGCGGGAGGCGGTGGCCTTGCCGCCGGCGTAGATGCCGGACAGATAGGCGTGGCCGCCCCCCACCTCGGCCTGCATGCTCACGTTGGGCGTGGACAGGTCGATGTTGCCGTCGACGACGCTGCGGAACCCCGGCTCGTCCATGAGGGGCGACTTCCAGTACTTGCCTTCGGGGGTGAGCCAGACCTCGAAACCGGGAGCGGCGGTGACATGCTCACCGGGGGCGACGACGCGGGGCGTCGGGGCGGGCTTCTTCGCCGCCGCCTTCACCGCCGTGGTCGCGGTGACCGTGCCGTGCGCCGCCTTCCCCTGCGAGGCGGCGTACGACACCGTGGGCGTCCCCGCCAGCGCGGCGGTGACGGCCACGGCGGCCACGTACTTCTGAGTGCGTGTCATGTACGAGCGACTCCTTGCCTTGAACGGACCGTCAGCGGTCCGGGATGTGGACGGTCGAAGGGCACCTGTCCACCCCTGCACACTCCCGGCGCCGCCACCCGGGATGACACCCCGCCGGAATTTCTCACGCGAGGGCGCTCCCGGCCCGCCGGTCGGCCCAGCCGACGTTCCAGTCGGGCTCGGGCTTCGGCCGCGCGGTGGCCGTCGCCGTCGCGTTCGGGCGCCCGGCCGCGGCGGCCTCGGTGTCCGCGGCGGACAGCGGCGTCCAGGCCCAGCCCGTGAGGGCCGTAAGCGCCGTTAGCGCTGTCAGCGAGCACGCGACGGCGGCCGTCCGGGCGGGCGCTCTGCGCCGGATCCTGGCTCTGGCGGTCATCCTGTTGCCCCTGTGGTGTGTTTCGATGTGCGGCGTACGGGACCTGTACGCACGGGGATGTCGGGCGGGTTGCACGGGAGGCCCGGGAATTCGGAAGACCCCCCTGACGGGCCATGAGCGAGCACGGGGCGGGGGGCATGACCGAGAACGTGGCGGGGGCATGACGGGAAACGTGGCGGGGGCATGACCGAAGACGAGTTCGACGCTTTCTACGCCGCCGCCTTTCCCCGGCTGACCGGCCAGCTCTACGCGTTCACCGGGGATCACGGAGAGGCGCAGGACGTCGTGCAGGAGGCGTTCGTCCGCGCCTGGGACCGGCGGCGCGAGTTCCTCGCCGAGGGCGCGCCCGAAGCCTGGATACGTACCGTGGCGACGCGGCTCGCGGTCAGCCGCTGGCGTCGGGCGCGACGCTGGCTGGAACTGGTGCGGCGCATTCCGCCCCCGGAGCACACGCCCGGTCCGGATCCCGAGCGGGCCGCGCTTGTGGCCGCTCTGCGCAAACTGCCCGAGGCGCAGCGGATGGCCCTGGTTCTGCACCATCTGTGCGACCTGAGCGTGGAGCAGGTAGCCTCCGAGACCGGTGCTCCGGTGGGGACGGTCAAGGCGCGGCTGTCCCGGGGCCGGGCGGTGCTGGCGCGGGAACTGGCCACCGGCGACGGGGAGAGGGAGGACGACCGTGTCCGATGACCTCACCACCGGGCTGCGCGAACTGGCCGAGTCCGGGCAGATGCCGCCCCGGGTGTCCGGCACCGAGGTCCGCCGGCGGGCGGGCGTACGCCGCCGCCGTCGCCGTACGGCCGTCGCGGCAGCCGGTGTGTCCGCCGTGACCGTCCTCGGTGTCGCGCTGCTGCTCAACCTCGCCGGTCCCGGCCCGCACGACCGCCCGTCCCCGGCCTCGACCCCGACCAGCACACCGAGCACGCATGCCGCACCCTCCGCCACGGTGTACCTGGTCGGGCGGGTCCTCGTCATCGGTGACCGTGCGCTGCCGGTGTCCTCGGGCAAGTTCGGCACCCGCACTCCGACGGGCCGGATGACGGTCACCGCCCGGCGGGACATCACGACGCAGCACGGCAAGGCCTTGGGCCTCGCGGGCGGTTACGGCTTCAAGGTCCCCTGGGTGGTCGAACTGCGCTCGGCCGACGGCACGAGCACCTTTCTCGGCGGTCTGACCTACGACAGCAAGGCGCCCGGCAATTACGACAGCACGAACGGCTGGATCGGCCTGGGCGTCGACGACGCCAAGTGGGTGTACGAGCGCTTGAGTGCGGGGGATGTGGTCGTCGTCGAGGACGGCCGGGGCACGCCGGTGCCGGAGCGGACGTCCACGGCCGGGCGGACACCCCCACCGGCGGACGGCGGAAGCGGTTCCGGCGACGGGGGCTAGCCTTCGGTCCGCTCCTTTGTGAGCCGGTGCAGCAGGCCGAGCAGGGTTGTCCGTTCGGCCTCGGACAGCGGCGCGAAGCATTCGGCCAGGACCTCGTCGGCGACCCGGTGCCCCGCCTTGAGGGTCTCCTCCCCGGCCGGTGTGAGGTGGTGCTCGATGCGCCGGCCGTGTCCCGGCCGCCGTTCGACCAGACCCTGGGCCACCAGCCGGCCGGCCAGCGTGCCGAACGCCTGCTCGCTCTGGAACGTGGCCGCCGCCAGCGACCGCGCGGTCGCCCCCGGGGAACGGCTGATCGCACGCAGTGCGTCCCATTGCGCGAGGGTCGTCCCGACACCGGCGAGCCGGCCGTCGAGGGCCCGGTGCTGACGGTACTGGGCTTGTTTGACGGCTCTTCCGAGGGACTGGAGTTCAGGGGCCATGGGCCCAGGTTAACACCATGACTAAACTTGCTTATATAAAGAAGCTTAGTTAATGTCGGGGCATGACCACATCCCACACGCACGCCGTCCGGCCCGAACCGGGCCTCACCCTCGCCGAATCGGGGACCGGGCGCCCGGTGCTGGTCCTGCACGGCGGCGGAGGCCCGGACACCGTCACCGGACTCGCCGCCCACCTGGCACGCACCGCGCACGTCATCACCCCCACCCATCCCGGCTGGCACGGCACACCTCTTCCCGGCGGGTTCACCGGCGTCGACGATCTCGCCCTGGCCTATCTGCACCTCCTCCACGACCGGGGGCTGCGCGACGTGCTGGCCGTCGGCTCCTCGCTCGGCGGCTGGATCGCCGCCGAGATGGCCGTCCGCGACCAGGCGGGGATCCTCGGCGGGCTGGTACTGATCGACGCCGTCGGAGTCGCGGTCGAGGGCGAACCGATCCGGGACTTCTTCGCCCTCGACGCCCGGGGCGTCGCCGAGTACGCCTACCACGACTCCGAGCGCTTCTACGTCGACCCGGCCGAAGTCCCCGCCGCACAACTCGCCCGTCGCCAGGGCGACACGGCGGCACTGCGCACCGTCGCGGGCGATCCGTACATGCACGACCCCAAGCTGCTGGGCCGCCTGGGACGCGTCGGGATCCCCGCGCTGGTGCTGTGGGGCGAGAGCGACCGCATCGTCACGCCCGGGTACGGCGCGGCCTATGCCGCCGCGTTCGGCGACGGCCGCTTCGAGACCGTCCGCGAGGCGGGTCATCTGCCCCACATCGAACAGCCGGAGGCCACGTTCGCCCTGATCGACGCCTTTCTCGGGGAGTGAGTGACTCCGCGAGCGCTGTGGGGGAGGGGAAGGCGTGGCGGACGGGTCAGTCCTCCCCGCCCTCGTCCTCCTCCCCCTCGAAGAAGTCCCCGATCTCGTCCACCACTTCGGCCGCCACCATCCCGCCGACGACCCCGACGGCCAGCCCCGCCGCACCCGCGGCGACCGCCGTGCCGATACCGGGTCCGGAGCGGTGCCCGCCGTGATGGTCGCCGTGGTGCCCGACGTAGCGGCTTCCGTGGTGATCACCGTGATGGTCGCCGTGGTGGCCGGCGTAGGGCGCGTGCGTCCCGTACGTCGTCCGCGCCCCGTGGGCGGCCCGGAGTTCGGCCAGCTGTCCGACCCAGCCGTCGACTTCCGCGTTCCAGTCGCGGGTGTGGACGTCGTGGTGGCCGACCGTGAAGCGGGCGAGGGTGTCGTGGCCCGAGGAGAACGGGCCGCCGCGCTTGTCGGCCTCGAGGACGATCTCCACGCCCCCGGGGGACGCGAGGAAGGTCAGCTCGATCTCGTTCACCATGTGCGCGTACCGCGGGGCCGGGGTCAGCTCGATCTCCTGGTAGAAGGGAAGCTGTTGTCCGGTGCCGGCGATGCGGCCGTACTCCAGGTCGGCCGAGCGGAAGCCGAAGCCCAGCTGCCCGAGGGCTTCGAGGACCGCCTCCTGGACCGGCAGCGGACGCACCGCCAGCTGGTCCAGGTCGCCCTTGTCCCTGGCGCCGGCCACCGCCAGCTCCGTGCGCACGCCCAGGACGATGCCCAGGTGCTGCCCGTACAGCTCGGTGAGCGGCGTCTCCCACGGCAGAGCCACGCTGAACGGGACGCTGCGCCGCTCCTCCTCACCGAGCCGGAAGCCGCCGCCGACCGTGAACCGTGCGAAGGGGAGCGCCCCCTCGCTCTCGCCCCCCTCGTGCTCCGCCTCCACGCGCGCGACCAGCTCGAGCCCGATGTGCTCGATCTCCACCTCCGACCCACCGCCGCGCAGATGCACCTGCCCGGTCAGCGCACCGCCGGGCTGCGCCGCGCCACCGTCCAGGACCGTGTCCACCGAGGGGCCTCCCACGCCGATCGCCCCCAGTAGCCGTTTGAACACCATGCCGGTGCCGCTCCTTCACTGATCGCCTTCGTCGTCCGTCCGCACCGGTCTGCGCCGACTCGCGCCGTGCGCCGGTTTGCTGACCGTTGAACCGGCCGCAGAGGCGGTGAAGTTCCCAGGCTCCGCGGCCGAACGCGGAAGTCACCCGTATGGAGTGGTGCGCTCGAGGCAAGGTTCATGGGCGGCGTCCGTCGCCGAGTGACCGGAGGGTCTTGTTCCTGATGTGGCCGAAACGTGATGGGCCAACGAACTAGTCGCTGTTTCAACGAGGTTGACAGTCCGGGCGGGCTGATCGACTATGTGCTCGAAATGTGGCTCACGTGACCAGTGAGTCCAGTGTTTCTCTCCGACCACTCTTTCCCGGCCACGGTCCCGGCGGTCTCGCGCTGCCCGGTGCCCCGGTCCGGGTCACAGCCCATGAAGCTGGGGGAACGCATGTCCGCTGCGCGACGCGTCACCGTACCCCGCCTGCTCGGGACGGGCGCCGTGGCGCTCACCCTCACCGCCGTCACGGGAGGCGCCGCCTGGGCCTCGAGCACGCCCGGCGGGGACGGCTGGGACAAGGCCGGGCACGGCTACACGTCCGGCAAGGGGCCGGGCACGGTGGTCGAGAACGACCGGTGCCAGTTCTCGCTCGACGGGACCTCCTTCACCGACTCGGTGCGCGTCGACGACCAGAACCTGAAGCCGACCGAGGACGGCAAGGTCCACATCAAGGTACGGGCCGCGGGCGACGCCACGACCTGCACCGCCTCGCTCGCCTCGTACCGGACGCACGGTGCCGCCTTCGACACCTCCGGCCTTCAGGTCTTCCAGGACTTCGACTCCGTGACGGTGAAGCCGGGGGAGACCGGCTCGCTGGACATCGCGGTGCCGGACGCGGGCTGCTTCGCCCAGGTCGACCTGTACCGGGGCAAGGTGAAGTTCGACGGCGACCTCGGCGCGAACGACGGCTTCGAGCACGGCGACCTGCCGAAGGGCCCGGACCGTCCGGTCATCAAGGACAAGCTGATCGCGTCCTGGAACGGCGGTACGAAGGACTGCGCGAACCAGCCGCCGAACACCCCGGCCACCATCCCGCCCGCGTCGACCCCGCCCGCGTCGGTGCCGGCCACCACTGCGCCCGCGTCGGCCCCCGCGACCCCGGCGTCGCCGTCCACCCCGCCCGCCGGGGCGCCGAGCACGCCTCCAGCACCGACGCCGAACGGCGGTTCGTCCACGCCGCCCGGCGGCCTCGCCGAGACGGGCGGCGGCGACGCGCTGCCGTTCGCGGCGGGCGCCGCGGCCCTCGTGGCGGCCGGGGCGGGCATCGCGGTCGCCACCCGGCGCCGCACCTCGCGCACCCGCACATGACGCCCCCGGCGTCCCTTTGACCATCCTCCCCGGGCCCGGCGCTCTACTCCCCCGAAGAGCGCCGGGCCCACCTTTTGCCCGAGAGCCCGAGAGCCCGAGAGCCCGAGAGCCCGAGAGCCCGAGAGCCCGAGAGCCCGAGAGCCCGAGAGCCCGAGAGGTCAGCCCGTCGTCGGGGCCGGGGACGGGGTGGTCGACGGCGGCGGGGTGAAGCCCGGGGGCGGGGAGAGGATGACCGTGGGCTCGCCGGGCGCGGGGGCCGGCGGGGTCATGCTGCTCTTCGGGAGCTTCGGCGGCGTCGTCTCCTGGAACAGCACGGAGTCGAAGTTCACCAGGCCCGTCTGCTCCATCACCGTGATGTGGTCCAGAACGGTGTCGTTCGCCTGGTCGGCCAGCTGACGGACCAGCGTGTTCTTCGTGGTGGCACGGATGTTGGCGATGGCCGGGAAGATCTGGCCGTGCGTCACGCGCAGGATGTTCGCCAGGTCCTGGTCGAACTGCTTGCCCTGGTCCGAGGTCAGCGTGGCCACGAACCCCTGCTGCTGCGGGCTCGGCTGGTTCGGCAGCGTGATGCCCAGCTGCGTGGCCACCTTCCGGCAGGTGTCGTCGAGGTTGGCGTGTCCGTTGATCAAGTGCTGACCGGCGGTGCGCACGGCCGGGATCGTGCCCTTTTTCACGGCCAGCTCCCCGGAGGGGAATTCCCACAGACCGGCGGCCCGCACCTTGACGACGAAGTCGCGGTCCGCGTCGGTCAGCGGCCCCCACGAGGTGTTGGCGATCACACGCGAGGGGGCACTCGACACGGTCTGCACGCCCAGCATCGAGGGATAGACGAGAGCCGTCAGCGTCAGCGTGAGGGCCCCCGCCACAAAGAGGGTTCCCGCCGCGTTCCGTGAAATGCGCATGGCACCTCCTGATTGTTCGAACATCCAGGGGTACGCGCGCGAACGGGCCCGGAACCTTTTCGACAGGCAAAATCCGCGCCTCGCACTGTGGGGACCGTCACACCGGACAGGTACCGCGCCGCCGGATCCCGCCGCGAGCACGAGGACGCGTGGCGGTGCTGGGGTGTGTGGCTCGGGACCCGCTATGTTCGATCCGAACATCGGACATTCGGGGTCGGCATGCAGAAGACAGATGCACGGGCCGCGGAGGCGGAGCCGGCCGTCGCGGTCCCCGCGGCGAGTGCCGACGCCCCCGCGGACGGCCGGCGGCCGCTGCCCTGGGCGCTCCTGTTCGGGCCGGCCGTCCTCGCCGGTCCCGTGCTGCTCCTCCTCGTGCGGTGGCTGGACGCGCCGGTCATGCAGGCCTGGCGGACCGTCTGCCTCGCCATCGTCGTGCAGGCTTTGCCCTTTCTGCTGCTCGGCACCGCCCTGTCCGGCGCGATCAACGCGTTCGTGCCGGCACGGGTGTTCAGCAGGGTGCTGCCCCGCCGGCCCGTGCTCGCCGTCCCGGTCGCCGGGGTCGCCGGTGCCGTGCTGCCCGGCTGTGAGTGCGCGTCGGTGCCGGTCGCGAACAGTCTGATCCGCCGTGGGGTGACTCCGGCCGCCGCCTTCGCGTTTCTGCTGTCGGCACCCGCCATCAATCCGGTCGTCCTGACGGCGACCGCGGTCGCCTTCCCCGGCAGCCCCGCCATGGTGCTGGCCCGGCTGCTCGCCTCGCTGGCCACCGCCGCCGTGATGGGCTGGCTCTGGCTCTGGCTGGGCCGCGAGGAATGGCTGCGGCCGGCCGTGCGGCACACCGGACACCAGTCGGGCAACAGCCGCTGGACGGAGTTCAGGCTCGGCTTCCAGCACGACTTCCTGCACGCGGGCGGCTTCCTGGTGGTCGGGGCCATGGCGGCGGCCACCTTCAACGTGGCCGTGCCGCGCTCCGTGCTCGACACCTTCTCCGGCTCCCCCTGGCTGTCGGTGCTCTTCCTGGCCGGGCTCGCCATCGTTCTCGCGGTGTGCTCCGAGGCCGACGCGTTCGTGGCCGCCTCGCTGAGCGGGTTCTCGCCGACCGCGCGGCTGGCGTTCATGGTGGTCGGGCCGATGGTCGACCTGAAGCTGATCGCTCTTCAGGCGGGCACGTTCGGCCGGGCCTTCGCGGCCCGTTTCTCCGCCGCGACGACCGTCGTCGCGGTCCTGTGCAGCTCGCTGATCGGAGGGGTTCTGCTGTGAAACGGCCGGTGCAGGTGACCCTGCTCGTCCTCGGCGGCCTCGGCCTGCTGCATGCCTCGCTCTTCACCGACCTGTGCCTCAGGTACGTCAAGGAAGGGCTGCGGCCGATGCTGATCGCGTCGGGGGCGCTGCTGCTCGTACTGGGGCTGCTGGACGCGGCGTCGGGCCGGGGGCACGGCGGTCACGGTGACGGTGGCCACGGCCATGGCGGTCACGGTGACGGCGGCCACGGCGGTCATGGTCACCGTGGCCACGGCCACGACCACTCCCGCACTCCTCGGATCGCCTGGCTTCTGTTCCTGCCCGTGCTGAGCCTGCTCTTCTACGCCCCGCCGGCCCTCGGCGCGTACACCGCCGCCCGGGAGGCGCCCAAGGCAGTCAAGGAGCAGGAGCACTTCGATCCACTGCCCCGGACCTCGCCCCTGCCGATGACGCTCACGGACTTCACCACCCGGGTGCAGCAGGACCGCGAGCAGGCCATCAAGGGCCGCAGCATCCGGATGACCGGTTTCGTCACGCCCGACAAGCGGGGCGGCGGCTGGTACCTGACCCGGATCATCTTCTCGTGCTGCGCCGCGGACGCCCAGTCCGTGAAGGTGCGGGTGTACGGGAAGCCGGCCCTGCCCGCCGACACCTGGGTGGCCGTCACGGGCACCTGGCACCCCGGCGGCACCCTGGGCACGCGTTCCGCGTCCGTCTCGCTCGACGCCCGTACCGTCGAGCGGATCGTCCGGCCGGTGAACGCGTACACGGACGATCTGCCGCTGACCCCGTCCCGCTGACGGCTGACCGCGGGGCGCTCAGGCCATCCAGAAGAAGACGGCCGTCATGCGCTTGCCCTCCAGGTCGCTTCCCCAGTAGCCGGTGGCGCTGTGCATGATGTTGGCCTTGTAGAGCAGCAGCCGGTTGTAGCGCTGCGGCACGCGTACGTCCTCGGTGAACGCGTCCGGTGCGACATAGCGCGTGCCCAGCGCCTCGACCAGGTTGGTGTGCGGGGCCTGCACCATGTTGCCGCCGAGTACGCCACCCGGCAGGCTCTGCCGGTAGAAGCTGGTGCCGCAGTCCTTGGGGATGTTCGGGCTGAGATAGAGCACCGCGGCGTAGCGGCACAGCGCCCGGGAGTCGGTGTGCGGACGCGGCTCGCCCTCGTCCCTGCCGACGACCTGGACGCAGTTGTGGTTGAGGGTGCCCCCGCCGGGCGCGGTCTCGAGCCACAGCTTCGGCGCGCCGGTCTCCTTGCGCACGAGCCGCTCGATCCGAGCGAGTTCGCCCGGTTCGAGCCCGGGCATGGTCCGCAGCCCCGGCCAGCTCTCCTGTGTGTACGGGTACCCCTTGGTCCATTCGTCCTCGCCCTTGGCCAGACACCGGTCCCGGACCTCGTCCACGTTCGGCAGGACGTCGTCGAGGATCCAGTAGTCCCGGCCGCGCGTGGGCTTGCGGTACGGGAGGACGGGGAGGCGTGGGGGCTGCGGGGGCATGTGCGTGAACCTACAGTCGTCGCCCACCGCCGTTTCTTTTCGAACGGTCAACGTTCAGTCAACGTAACCACCCTGGTGAGCAAGGCCGTTGAAGGTTCCGGGCCCGGGCCGGGGTCAGGGCGTGAGCGTGGCCGGGCTCGACCGCGTCCCCCGGGGAGTCTCCGCGGAGCTGCTGTCCGGCGAGAACACCGCCATGCCCACGAACATCGCCGTGAGGAACAGTGCCGCCGCGGCGATCAGACCCACGGCGCCCGGCCGCCGCGCGACGAACGCACGCGCCGAGGACCGCCCGCGACGGCCGCCGGTGGCCGGCCGGTCGCGGTGACCCGTCGTCGCGGGACGTTCCCGGTGGTCCGCACCGGACGGGCGCTCCCGGTGGCCCGCCGTGCCGGGGCGCTCCCGGTGGTGCCCGGCCCCCGGGCGCTGGCGGTGGGCCGCCCGGTGGCCCGGGGCCGGGGTGGCGGACGGGAGTTTGTACGTCGTCGCCGAGCCCGCCTCCGTACGGGGCAGCACGGGCGGCGGCACCGGGGCCGTCTGGACGTGCCGTGGTTCCGGGGCGATGGCCGGGAGCGGTTCGGGGCGGCCCCGCCAGGCGCCGGTGGCGAACCAGTCGGCCGCCTGCCGTGCGGTGGGCCGGTCCTCGAGCCGCTTGGCGAGCAGGCCCAGCAGGTAGTTCTCGAAGGCGGGCGGCAGCGAGACGCCCAGCTCCCGGGGCGGCACGGGCGCGGTGTCCAGGTGGTGGTGGAGGATCCCGATCGCGGAGTCGGCCCGGAACGGGGGCCGCCCCGTGAGGAGTTGGTAGAGCACACAGCCCAGCGAGTACACGTCGCTGGCCGGTCCCGCGGGCTTGCCGAGGGCTCGCTCCGGCGCGATGTACAGACTCGTGCCGACGATCTGCCCGGTCGCCGTGAGCGCGCCCGACGGGTCGTCCATGAAGCGGGCGATGCCGAAGTCGCCGATCTTTACCGTGCCGTCCGCGTCGAGCAGCAGGTTGCCGGGCTTGATGTCCCGGTGCACGATGCCCTGTTCGTGAGCCACGGCGAGTCCGGCCGCGGCCTGCGCGGCGATGTGCGCGACGCGCTCCGCGGGCAGGGGGCCGTCGTCGGCGAGCAGCCGGGAGAGGCTGTCGCCCTCCACCAGTTCCATCACCAGGTACAGCCGGCCCTCGTGCTCGCCGAAGTCGAGAACACCGACCACATGCGGGTGGTGGAGCCGTCCCGCGGTCTGCGCCTCCAGCCGGAAGCGGGAGTCGGCGGTGGGGTCGGAGTTCTGCGCGAGCAGGACCTTGACGGCGACGGGCCGGCCGAGCATCTGGTCGTATGCCCGCCAGACCTCCCCCATGGCGCCGCGACCGATGGTGGTGTTCAGCTCGTACCGGCCCGCGATCAGCACCTGTTGTTACATCCTCATGCCGTGAGACGAATGCCGTGAGACCGCTCGACCGCCGCCGGCCATGACTCCGCCGGGGCGGGTGATGGTGGGGAGCCGTAGCGGATCACAGCCTATCGGCACCACCCCCCGATTTGATCACGGTCTCCCCCTTGTGGTGGTGGAGGCGTGACGATCCCGCCTCACAATCCCCGCTTCTGCGGCAGTTCTGACGTTCCGTCGGTCGGCGCGGCAGGCGGCGGGGCGGGTGCCCCGCCGCCGCGCCGTGGTCAGGCCCGGACGTGGTCAGGCCCGGACGTCCAGGACGTACTTGCCCGTGGAGGCCCGCGTCTCCAGCAGTTCATGCGCGTGTGCCACGTCCTTCAGCGGCAGCACCTTCACGTCGACGCGGACGGTGCCCCTGGCGACCTCCGCCAGCGCCTGCTCCAGATGGGCGCGGAGCAGGTGCGGGGCGCGGCCCGCGACGCCGCCGAGGTTGTAGCCGGCCAGCGAGCTGTTGGTGTACCAGGGGTGGTTGCCCTCGAAGGTGACGTCCTCCGCCGCGGCGTTGCCGAAGACGACGTGGCGCCCGAACGCCGCCAGCAGTCCGGTCACGGACGACCGGAACGCGCCGCCCACGGAGTCCAGGACCAGGTCCGCGCCCCCTCCGCCGGTGCGTTCGGCCACCTCCCGCTCGATCTCGTCGTACGACACCACGCTGTCGTAGCCGTAGCCGCGCGCGTACTCCGCCTTGGCCGGGGAGCTGGTCACCCCGATCACCGTGCTCGCGCCCAGCCTCCGGGCCAGCTGTGCGGCGGCCGTACCGACCCCGCCCGCGGCGGCGAGGACGACCACGGTCTCGCCCTGCGCGAGGTGCCCGGCGGAGGTGAGCACGCCGAGTGCCGTGGTCACGTTGCACAGGGCGCCCGCCGCCAGGGCGCCGTCCAGCCCCGCGAGGTCGCCGTCCAGCCGGACCGTGTGCTCCGCGCCCACGGCGACCACCTCGGCGTTGCCGCCGCTGCCCAGGGTGAGTGCGGCGACCCGCCGGCCGGGTTCGAGGCCGGTGACGCCCTCGCCCACGGCGCGTACCGTGCCGACCGCCTCCAGACCGGGGAAGTGCGGCAGATCCACCGGGAACTGGCCGCGGCGGAACATCACTTCGGCGAAGTTCACGCCCGCGTACTCGACGTCGACCGTGATCTGCCCGGGCCCCGGCTCCGGCGTCGCGACCTCCGCGACGGACAGGACGGACGGATCGCCGAAGGACTCGAACCGGACGGTACGCATACGGCTCCCGGACGGTGTGGAGGGCGCGGGGGTATCAGGGGTGTTCGTCATCGGATTCCTGTCTCGCTGAGGGTGGCGGTGGGGCCGTGTCCGGTGCGCAGCCGTGTGCCGTCCGGGCAGGTGGTGGCGACCAGGCGCAGGGAGGCGTCCAGGCTCGCCGGGCCGGCGCCGGGCGCGTCCACGCGTCCCTTGCCGCCGGCGAGCAGGGTGTCCCCGGTCGCCGGCCGCGGGTCCGTGCCGCCGTGGAAGCGGAACATGACGGAGCCGCCGGTGTGGCCGGGCGTGCGCAGCACGGTGACCGGGCCCGCCGCGGGTTGCGGTGGACGGTACAAGCATGACGTGACTATCCCCCAGCCCTCAGTTATATGTCAATCTCCGTCCATGAAGCAGAACTCTGTCTCATCTCCTCTGTCTCATCTCCTCACAGACGGCGACGGGCGGCTCCCCCGCTTCGAGGAGGCCGACCATCGCCGTTCGCGGCCTCAGCGCGCGCCGACCGCCTCCGGCAGCGCGGCCAGTTCTGGTCGCGCAGAAGGCCTCGCAGCGCGCCCTGTTGCTCGTGCTGCTGAGCTTCTCCGCCGTCGGCGCCGCCTTGCTGACCCTGGCGGGCGCCCCGACGGCCGCGCTGGTCGGCCCGCTGCTCTTCCTGGGCATCGGCTACGGCATCTCGCTGGGCATCCTGGACGGCGCGGCGGTCTCGGCCGTCGAGCCGGAGCGGATGGGCATGGCCGCCGGCATGTTCAACACGGTCCGCCTGGCCTCCGACGCGGTCTCCATGGCCGGCCTCGGCACACTGGTCACGGCGATCACCAAGAGCGCCCTCGGCAAGGGCGCGGTCTCCGTCTACCCGGGCGGTGCCGACGCGCTGACCTCGCGGGCGCTGCAGGGCGGCCTGCCCGAGGCCGCCAGGACGCTGCCGGCCCCGGTGCGGGGCCGGGTAATCCACGCGATGGCCGACGCGTACGCCACCGGCCTGCACATCACGATGTGGATCGTCGGGGCGGCGTGCGTGGTCAGCGCGGTCGTCGTCGGCAGCCTGCTCTCCGGCAGGAAGCCGTCCGCCGAAGCCCCCCGCGACACCGCCGCGGCGTCGCCCGAGCACGCCCCCGCGCGCTGATGGGCCGGCCGTGACCCGCACCGCCCTCGGACCCATCGAGGTCCTGACGCCCTACGCCGACCAGCAGCTGGTGGAGCGCCTGGGCATCGAGATCGCCGTCCGGGAGCCGGCGCCGGAAGACCCGGTGACGGCCCCCGGCGAGGGCCGGCCGCGGCCGGTGTGGCGGCGTCATTGCACGTCTACTGCTTCGTAAACTGCCGTATGCGAGACTGTTGGCATGGCGAAGACGACGGAGACGGTCGCCGCAGGCCGCCTCGGGCACACGATCAAGAGGGCGGAGCAGGCCCTCATCGCACGAAAGACCAACGTGCTCCGGGAATTCGACCTGACGGTGCCCCAGTACTCGGTCCTTCTGCTGCTGTCGGTCTCCGACGGCATGTCCGCGGCGCAGCTCGCACGGGAGTGCATGGTCACGCCGCAGACGATGGCCACGGTGCTGACCAACCTGGAAAAGGCCGGTCTGGTGGTGCGCGAGCCCTCGGAGCTCCACCAGAAGGTCGTGGTCAACCGGGCGACCCGCGCGGGCCGCGCCATCGCGAAGAAGGCCGACAAGGCGGCCCTGTTCGTCGAGGGCTCATTGAGTGCTGAATTCACACCGGAAGAGCGGGACCGCTTCGAGGAGTATCTCGAGCGGGCGATCGCGGTTCTGGGATCGTTGCACTGAACGTCCGGGCGGTTTCGCCTTCCGGCTTCGACGAACGGTTGGAGCCGGTCGTCTCCCTCGTGTGACGCCCCGGCGGCGTACGGATGGACCCGTCCGCCGGCTCGAGAGGAGCCGGCGGACGGGTCCGTACGGGAGGTCGGGATCCTCGCCGCTCCGCGAACGGCTACGGCAGCGGACGCGACGAGCAGCCTCGCGGGCGCCCGGCGGTCACGGAATGTGCCGGGCGATCCCGGTCGCGCCGCTCATCAGCCACTCGAGGGGCCCGCGCCGGAAGAAGCGGGACCAGACGGTGGAGAAGACACCGACGGCCACGATGAAGCCGAGCAGGACGTGCAGCGGCGAGCCGGGCAGCTCCTCGATGTCCAGCAGCCGGATGGCGACGATGTGGACGACGTACGCCGACAGCGACATCGAGCCGACCGCGATGACGGGCCTGGCCACCCGGCGCAGGCGGGGCAGGGCGTCCATGGCGGCGAGGCAGGCGGCCAGGACGGTGATCGCCACACCCGTGTTGGCGACGATCGACAGGGTCGTCTCGCTGTGCGGGGAGGCGGCCAGCAGCCAGGCCGCGGTGTCGCCGGTCGGGTAGCCCGCGCTGTCGGACCACCAGGCCGACAGGGCCGCTCCGTCCGACCCGGAGGCCGCGATCGCGTCGATGGCGCCGGGCACGAGGTGCAGGGCCAGCCACGAGCCGCCGTAGCCGACGACCGCGAGCGCGACGCCGGTCACGGCGAGACGCGCGCGGACGGCGGTCGAGGCCAGGTCGAGGCGGGCCACGGCCATGCCGGCCAGGACGAACGGGATCCAGGTCAGCGCCGGGTAGCTGCCGGTGAGCAGCAGCGACACCAGGCCGTCGGGTTCACCGGCGGCGCGGGGCGCCCCGCCGACCAGCGGCGTCAGCACGTACAGCAGCTGCGGGAACACCAGGGCCGTGCCGGCCGCGAGCGCCGCGAGCGGCCCCGCGCCGAGCCGGTACAGCGGCAGCACGAGCAGGAAGTACAGCCCGTAGAAGGCCAGGATGACGTCGACCGGGGCGCCCGACATGGTCAGGGCGCTGCCGAGGGCCAACAGGATGACGGCCCGGATGATCATCTTGGCGACGGCCTGACGGCCGGCCCGCCCGGTCTTCGGGGCACCGCGCCCGGTGATGAGAACGACCGCGAACCCGGCCAGGAGGGCGAACAGGGCGGAGGAACGGCCGTGCGCCAGCTCCATCAGGAAGCCGACGACACCGCCCTGGCTCGGGTCGGGGCCGACATGGGCCGCGAACATGCCGAAGACCGCCAGGCCCCGGGCCAGGTCCACACCGACCAGGCGACCCGTCGAGGGCCTGGCGCTCTCCCGTGCCCCGCTCCGCCGTACTCCGTCGGCGGGTCCGTGGGCGTTCTCCCGGATTCCGGTCGTGCTCTCCGCCACTCGGGGCCGGGGCACAACGAGAACTGCGTCGTGTGTCATGCATCCAGACTGGAAAAGCACTGTTCAGCGGGGTACCCGGCAGGAGTCCGCGCCATCCCCGCCGACCGGTGGCAACCGGCCCCCCGACCGGCTGGACCGCTAGCGCACGACACCGCGGCGGGTGGCGGGAGACTCTAGGGTCGGTAGGAGAGGGATTCGAGCGGCAGGGTGGTGCGCACGTGATCCGGGTGGCGGTCGTGGACGACGAGGCACTGGTCCGGTCCGGCTTCAGCCTCATCCTGAACGCGGCGGACGACATCGAGGTCGTCGCGACGGCTTCCGGGTCGGACGCCCTCGCCGCCGTCCAGGAGCACCGGCCGGACATCGTCCTGCTCGACATCCGGATGCCGGACGTGGACGGTCTCACCCTTCTGCGGCAGCTGCGCGCGCTGCCGGACCCGCCCGTCGTGGCGATGCTCACGACCTTCGACACCGACGAGTACGTCCTGACGGCCCTCCACTCGGGTGCGGCCGGCTTCCTGCTCAAGGACACCGAACCCGATCAGCTGGCCCAGCTGGTACGGACGCTGGCCGCGGGCGGGGTGGTGATGTCCCCGAAGGCGTCCCGGACCCTGCTGCACACCTATAGCGGCAACGAACCCGCCCCGGTCGACGAGGAGGCGGCCCGCGTCGAGCTGCTGACCGACCGGGAGCGGAACGTGCTCGTGCTTCTGGCGGAGGGCCTGTCCAACGCCGAGATCGGCGCCCGCTTGCACCTGGGCACCGGCACGGTCAAGGATCACGTCAGCGCCATCCTCACCAAGCTGCGCGTGGCCGGCCGCGTCCAGGCCGCTCTGCTCGCCCAGCGGGCCGGACTGCTGGACACCGACCGGGAAGGGCGGTGATCGAGATGTTCGGGACCACCGGGGCCAGTGGGATCGGTGGGGCCAGTGGGGCCACCGGGACCAAGGCTGCCGTCCCGGCCCCCCGGACGACCGGGTGGCTCGAGGGAAAGCAGCTCTGGGAACGCGTGCCCGCGCCCCTCGTCGACGCGGGTCTGGTCGCCCTCGCAGCGCTCGACCTGTGGCTCAACCTCTCGGACGACACGCCGCGCGGCCTGGCGCTGGCCGCACTCGCCTGCGGCGCGCTCGCCGTCCGCCGGCGGTTCCCGCTGGTCGTCTTCCTGCTCACCCTGCCGGCCACCCTGATCCAGGACACACTCGTCGCCCCGATCGCGGCCCTGTACACCCTGGCCGAGCGATCCCGGGACCGCCGTCTGCTCGCCGTGTGCGCGACCCTGTACGCGCTCGCCACCGCGATTCCCTGGCCCCCGGACCACGGCGGGGGGTTCGGGCGGACCTGGACCCTGGTCGACTTCGTCTACACCCTGGCGACCGCCGCCGCCCCCGTGCTGCTCGGCCAGCTCGTCCAGGCCCGGCGGGATCTGTCGCAGCGTCTGGTGGAGATCGAGGAGGCGAAGGAGCACGAACGCGCCCTGCACGCACAGGCCGTCCTCACCCGCGAACGCGCCCAGCTGGCCCGCGAGATGCACGACGTCGTCTCCCACCAGGTCAGCCTGATCGCCGTCCAGGCCGGAGCCGTCCAGGTCGGAGCCAAGGACGCGGAGACCCGGGAGGCCGCGCGCGTCATCCGCTCGCTGAGCGTCGGCACGCTCGACGAGCTGCGCACCATGGTCACGCTGCTGCGCGCCTCCGGCGGTGATGTCACCGAGCTGACCCCGCAGCCCACTCTGGCCGATCTGCACAGGCTGGTGGGCTCCAGCGGGATCGAGGCGGAGCTGAAGGGCGAGCTCTCGCCCACCGTGGGCACGCCGGCGCAGCGGGCGCTCTACCGCACCGTGCAGGAGGCCCTGACCAACGTCCGCAAACACGCCCCCGGAGCGAAGGCGACCGTCGAGCTGTGGCACGACGGCACGGATGTCGGCGTGACGATCACCAACACCGCGCCGACCCGCCCCGCTCTCCCTCTCCCGAGCGCGCACCAGGGCCTGGTGGGCCTGAGGGAACGTGCGGAGATCCTGCACGGCACCTTCGAGTCCGGCCCCACGAGCGACAGGGGTTTCCGGGTACGGATGCGCATCCCGGCCCACGCGGACTGACACGCCCGCACGGCCGAGGGGCCCTGGGCAGGCCCGGAGGGGAGCCGTCGGCAGCGCCTCTTATAGTCGGCCAGTGAACAAGAGGAACGACGAGGAACAGCGCCGTCCCCGAGCCGGGCAGATCGCCGTGACCGTGGCCGGTGCCCTGCTGACCGCCGGGCTTTTGTGGTCCGTCGTGTGGGGGCTGGGCTGGCACTACCCCGGTTTCTGGCTGCTGACGATGAAGCTGTCCGCCAAGGGGGGAGTCCTCGTCCTGGTGGGCCTGCTGGGCGCAGCCGCCTGGATCCGGGACCGCTTCCGCTGAGACCCGCGCGGTCTGCGGGCCCGGACGTACACCGCATTCGGGGCCGACGTGGCGGGCCGGCCGTACACAGCCCTGTGAACGGTCAGCCGAGGCACACCACGAGCAGGCAGAGATGCGCCGGGGAGGTCGCCGGCGGTGCGGGGTTCGTCTGGGACGTTCCCGAGTTCCCCCCGCCGGTGTTCGCGGGCGCCGTCGTGGACGGGGGCCGGGGTGTGGACGGCTGCTGCGCCGCCGAGCCGGTGCCGCCGCCGTTCGTACCGCCGGAGACGGGCGCGGCGGCCTGATGCCCCGGGACCGAGGTCTGCGCGGGAACGGGAGTGGCCGCGGCGTCCGGCCCGGTGTCCGGCGCTGCGGTACGGGGCGTGGTGACGGTGCTCTGCCGGTGCGGGACACCGGCCGCAGGCGGCTGGACGAGGGACTTGGCGTACGAGGACCGCGGCGCCGGCGAGGCCCGACGCGCACCGGGCGGTGCCGACGACGGGTCGCCCGGGCGGCTCTCCTCGCCGGTCTGTTCCCCCGCGACACCCATGGGCCGGTCGTCCGGCGCCGTGGCCGCCTGGGCCCGGTCGGCGGAGTGCCGGTCCAGCGCGGAAATGGTCAGACCGCCACCGACGAGCGCGACGGCGGTCGCGACCGCGGCCCGCCGCTTGTTCTTCTTCCAGCGCGCCAGCTGCCGACGCCGAGCCGCCCGGCCCGGCGAAGCGGGAGGAGCGCCGTCCACATCACCGGACGGGTGGGAACGCGGGGCGTCGTCCATGCCGACGAGGGCCGCCGTCTCGGCGGGGGGACCACCGACGTGCCCGCCGGAAAGACCACGGACGTGCTCGCCGTGCAGACCACCGACGTGGCCTGTACCGGGGGAGTCGAACTGCCGCCTCGCCGTCCCGGTCACCGCCGTGCCCGCTGCCGGTACGGAGGGTTTCACCGCCGTGGGGGGAGCGATGTCCGGGGCGTAGGCACCGCACCCGGGGCACACCAGGGCGCCGTTCAGATGCCGACGGCACGAGGAGCAGTAGTCCATTTACGGTCTTCCTGAGTCGACTGCGCCGGCGGCCTGGGCCGCGGCCTGGCCACGTTCGCACGTGGAATCGAGCGGCCTGCAACGCTAACGAGACTTTCCGAAGACCGTGTGCGGCCTGTGTGGCACTCCTGGGGGGATCCTCTGTGCGTTCGTGGACGTCGTGTGACCGGAGACCGGGCCGAACCGCCCGCTCGTCCGGGCCTGGGATCCGGCGGATGAATCTGCACATCGAATACGCAACCGCAACACGGGGGGCGCCGGATCTGCACAAGAACACGCCGGACGACGCCCGCTCGGCGCTGAGTGCCGGGCGGGGAAGCGCCGCGGCGGCTCCAGCCGCCCCGCGGCCCGCGGAGCTTGTGGAGGAGTCGGCCCCGATTCGTGCCCGAGTCTGCACGGATGCGTAGCCCGCACGTCCAACTGTCCTGGTGACAGCGCCGCTTGACTGGATGCTCGGCGTGCTCCGTGATTTGATCCTTCGCGCCGCCGGGTTCGGCACAGATTCCCCGAACGGGACCTGGCGCGCCTGCGGTCCCGGCCCGCCGCCTGTCCCCCATGGGCCGCTCCCCCCCCTTGCACGACATCCACATGAAGGGAAGTCTCACCATGAACTCCGCTCCCCAGGTTCAGACCGCTGAGATCTCCGACGCCGAGCTGGACCACGTCTCCGGCGGTCTGAGCCCGCACGTCGGCGTCATCGCCGGACCGACGGCGGTCGGCGACTCGGACGTCCTCGCTCAGGCCGGCGCCGTCCAGAACGAGGCCCTGGGCACCGCCGGTCAGGCCCTGGGCACCGCCGGCCAGTACCACCAGGCCGGCGTCTTCGTCTCCTTCTGACCGGCAGCCCCCGCCGCCGGACTGCACGGCAGGCGTTGTCGTCGTCGCTCACCACGGAGCGCCCTTCCACGGCCCACGCGGCCAGGGAGGGCGCTCCTGTGTGTGACGGTGCTCGGCCGGTACGGACCGGACTCAGGCCGGTCCGCGGTCCTCGCGTGGCAGGAGCCGGCCGACGAGTGAGTCGACGTAGTCGGGGGTGAGGGGGCCGGTGGCGAACAGGGTGCGCATGCACAGCGGCGCGAGGGCGACACGACCTCGGCGAGGTGATGGCCTTCGGCCTCAGCGCCGGCCCGCGGGGGCCAGCCATTCGGCCCAGCAGCGGTGGCGGCTCCGTTCGGAGGCGCCGAGGGTGAGTCGTGCCGGCCGCATCGCGTATTGAGCGACGGCTCGCACGATCGCCAGGAGGACGGGCGTGGCACTCACCGAGACGGATCTGCTCAAGACCGGCGACGCCGGGCTGGTGGAGCTGTTCCGCGGCAGTCCGCCCGGCGACATCCCGAGGGGCCCGCTGGAGGGCACGGGCATCGTGCGGTGGGGAGGGAGCCTGCTGGCTCAGCCGCTCGCCCGGCTGGTACGCCTGGGCGTGTGGCGGGGGAAAGTCTTCGACCACCAGGGTTATCTGAGCAATCGGATGACCGCGTTCGACGTGCTCGCCATCGTGGCCCAGGTCTTCGTCGGGCAGAGCCTGATGGACGACCGGGACTGCATCGTCATCGACTACTCCAAGATCTCTCTGGTCGCACGTGGGGTTCGCGACGAGATGCGTGAGGTCGAGCCGGGGCTGTATCTGGGCGTGGTCTGGCTGTTCGGGGTCAGGGTCGGCTGGTTCACGCTCAGGGTTCCGGACGGTGCGGGCCGTGCGTCCGAGGCAGGGGGAGCCACAGCCCGGCAGTCGGGCTGAGCGGCCGCCCCCTGCCGCTTGCACTGCGCAGATTCCTTTCCCAGTCGCCCCCTGGTGGCCCCAGTCGCCTCAGTCGCTCCGGTCCGACCGGGCACAGCGAAGGGTTCAGAAAGCCATGACCAGCTCAGGCATACGCGCTCGCAGCTCGGCCATCTCGAAGAGGCGCCCCGCACGAACGTGGGCCGAAACCCTGACATGGGCTTCGTTCGTCGCCGCGGCGGCCGCGGCCGCCATCGCCCTCGGAACGGTGAACATCCCGGCATCGGCGGTCGGCGCCGGGACGGAAACCGTGCAGGGGACGGTCACCGGGGCGGGCAAGCCGCTGGGTGAAGCCCGGGTCACGCTCTTCACCGGGGCGCCTGCGGGGGTGAGGGAGCTGGGCCGGACCACGGCCGACGCGCATGGTTCCTTCCGGATCCCCTACGCCAAGCCCGCCGACGGGGTGCTGTACATCGAGGCCACGTCGGCTCAGGGACGCAGGCTCCGGCTGCGCTCGGTCGTCGGGCTCGGCGCGGGAGGCGGCGTACCCAGGCGGACCGAGAGCACCGTGACGGTCGACGAGCTGACCACCGTCGCCACCGCCTACGCCCTCGCTCAGTTCAGCGACGGGCGCGGTATCACGGGACCCGGTCCGGGATTGCAGAACGCCGCGGCGACCTCCTTCAACCTTGCCGACCCGGTCACAGGCAGGCCGGCAGAGGCAGTCAGGGCCGACAGCGCCAACAGGGAGACCCTGGCCACGCTGAACACGCTGGCCAACCTCGTGTCCCTCTGTGTCGCGGACTCCCCGCGCTGCGAAGAACTGCTGCGATTGGCGACACCGCGGGGCGGCACCGTGCCCGCCGACACGGTGCAGGCGGTGCTCGGCCTGGTCCGCAATCCGACGCTGTCCCCCGGCGGCCTGCACACCCTGGCGGGTACCGCGAGGGTCTTCGCCCCCGCGCTCACCACCGCCCCCACGGCATGGGTGCTCGCGCTGCGCCATACCGCAGCCGACCTCTACGCTCCGGGCCGTATCGCGTTCGACGCGAAAGGCAACGCGTGGGCGACCAACAACTGGCTTCCGGGAACGCGTTCGCCCAATCCCTTCGTGACCGTGCTCGATCCGGCCGGCCGGCCGACCCTCGGCAGCCCCATCGGCGGCGGCGGTATGAAGGGCGGCGCGTGGGGGCTCGCGATCGATCACGACGGCTCCGTGTGGGCACCCAGCTACGGCGGCGACGCGATGTCGAAATACTCGGCCGCCGGCATCCCGCTGTCGCCCCCCACGGGCTGGAAGAACGGTGGACTCGTCAAACCGCAGGGCGTCGCCGTGGACCAGCGGGGCAACGTGTGGATCGCCAACTCCTACGGCCTGAAGGGCGCGCCGGGAGTGGGAAGCGTCGTCGTCTATCCGCAGGGTGATCCCTCGAAGGCCTTCACGATCCACGACAAGAGCTTCAACCATCCGTTCGCCGTCCAGATCGACGGCCACGGTCGGGCCTGGGTCACCAACAGCCACCTCTCCTTCGCCGGACTCATGGAGACCAGGCGCCCGGCACAGGTCGGCGGAAGCGTCACCGTCATCGGCCCCGACTTCAAGCCGATCACGTCCACCAGCAGCAGCTCGCTCCAGGCGCCCGTGGGACTCGCCCTGGACTCCCGGGGCAACGCCTGGGTGGCCGGCCTCTTCAGCAGCGCGGTCACCGAGATCCGGCCCGACGGAACGGTCGCGGGCACCTACCAGTTGCCGAAAACGGTCCTCCCCTGGTCCGTCGCCGTCGACGGTCGGGACCGCGTATGGGTCGCCGGTTTCGGCAACTCCTCCGTATCGCTCTTGTGCGGCACGAACACCGCGGCATGCCCTCCCGGCACCACCACCGGTACCGTCATGTCCCCCGAGCAGGGGTTCCGCAACAAGGCGATCCAGCACCTCACCGCGGTGCAGATCGACTCCTCCGGCAACGCCTGGGTGGCCAACAACTGGTCGAAGATCCTCCCGCCCACCGGCGGCGTGGGACTGGTGGAGCTCATCGGCGTCGCCGCTCCGGTCTGCACGCCCCTCACCCCACTGCCGAGGCGCCCGTCGCCGGCGGCACCGAACTCCTGCCCCAGGTAGACCTCGGTGGCGGTGGCGGACCGCCGTGGGCCGTCTGCGGTCCGCCGAGCAGCTCCGCCGCCCGATGCTGCATGTGTTCCGCCGCCAGCCGAGCCTCCGCGATGGCGTCACCGCGTTCGCGTACCAGGTCCTCGTAGATGGGCAGTTGGACTTTTTCGGTGTGGCTGAGTGTCACAGTCGGTCCTCGCGCTGTCGTGCTTTTGCAGCGGCCTGAGCCGGAATTCGGCAACGAACTCGCGCTGTTGTCAGGCCCGGTTGAGCCGGGAGGCGATTCCGTGGCCGATCAGCAGATACATAACCGCAGGAAGTCCGTAGTTGAGGATGACGCGAAGACCCTCTGTGTTCATCGTGAAAATGTCCTGCGACCACCAGGCCAGCCAGTCGGCCACTCCGCGCACGAACTTGACGAATACGTTCCCCTGGTTCGCGTCGAGCAGGAACAACAGGATCCACAGGACCAGCAGACCTGCCGCGGTGTCGGCGATCGTGCAGACCGTCAGCGCGGTACGCCGTCCGGCGGCCTGGTTTCGCACGGAGTGGTCCGGGCCCGGGGGCTGGTTGTACGCGGGATATCCGGAAACCGGGTCTGTGTTGCTCACAGGAAATTCCCATCTGTCGAGGTTTCGTGTCGGCGCGGTCGTCCTGGGCGCTATTCCGCTCCTCTCTCGTTCTGCGTCGTGCCGTCGCGGCTGCGTTACACCTGAATTCGAGACGTCCGATATATGGTTGCCTGTTCGGGCACTTACCCAAATGTTCAGTTGCGGTGGTACATGTGAGGACGGCGCGGCAGAATCCGTCGCGACGGACGGTATTTCGGGTTGAGTGGGCATGCCGGCTGCGGCGTGCCGAGCGCGGCCGGCGTCCGGCGCCCGGCGAGTCGAACTGCGGATCGGGATGGATTGGGTCGGCTAATTCATCACCGCCCGCATATATCACTCTTCAACAATTCCTCATCCCCCGAAAAGCCTAGTCGAACAACCCTGTGACGGGTCATCCCTGTTATTCTGCGGGCCCCAGGAATCGTCCATGGCGGATTGAACGCGCCAGGTGGCGAAAAGGGTTTTTCTCGGTAAAATAATGGCGTATTCCGGTCGAAAGTACGAAAAGTTCGAAAGGATACGCACCATGCACGATTTTTCGCGCCGCGGTTTGCTCAAGGCGACGGCGGCAGCCGGTGCCGGCGCGGTCGCTGTCCCGGGCATTACGGCCGTGGAGGCCCCGGGTGTGAGCGCCGCAAGCAATGTGCCCGAGAACGGAAAGTGCCCACCGGCGAAGCTGACCGGCCGTATCGTCCGCCCCAACGACCCGGGGTACACGGATGCGAGCCTCGGCTGGGACAGGCTCTTCTCTCACCATCCGATGGTCATCGTCTTCGCCCAGAACACCCAGGACGCGGTCAACGCCCTCATATGGGCGCGGCAGAACAATGTCGCGCTGCGCGTGCGGAGTGGCCGCCACAGCCTTGAGGGCTGGTCGAACGTGGACAACGGAATCGTCATCGACATCAGCGAGTTGAAGTCGGTTCACATCGACACCGCCTCTCGTATCGCGACGGTCGGCGCCGGGCTCAACCAGTTGGAAGCGGTGACCACGCTCGCGCACCACGATCTCGCGGTGACGACCGGAACGGAGGGCAGTGTAGGCCTTTCCGGTGCGACGCTCGGCGGCGGATTCGGCTTCCTCACCCGCTGGCTCGGCATGGCCTGCGACAATCTGATGGGGGCTGAGATCGTCGTCCCGATGGGTACCGACTGCGCGAAGGCGATCAAGGTGGATCCGAAGAACAACCCGGATCTGCTCTGGGCGCTTCGCGGGGCGGGAAACGGCAACTTCGGCATCGTCACGTCACTCACCTACAAGGTGGCTCCGCTGAAGAGCGTCGCTTATGTGCAAGCGATGTGGAACGGTCTCGGGGACCTCCAGAGGGTCTTCGACACATGGCAGCGTACGGCCCCGATCGCCGACGACCGGCTCGGAACCCAGCTCGAGATCCACAGAAAGCAGATCCTGCTGTTCGCGGTTCTCGCGGAAGGATCGCAGGAAGAGGCACGGCGGTTGCTGGCCCCGATCCTGTCGGTCGGCAGCCCCCAGGTCTCGGTTCAGGTCGGCAACTGGGGCGACGTGTACGGGCGATTCCAGGTTCCGATCCAGAAGGACCCCGCGAACTGGAAGTTCTTCTCCCAGTTCACCACCAGACCGTTCCCGGAGAAGGCGATCAGCGTGATCGCCTCTTTCATGCAGAACGCCCCCACGGATGACAGCAATTTCTTCACCCAGGCGTTCGGCGGGGCGGTCAGGAGGAGCCCCCGCGGCGGTACCGCGTTCCCGCATCGCAGCGCGCTCTTCTACTCCGAGCCCGGCGTCGGCTGGGGCAAACGCGAACTGGCAGGCAGCGGCGACGCGCTCACCCCGCAGGCCCAGGCGTGGATCGCCGAGTTCAGCCAGGCGCTGCGGCCCTACGTGAACGGCGCCTACGCCAATGTGCCGAACATCGGAATGCAGGGGTGGGAAACCGCCTACTGGGGATCCAACTTCCATCGGCTGCGCGAGATCAAGGCGAAGTACGACCCTCACAACGTCTTCCAGTACGAGCAGAGCATCCCTCCGGCGTCACGCTCGCACGAAGGCGTGTGAACCCCGTCAGCCGCCCCGCGATCCACTGCGCCCAGGAAGTCCAACGGCACCGGCGTATAGCCGACGGCACCGGTAAAGCCAACCGCACCGCTAGAGCCAACGGGTAGAGCAGCACAGGTCGCACCGCAGCGGCCGTCACGCGCTCCGAGAGCTAGGATCCGGGCCATGGTGCTGACGAGGAGCGACGTCGACCGGTTCGAGGCCTCCAGGCCCCGCCTGGAGGCCATCGCCTACCGCCTCCTCGGCTCCGCGACCGAGGCCGAGGATGCCGCACAGGAGACGTTCCTGCGCTGGCAGGCCGCCGACGTCGACCACATCGAGGTCCCCGAGGCCTGGCTGACGAAGGTTCTCACCAACCTGTGCCTCAACCAGCTCACCTCGGCCCGCGCGCGGCGCGAGACATATGTGGGCCAGTGGCTCCCCGAGCCGCTGCTCGGTGGGGACCCGATGCTCGGCCCGGCCGACACCGCCGAGCAGCGCGAATCGGTGTCGTACGCGGTCCTCGCCCTGCTGGAGCGCCTCTCCCCGGGCGAGCGGGCGGTGTACGTGCTGCGGGAGGCCTTCGACTATCCGCACCGGGAGATCGCCGAGATCCTGGACATCACCGAGACCGCCAGCCAGCAGATCTTCCACCGCGCCAAGAAGCACGTCGCGGACGGCAAGGCCCGCACCGAGATCGACGAGGCCGCCGCCCGGCGGATCATCGACGAGTTCCTCGCGGCCGCCACCACAGGCAGGACCGAGCCACTCGTACGGCTGCTCACCCAGGACGCCATCTCGATCGGTGACGGCGGCGGCAAGGTTCCGGCCCGCACCAAGCCGTTCGAGGGCGCCCTCGCGGTCGCGAAGTTCATGCGGGGCCTGTTCAAGCCCAGCAAGGCCAAGCGCGCCCTGGCCGGCGGCTCACCCGAGGTCTATGCCACGACCGCCAACGGCGACCCCGCCGTCGTGGCGGTCCTCGACGGCCGGGTCGTCGGCGTCATGTGCCTGGAGGTCACCGCCGAGGGCATCGCCGCGTTCCGCAGCCAGGCCAACCCCGACAAGCTGGAACGCGCGACCAGGCGATGGGCGGCCACCGACCACGGCGAACCGCTGCTCAACGCCTTCTGACCGCCGGTGTGAGGTGCTTCACAGCGCGCTTCTGTCAGGAAACGGCGGGCCGCCCGGTTCAAGGGGCGAACCGCCGACGACAGGAGCCAGGAAATGCAGCACCGCATCATCGTCCTCGGAGCCGGATACACCGGAGCCATCGCCGCCGGGCGCATCGCCAGGCGGCTGCACCGCGACGACGTCGCCATCACCCTCGTCAACGCCGAGTCGGACTTCGTCGAGCGCGTCCGGATGCACCAGCTTGCGGTCGGCCAGGACCTCGAGCCCCGGCCCTTCAGCGAGATGTTCGCGGGCACCGGCGTCGAACTGAAGCTCGCAAAGGTCACCGGCGTCGACGTCGACCGCAGGACCGTCGCCGTCGTCGACGCGAACGGCGCCGAGGAACTGGAGTACGACACCCTCGTGTACGCCCTCGGCAGCGGCTGGAACGACCAGGGCGTCCCCGGCACCGCCGAGCACGCCCACGAGATCGCCAGCCGTCCCGGAGCGCTCCGCCTGCGCGAGCGCCTGGCGACCCTGGGCGCCGGACAGCCCGTGGTCGTGGTCGGCGGCGGCCTCACCGGCGTGGAGTTCGCCACCGAGATCGCCGAGGCCCGCCCGGACCTCGACGTCACCCTCGCCGCCCGCGGCGGCCTCGGCGACTGGCTCTCGCCCAAGGGCCGCCGGCACCTGCTGAAGGTCTTCGACAAGCTCGGCATCACCGTGCACGAGCACGCCACCGTCACCGCCGTGGAGGCCGACCGCATCACCACCGCCGACGGCACGTCCGTCCCGGCCGCGGTCACCGTGTGGACCACCGGCTTCGCGGTCCACCCGATCGCGCAGGCCACCACCCTGGAGGTCACCGGCACGGGCCAGATCGTGGTCGACCGGACCATGCGCTCCGTCTCGCACCCGGACGTGTACGCCATCGGCGACGCGGCCATGGTGATGGGCCCCGGCGAGAAGCCGCTGCGTATGTCGTGCGCCTCGGGCGTCCCCACGGCGTGGCAGGCCGCCGACGCCATCGCTGCGCGACTGACCGGCGGGAAACTCCCGACCGTACCGCTCCGCTACTTCAACCAGTGCATCTCGCTGGGCCGCAGGGAAGGCCTGATCCAGTACGTCACCGCCGACGACCGCTCCGTCGGCGCGGCCCTGACAGGACGGCTTGCCGCCGTCTACAAGGAGCTGGTCTGCAAGGGCGCGGCCTGGGGCGTCGCCAACCCGACACTGATGCCGGCCCGGCGCCGCCGTGTCGTGCGGAGCCAGGCCCAGGCGGGCTCGGCGGTCAAGGCGCCGGCCTGACGCACACAGCGTTCGGGCGCCCTCGACGCGAGGGCGCCCGAATGAGCAGGATCATGCACAAGGCTGAGGCCGCCCGCCGGCAACAGGTCTCGGCTGAGCCGTGGGCGTCCGGATAGGCTCCGGCCGTGGGCGTCTGGGTAGGCTCCGGCCGTGAACCCGACCACGACCAGCAGCGGGACGGCCGAGCCGGCCATCCTGGACGCGACGGAGCTGACATCCGACCCGGAGCTCGAGGCCCGCTTCGCGGAGTCGGCCCATCGGATCCTTGCGGACCTGGTCCGCGCAGGCGCCGCGCTCGGCTGGGTCGAACCACCCGAACCCCGCGAGGTGGCGGAACTCCTGGGCCACGTCGTGAATGCAGCGAGGACCGGGGACGGGTCCCTGCGTGCCGCGTACTTCGGCGGTCGGCTGGTCGGACTGGGGTACTGGCTGCGCTATGCCCGACCGACCCACCGGCCGCACGCCGATCTGGAGAAGGTCGCGGTGGATGCCGCCGCCCAAGGGCGTGGCGTCGGCCGGGCGCTGACCGCTGCCCTGATTTCCGACGCCCGGCGGGCGGGCATCGAAGTCCTCACCCTGGACGCCCGCGGCGACAACGACCATGCCCTGGACCTCTACCGGTCGCTGGGCTTCACCGAATACGGCCGTCTGCCGGATTTCGTCGCCGTCGGCGAGCGCCGCTACGACAAGGTCTTCTCCATGCTGGACCTTCGCCGGGGAAGGGACGCCCGGGGCCGCCTTCGGCGGGACTGAGCATGTGACGGTTCAGCACCGAGCGGTGATCTCCGTCGTGGAGACGATGTGCTCCCTGCCCATCGCGCTCTCCACGCCGAGAGCCAACCGCCTTCCGTCCGCGAGGTTTTCGCGTACGCCGGGTTGCGGGCCTCGGCCCGGGCCGAGGGACGAGGAGGCGATGCGGGGTCCTGCGCCGTCGGCGTTGGTCACTGAGTGCCGCGATCTCGCTCGCGATGACTGCGGGTGATCAGCCATGTCCCGCCGACTATCAGCAGCGCGAAGAGAGCCAGGCCTGCGCCTTGTGCGGCCAGGAGCCACAGACGATCGGACAGGGGGAGCTTCCCGGTGAGGGTGACCTGAAGGGAACCGACGGCGAAGGCGATTGCCGCCGTGAAGACGGCGACAACTTCGACGGCACGGACGGACGACGTGTGCAGAGAGCGCTCCAACCGGGCGTTGGCCTTGGCCTGTTGCTCCCAGCGGCGTTGCTGCTCGGCCTCCCGCAAGGCCCGCAGACGTCCTTCCTGGATTGCGTCCCGTTTCGTCAGGTACTGGTTTTGCAGAACGCTGAGGCTGGCAGTGGAACTGGCTGCGAGCAATGCAAGAGCGGTGTCGATGCTCTCCAGCGCCGCGTCGTGCCGGCTGCACATGTGCAACCCGCCGGCCAGGCGCGCATGGAACATGTGGTCGTCCGGATATGCCTCGACAGCCTCCTCCGCGTAGCTGCGCAGGAGTTCTCCCTGTCCCTCGAAGGGAGGGGCGAACGCCACCCCGTTGAGGCAGATGTCCGTGGTGTGCCGGGTCCGGCCTGCCGCGGACCAAGCCTGTTCCAGCAGCTCGGAAGCGTACGTGACGGTCAACGCCCTGCTGCCGAACGCGGCGAACGACTGAAGTGCCACGAAGACGGGCTCTTTGCGGAGGGACCCGGCAGCCACGGAGGAGGGCGAGAACGCAAGGAAGGCATGCAACTCGTCGAAGCAGAAGTTCGCCCGCAACTTGCCCGCGTGGAACAGGGTGAAGAAGAAGGCGACGCGCTCTGTTGCGGCGCCCGCACCGATCTCTCCCACCGCCTCCGTGAACGCATCCGCGGCCTCCACGGTGCCCCGGTTGAGGAAGCCGTTGCCGAGCGCCCACTGCTCGGCGACGACGCCCCAGCGTTCGTCCCGCACGTGGTCCGACATCCATCGTGCGCACTCCAGGGCCGTCCTGGCTGTCGGCTGCTCTTGGAAGCGGCTGCGCCAGTAGCGGTCGGCACACATGAAGTAGGGATCGGCGCGGAGGTCGGCGGAAGACACCTCGAAGAACGGAGTGACGCCTGCCGCCAGCAACTCCGCGGCCGTCTCGTCGCAGATACGGCCGCGCGTTCTGGAATCGGCTGCACGAGCCTCTTCCAGCCGCGCGATGACGGTCGCGGTGTCCATGCTCCCCCTCGTCCTCCGTGCCCGTGCTCAGAGTGGTGATCTCCTGAACATACCTAAACGGCACGGAAGTTGAGTGAAGGGGCTGCCTCCATGGATCGTCGTTCCCGCCAACCCGCTTGTCCGGCGATCGCTGGGTGCGGCTCGGGCAGGCCGCACCGGTTGTCGCCGGGCACCCTCGCGGCGACAACCGGGCGGAGCGGGCCGCGCCGGTCTCGTGCGCCATGCGGCTCGTGGCCGAACCGTTGGCGGCTACGGGACGCGGATCCGCCTGTCCGGCCCGCTCACAGGACGGGTGCCACATCCTCGGCTCTTCAACCGGTAAACGGCGCATGGCGTGCCGTTGTCCCGGAAAAGCGTCACCAACCGAGCGCATCCCCATCGGCTCGCGCGTCTCGGGCCGGCATGACCGGGAGCGCGTCGTGGCAGGTGAAGCCGAGGCGGTTCAGTGCCCGGCGCATCTCGCCCGTCGTGAAGTCCCGGCGGTCCAGCCTGGTGATCACTTCCCCGACCTGCATCACGGGGTATACGCGGCGGCCGATGGTCACGGACACGCCGGTGACGGGTTCGGGCGTGATGCCACTCATCGACTGCTCGACCTCACTCTTGATCAGGTCGAAGGGGTATCTGGCGATGACACAGCGCATGGATGCCTCCACAGGGGCGGGGATGAACACCGCGGACGCCGGCCGCATGACGGCGGCCGGACGGCGGTCAGGGGGTGAGAGCGAGGACGCCCAGGGCGTAGCCGTGCTCGTCGATCACGGGGGAGACGTCCAGGGTCCGGACCCGCATGGCGGCTTCCGCCTCGCTGAGTACGGCCATGGACGACGTGAACGGTCCGCGGTCGAGCGGGATGTCCCGCAGCCGTGTGCGGTCGCTGTACCACGAGCCGCCGCGGTGTGCGGCGAGCTGGGCCCGGGTGACCAGTCCCGTGCACCGGCCGTCCTCGTCCTGGAGGAGCAGGTGCGGGACGCGGGCACCGATGAGCACGGAGAGAGCCACGTCGACGGCCATGTGGTCGTCCACCTGCGGCCCAGGAGCGTGCATGGCGTCACGAGCGGTCAGACCGGTGCCGTCGGCCTGCCGCGATCGGGGCGGAGTCGGGGTCAAGTGCTTCTCCTCTTCGTCGGGGCGGGCACGACGGGCGATGGCTCGTCCCGGCCGCCCGGAGTGCATACCCGTGCTGCGGCTATGGGTTTTTCCTCTCGGCGGGCCGGCGGACTCGGGCGGCGTCCGGGCCGTTCCTGCCACGGCCGGCAGCCCGGACCCGGCGACCACGGCCGGCGGATCCCTTGCCCTCGCGTCCTTCGGCGACCGGTGCGGTGAGGGTGACGGGCACGCCGGAGGGGGTCCGGGCGCCGGTGATGCGATGCAGTTCGGCCTCGCCCGGACGGATCCGGGCGGTACGCGCAGTGATGCCGGCGTCGGCCATCAGACGGTCCACCGCGCGCCGCTGGTGCGGCAGGACGAGGGTGACGACGGTGCCGGAGTCGCCGGCGCGGGCGGTACGGCCGCCGCGGTGCAGGTAATCCTTGTGGTCGCTCGGAGGGTCGACGTTCACGACGAGGTCGAGGCTGTCGACGTGGATTCCACGGGCGGCGACGTTGGTGGCCACCAGGACCGTGACATGGCCGTCCTTGAACTGGGCGAGTGTCCGGTTGCGCTGCGGCTGGGACTTGCCGCCGTGCAGGGCCGAGGCGTGCACACCCACGGACAGCAGGTGCTTGGTCAGCCGGTCCACCGCGTGCTTGGTGTCCAGGAACATCAGCACACGTCCCTCGCGGGCGGCGATCTCGGTCGCGGCGGTGTCCTTCTCGGCATCACGCACGTGCAGCAGATGGTGCTCCATGGTGGTGACGGCTCCCGCGGACGGGTCGACCGAGTGCACCACGGGGTCGTGGAGGTAGCGGCGCACCAGGAGGTCGATGTTGCGGTCCAGGGTCGCCGAGAACAGCAAACGCTGCCCACGGGAGGGGACTTGGCCGAGCAGCGCGGTCACCTGCGGCATGAAACCCATGTCGGCCATCTGGTCGGCCTCGTCCAGGACGGTGACGGCGACCTGGTCGAGCCGGCAGGCTCCCCGCCCGATGAGGTCCTCGAGTCGGCCGGGCGTGGCGACGACGACTTCGGCCCCGCCGCGCAGGGCGCTCGCCTGACGGCCGACCGACATGCCGCCCACCACGGTGGCGATGCGCAGCCGCAGGGCGCGGGCGTAGGGGGCTAGCGCGTCAGCGACCTGCTGGGCCAGTTCCCGGGTGGGGACGAGGACCAGGGCGAGCGGATGCCGGGGCTGGGCCCGCTGCCCGTCCAGACGGGCCAGCAGAGGCAGGCCGAAGGCAAGCGTCTTGCCCGAACCCGTGCGCCCCCGGCCCAGGACGTCCCGGCCCGCCAGCGCGTTCGGCAGCGTGGCCGCCTGGATGGGGAAGGGCACGGCCACGCCCTCCGCGCCGAGCGCGGCCAGCAGAGGTGCGGGCATGTCCAGTTCGGCGAACGTCTCGACCGCCGGCAGCGGTTCGGTGAGGGTGACCGGCAGGGTGAACTCCTGTCGGCGTGCGGGGGAGCGTGCTCCTTCACCGTTTTTTCGCCCGGTGCCCGGGCGAGGGCCTTGTCGGCCCGTCTCCTGCGTGCGGAAGCGGGCGCCCCGAGCGGAGCCTGCTGAGCGCGTGGAACTTCTGCCGGTGCGACGGGTGCGGTTCATGGAGGAACCTCCTCGATACGGCGTATCGAGGAATTCCGTTCAGCGGCCGGGGCCGCGCGAGGATTCGCAAGAATGAGCCGAAGAGACTGCGAAAATCCGGGCTTCTCGGTGCCGAAGCCGGGGTGCAAATCATCCGGGAACTCCGGGAACCGGGAACTCCGGGATTGGAGAAAGCAATGAGCTGGGGCCCGCACCCCAAGAGCGCGGGCCCCAGCCACGTGGTTCGCGTCAGTGTCAGGCGGGAACGATGTTCTCGGCCTGCGGGCCCTTCTGGCCCTGCGTGACGTCGAAGGTAACCTTCTGGCCTTCCTGAAGCTCGCGGAAGCCCTGGGTGGCGATGTTCGAGTAGTGGGCGAACACGTCAGCGCCGCCGCCGTCCTGCTCGATGAAGCCGAAGCCCTTTTCCGCGTTGAACCACTTCACGGTGCCAGATGCCATATTGAATCTCCCTAGGGGGGCAGTGCCGGACTCCGCACTTTACGGAGCCGAGTCGCCGCGATGATCACCCCTCCGGAAAGATCCGGAAAGCTCTGCAACAGAAGGAATCTCCGGCAATCAAAACTGCAACTGCTATCACGTTAACACAGGTCGGGTCGAAGCGGCTCTGTTTTTTGGAAGCGTCCGGTAATCCTCATCCGACTGGAGTCCGGATTTCTGTGTCGGCGGGACTAGATATTCGTACCCTGCTCGTCCAGCCTCCGGCGCATCTCCCGGTTCAGGCGAAGGGCGTCGTCGAGCTGGTCTTCCGGAGAGATGACGCGGCACGCGGCCTCGACGGGGGTGCCCTGGTCGACCAGCTCACGGGCGCGGGCGGCGATGCGCAACTGGCGGCGGGAGCAGCGGCGGTGGCCGCCTTCCGACCGTAGGGGAGTGATCAGCTCGGCTTCACCGACGGCCCGGAGGAAGGCGGGGGCGGTACCGAGAACGTCGGCGGCGCGCCCCATGGTGCAGGCGGGATAGTCGTCGTCGAGGTTGCCGGTGACAGGGGCTTTCTCAGCGGGCATAGCCCCTTCGTTTCGGGGACACGGAGGGGCCCGGGCGTGCGCGGCACCCGCACTCGGAAGAATCCGGCGCCATTTGCTCCGCGCGGCAAGCCTAACTCCGGCAGGCACGGAAATGTGGACCGGCCGTGACAGATGTGCCTCCGGGCATGACCCGACGAGTCGCCGTACGTCGTCACCCGGCCGCCGAGGAGGCGCCGCCGAGCGCGGGGACGGTCACCGAATGCGGGCTCCTCACACGAGCGTGTCCGGACACATCCCGCATCGAGGCAGGGGCCGGGTCAGTGGCGCCAGGGTCTGCGCGTCCGGTTCGCCGCGTACGCGGACGATGCGGCACTCCTCGCAGAGCGTGGCGCTTTGTGTCGAGTGGTCAACGGCTCGCGCGAGGATGGTGGTTGAGGTCGGCCGCTCGTCCCTGCCTCGGGTTCCCAAGGTGCCGCGTTCCTCATTCCCCCTCCCCGGTCGTGCCCGGGTGAACCGTTTCGGCGAGTGCCGGCATCCGTGCGGCGGTCAGCGGGTTCTCAGGGTCGGCGGCGGCCGGCGGCTGGTCCGCTGTTCCGGCCGCTTCCCCGGGCGGGACGACCCGGAGCGCCCAGCGTCCCACCGTGCCGCGGTCCAGGGTGATGACGTGCGCCTTGTTTCCGGGTCCGGCGAGCGCCGATCCGCTGACCTCGGGGCGATCGAACTCGGCGGCCCCGTACGGATCGCAGAACCGCCTTCCGGTTGTCCCTGCGTCAGCGGAGTTTCGTCATGGCTGTCGTTCTCCGAGGTGACGGCCGCGGCGGGGACGGACCCGACGGCGGGTCCTCGTGGCTGAACGGCCCCCGGGTCACACCTCATCGGTGTGTGTCCGGTCCTGATCCGTCGATTCGCTGGCCGCGAGCCAGGACCGTGCGGGTTCCGCCGCGCGCGCGGTGTCGAGGGTGAGATGGAGCCGCGTCCCTCCTTCGAGGCCGGCGGGGTAGCTGCGCTGCTCGGTCGAGGCGAAACAGCGCCGGAGCACTTCGGCGACGCGACGGGCGACCTCCGGCGTCGCAGCCACGACGCGGACCTCGGCGTGGCCCTCGGAGGGCAAGGGCTCGTGCTCCATACGGACCTCCTGGCGGCGACGGGTACGAACCACGAAACCGGCCACCCCCCGACACACCGGGTGAGGTGCGGGGCTGCGGCGCGTTTCCACGGCGGCCCTCTTCTGAAGGGTATGCCGGGCAAGGGTGGCCGTGCGTACCATGACCACCGGCGGTCCGGCCGGCTTGCAGGCCGCCCGATCCCGGTGGCCGTGCGAGCCGACTTCCCCACTGGCGTGCGCGAAGCATGGGGAGCCCGTGTGGTGCGACTCTGATGCTCTTCGGGCACGCGAGTGCTGACCACCGCACACAACAACAAGGCCCGGGTCTTTGACCTGGGCCTTCATGCCGGAGGGGTCCGACCTGGTCGAACGTTCGGCCCCTGCTCGTTCCGGGCTCGGCCGCTTTCACCGTGGTTCCCCGCTGCTCGCCGCTCGATCTGGTGCGGTAGTGGTGCAGAGCCGCGGCGACCAGGAGGTGATCAGCCGGGCACGTGCCGTTCATCGAGGCGGATCTTCACCTGACGGTGTGGTCCGCGTGCCGGATCCCCTCACCGGCGACGATGGCGCCCAAGGCAGGCGGCTCCATGTGGTGAGGCATGGCGGTGATCTCGGCAAGGCCGACCGCATTCGGCACGCCATCGAGGAGGAGGAAGACGCCGAACGGCTGTCGGCCGACGACCCGTCCGCTGACGTGAGATCCAAGAGGCAGTGCGGAGACTGTTGCTGGCCGGCTCCGGCCTATGACATCCGAGGCCGGCACCGGGGAGCGGTCCGGCCAACTGAACTCGGACATTCCTCAATCATGGTCAGCGCGGGGGAGGTTGTCGACAGGAGGCCGCAACGCCACGAGGACTCTGCTCAGTCGGGGCGGGGGCAGCGGTGGCCAGTTTCGACCACCCACTCATGGTCGGTGGGGTTGCTGTACTTCGCTGTACCGCACGGCACGGCTACGTCACCGGATGCTACCGACGGGTTTTCAGCCGTGTCGTAGCGGTTGCACGCTATGTATGGTGCGGCGGCACGGTAGGGCGTGCTCGTCGTCGCCGCGGGGGACGGGGGGAACGTCTGTGATCAATGGTTCGGATTCGGTGTTCGTCAGCTATGCGGGCCCGGACCGGCAGTGGGCCGAGTGGGCCGCGTGGCACCTGGGAGAAGCCGGCTACGCGGTCGAGCTCGATGTGTGGCACTGGCGTACCGGCGACGACTTCGTGAAGAGGATGAGCACGGCTCTGGCGAAGGCCACCGCGGTCGTGGCCCTGCTCTCGCCTTCCTACTTTGCCGAGGGGCGGTACACCGAGGAGGAGTGGACGGCGGCCGTGGCTCGTCGTGAACGCTTCGTCCCCGTGGTCATCCGCCCCTTGGAGGCGAGCGAGTTACCGCCGATCCTGGCACCGCGGATCCGGAAGGAACTGCATGGCCTCGATGAGGTGACGGCCGTCGCCGCGCTGGTGGAGGCGGTACGTGGCCCCATGCCTGCGACGAGCGCGCCGGCCTTTCCCGGTGCGGCGGCGCCGACTGTTTCCGTGCCTTCCGCGGCGGGACCTGAAGTGCGGCCCCGTTTTCCCTCCAGTACGGGTCTGCCTGCGATTTGGAACGTGCGGCGACGCAATCCGCACTTCACCGGCCGTGAGGCGGTCATCGACAGCCTGCGCAGCAAGCTGCTCGCCGAGCAGCACGCCGCCGTGCAGGCTGTGCACGGGATGGGCGGTATCGGCAAGACGCAGGTGGCGCTGGAGTATGCGCACCGCTTCGCGGGCCAGTACGACCTGGTGTGGTGGATCGACGCCGAGCAGGCTGAGCAGGTTTCTCAGCACTACGCCGAGCTGGCCACACGCCTGGATGTCGCCAAGCCCGACGTCGACCTCGAAACCAACGCGCGCACCGTGGTAAGGCATTTGCAGACGTTGGATCGCTGGTTGATCATCCTGGACAACGCCGAGGACCCGGAACGGCTGAGAGCTTGGCTGCCCGACGGGAGTGGGCACGTTCTGATCACCTCCCGCAACCCGAGGTGGGACGTGGTCGTTCCGGGATTGCCTCTGGACGTCTTCACCCGCCAGGACTCCGTGGCCTACCTGATCAGCCGCCTTCCCACCCTCACTCCCGAGCGGGCCGATTCCCTGGCACATGCCCTGGGAGACCTCGCTCTCGCCCTGGCCCAAGCCGCAGGTGTCCTACGCGACGGCATGCCGCTGGCCAGCTACCGCAAGCAACTCAAAACCCATACCGCCCAGCTGCTCGCTCAAGGCGACGATCCCGGACACGCCTCCTTGGAAGCGACCGTCACCATCGCCACCAAGAGCCTCAGCGACGGCCACCCGCAAGCCATGTCGCTGCTGCGCCTCCTGGCTTACCTCGGACCCGAACACATCCCCACCGGCTGGCTGGTCGCCGCGCGCAGCCGGATGACCACCGTCCCCGGTGAGCCGAGTGACCCACTGTGGCCGCAGACCGCCATCAAGCCTCTGGCTCGCTACGGCTTGGTCTCTGCCGGCTATGAAACGGTCCAGGTCCACCGACTGACCCAGGCCATCTTGCGTGAGCAGACAGGTCCCGACGCCCCCGCGATCCAGGGCGATCTCGCAGCGCTCCTGACCGCCGCTGAACCCGGCGACCCCGAACTCCCCGAGACGTGGCCGCAATGGGCCGTGCTGACCCCACATCTCATCGCGGCCCGGCACACCCTGGGCGACCGCTCCGATCTGCGATCGACTCTGCTCAAGGCCGCCCAATACCTCGTTGTGAGCGCACAGCCGAAAGCAGCGCGTGATCTTGCTCAGGCGCTCCACCATGCGTGGGCCGCCTCCCTGGGCGAGGACCACCCGGAAACCCTGGGTGCTGCACATATGCTGAGCGAGGCGCTTGACGGCCTCGCCTCGTACGCCGAGGCCCGCCGCATGGTCGAGGACACGTTGGAGCGGCGTCGGCGGGTTCTGGGTGAGGACCACCCCGACACCCTCGTCTCCGCCCACGAATTCGCGGTCACCCTGTACAACCTGGGCCATCATGCCGAGGCCCGCCGCATGGTCGAGGACACGTTGGAGCGGCGTCGGCGGGTTCTGGGTGAGGACCACCCCGACACCCTGCACTCCGCCTACGGCCTCGCGGTCACCCTGTGCAACCTGGGTCATCATCCCGAGGCCCGTCGCATGGTCGAGGACACGTTGGAGCGGCGTCGGCGGGTTCTGGGTGAGGATCACCCCGACACCCTGCACTCCGCCCACAGCCTTGCCATCACCCTGGCCACCCTGGGCCATCATCCCGAGGCCCGCCGCATGGGCGAGGACACGTTGGAGCGGCGTCGGCGGGTCCTGGGCGAGGACCACCCCGACACCTTGCGCTCCGCCCACGAACTCGCGGTCACCTTGCACAACCTGGGCGATTACCCCGAGGCCCGCCGCATGCACGAGGACACGTTGGAGCGGCGTGGGCGGGTTCTGGGCGAGGACCACCCCGACACCTTGCGCTCCGCCCACGAACTCGCGGTCACCCTGCACAACCTGGGCGATTACCCCGAGGCCCGCCGTATGCACGAGGACACGTTGGAGCGGCGTCGGCGGGTCCTGGGCCAGGACCACTCCGACACCCTGCGCTCCGCCCACAGCCTCGCCATCACCCTGGCCACCCTGGGCCATGAGGCCGAGGCCCGTCGCATGGACGAGGACACGTTGGAGCGGCGTCGGCGGGTCCTGGGCCAGGACCACCCCGACACCCTGCGCTCCGCCCACAGCCTCGCCGTCACCCTGCACAACCTGGGCCATCATCCCGAGGCCCGCCGTATGCACGAGGACACGTTGGAGCGGCGTCGGCGGGTCCTGGGCGAGGACCACCCCGATACCCTCGTGTCCGCCCGCGACCTCGCTTCATGCTGAGGCTTGCACCACCCAAGCGAACAGGACCGTCGCCAAGGCGTACCGCCTCCTCAAGGGCATTGTGGAGACAGCCGTCGACGACGACCTGTTCAGCCGCAACCCATGCCGAATCAAGGGTCCAGAAAAGGAGTCGGCTACCCGACGGCGTATCGCCACTGTGGCGCAGGTCGACGCCCTCGCCGACGCGATCGGTATCCGCCGGCGCCTCATGGTCTGCCTCGGCGCGTACGGTCCGATGCGCCCCGAGGAGCTGGCCGGCCTCCGCCGCCGGGACGTCCACCTCGACAACCTGGTTGTCTGCGTCCGCGTCGCCGAGCCGGAGCGGACCAATGGCAAGCGCGCTCCCGGCCCGACCTGCCCTTCCGGCGGACCTCCTTCGGCCGGAAGCGGCGGCGTGCGCGCGCCGCCGTCGGAGTCCCGGAGGGCTTCCGTTCTTACGACCTTCGTCACACCCGACACAACCCTGTCGACCCGCTCGGGCGCCAAGCCCACCGGCACCTGGCGACGGCCTGGTGGTGCGGATGTGGTGCGCTGCCCACCCATTGGTCTAGACAACAAAGAACCCCCGGGCCGCTGGCCTGGGGGTTTCGCATGGAGCGGGTGACGAGAATCGAACTCGCGCTCTCAGCTTGGGAAGCTGATGTTCTACCATTAAACTACACCCGCGTAAGACGCCGGTTCAGCCCGGTGTCCGAACGCCCGCTCACTCTACCCCATGTCGGACCCCCGGTGTCGCAGCCGTGGGGTCCGCCGTCGTTTCGGGGTGTGGATCCGGCTGCGGGGGACAGGAGTTGGGGCGTACGGTGAGGGGAGCGGAGAGCGGTCCCGCGCGGTCGGAGTGCCGCCTGGAGGGCCGTCCCTTTGATCCCGTAATGTGGCTTTCGCCGTCCGTCGTGATGTGATGGCGAAGGCTCTTGGGGAAGGGACTCAGAGGACTTGATGGAGCGCACCGTCGTCCGATGTGCCGAGGGGCACGTGTTCAGTACCGCTTCGTTCCCGATGCAGCAGGCCGAGCGCCTCGGGCCCGGCCGGCTCGTCCGGTGCCCGCGCTGCACCCGGCTCCGCAGTGTGGTCCCTGTGGCCATGGAGAAGCAGCAGCGGTAGACGTCACAGGCGCGTGGAGTCGTCATGATTGGGGCGACTCCACGCGCCTTGCGTATTCTCGGGACGTGCTTCTCTCAGACAAGGACATCCGGACCGAGATCGACAAGGGGCGGGTCAAGATCGACCCGTACGATCCGACCATGGTGCAGCCCTCGAGCATCGACGTGCGGCTCGACCGCTACTTCCGGGTGTTCGAGAACCACAAATACCCCCATATCGACCCCTCTATCGAGCAGGTCGACCTGACGCGTCTCGTCGAGCCCGAGGGCGACGAGCCGTTCATCCTGCATCCCGGGGAGTTCGTGCTCGCCTCGACGTACGAGGTCATCACGCTGCCCGACGATCTTGCGTCACGGCTCGAGGGGAAGAGCTCCCTCGGGCGGCTCGGACTGGTGACCCACTCCACCGCCGGGTTCATCGACCCCGGGTTCTCCGGGCACGTCACGCTCGAGCTGTCCAACCTCGCCACCCTCCCGATCAAGCTCTGGCCGGGCATGAAGATCGGCCAGCTGTGCATGTTCCGGCTCAGCTCGCCGGCCGAGTTCCCGTACGGCAGTGAGCGCTACGGCTCCCGCTACCAGGGGCAGCGCGGGCCCACCGCCTCCCGCTCCTTCGTGAACTTCCATCGGACCCAGGTGTGAGTGCGGACATGGCCGACGTACGGGAGAACCTGACCTACGAGGCGTTCGGACGTGCCGTCCGCGAGCTCGCCCAGACCATCGCCGACGACGGCTACGAGCCGGACGTCGTGCTCAGCATCGCGCGCGGCGGCGTCTTCGTGGCCGGCGGGCTCGCGTACGCCCTGGACTGCAAGAACATCCATCTGGTCAACGTCGAGTTCTATACCGGTGTGGGCACCACCCTCGAAATGCCGGTCATGCTCGCCCCCGTCCCCAATGCGATCGACTTCACCGACAAGAAGGTCCTGATCGCCGATGACGTTGCCGACACCGGCAAGACCCTGAAGCTGGTCCACGACTTCTGCCTCGAAACCGTCGCCGAGGTCCGCTCCGCGGTGATCTATGAGAAGTCCCAGTCGCTCGTGAAGTGCGAGTACGTCTGGAAGCGCACTGACGACTGGATCAACTTCCCATGGAGCGTTTTGCCTCCAGTACGTAAGTCGGGAGAGCCGATCACGCCCTCGAAGGAGGCTCTGTAGATCGAGGCTGGGGCCCCGACATAGGTCAACCGCCCACTATTCCTCAGGAACGCATGCGCTGAAGGTCGTCCCTGACCGCTGGTGTCCGCACCTGTTGGTGTCAGGTGGCGGGGGCAGGCTTGACATTGCGTGCTGCCAGAGACGGCCTGACAGCAGGGCTGGTGGTTCTGTTGTCAGGTTGCCAGTCGGCTTGGGTGCGGCTCTTTGGGTGGAGAGGGCTCAGGAGACGGCGGCGTCGTTCACGGTCTCTCGAATCTCCAGCACGGTGTCGGTTCCGGTGATCTCGAACAGGCGCTGAAGCTGCTCCGGCGGCGCGGCCACGCGCAGGGTGCCCGTTTGGTGGGCAAGGATCAACAGGTTGAGGAACGACGAGTCCGCGAAGTCGACGCTGGAGGCGTCCAGGATCACTTTCGGGTGCTTCCTGACGGCGGCGTCCAGTACGGCCGCCAGAGGCGGGATCGAGTGCATGTCGTAGGAGCCGTGAGGGGCGACCACCCAGGCGCCACAGCACTCGTACTGATGCACCGCAGTCGCCAGGTCAGGCCCGCTGACGTGGCCCGACCACTGCTTGGCACCAGCGCTACTCATGAGCTTTGGCATGACGGCCTCATTCCAGGACACCTTCGAAGCTCCTTATCGCTGCTCCTCGGCGCGGAGCACGCCATCAGTTACCGGAAAAGTATGTCATGTATCTGGCTTCGTCAATAAGGGCCCTCTAAGATGCTGGGCATGGTTGGAGTGCCCGAACCTCACAGCGGATGGACGTTCATCACCAGCCACGCGCGCGTACTGGCGGCCATCGCCGACAACCCGAACGTCCGGATCCGCGACATCGCTGCCCACTGCCGGCTCACGGAGCGCGCCGTCCAGCGCATCATCTCCGATCTTGAGCAGGACGGTTACCTCTCCCGCATTCGGGACGGGCGCACGAACACTTACCGCATCGAGCCCGACAAGGTGCTGCGCCATCCGGCAGAAGCCGGCCTCTCCGTAGCCTCCCTGCTGTCCCTGCTCGTACAGGATGAGACCGATCGGGGCAAAGCGCTGGGGCCGACCATGGCACATACCCTCTAAACCCACCACTGACCCCAGCTCCCATCCCGTACGCCGTCGACCCACACACCGTGGAGCGGGCGTGGTTCCCGGCGTCCAGGTGGAGCGCGCCACTGTACGTACGACATGGACGCCAGGGGCCGCGTCTGCTCGGCTTTGCCTGGGTCGATGGTGTGCGGGATGGGAGCCCCCGGCATCCGCCACGACGGACCCGCGGTCGGCGACGGCGCCCCCTCCATCCCGGTGCCGGCCGATCCCCCGCCGGAGGCACTGTTCTGACCGTGGCCGCGCTATACGGTGATCGACTCATGGCCACCGGCCCTATCCACCAGTGGGCGCGCGTGGATCTCCCGTCCGGCGGGCCGGCGCGGCGCGACGGAGCTGCCCCGTCGTCGGTGCATGGGCCATTGAGACGATGATCCGGCATGTCGGTCCCGGCCTCTTCCGAGGTGATCGCATCATGAGGGAGGCCGTCCGCCCGGAAAGGCCCCTGGCTCGCCGCGAGCAGGGCACGGCTTGAGGCAGAAAGCAGGTCGTTCATGTGTGCTGAACCCCGTTACGGGCGCCTTCCCCGCTCTACGAGCCTGCTGACCGGCGGCCTCATGGCCCTGCTGGCCTTGTTCGCCGTCGGCCTGGCCACCCCGGCCGCGGCGGCCACCGGCGCTCATCAGAAGGCATCCCGGGTGACCGCGGCACCGGCCGCGGAGGGCGACCGCTGCGGCAAACGTCTCCTCGCCGACCGTCGTTCGCATGTACTGGGCGGCGGGAAGAAATGCGGCACCACCACCACATTCGTTCAGGTTTCCCACACCGAGCAATGCGGGCCCGACACCTTCTGCTCGTCCACGGCGAACTGTCCGGCCGGGTCGGTGGTCGTAGGCGGGGGCATCGGCACCAACACGTTCATCAGCAACGATGTCTGGCTCTACGAGACCAAGCCCATCGGCACCACCGCCTGGGAGGGTACCTACCGCAACCGCACCAACATCACCTTCCCGATCACTGCCTACGCCATCTGCGCCCAGTCCAGCTGATGTGCCGGCGGCGGCGAGGCCCCAGCGAGGATGACCGAGAGAGGTCACGCACGAGGCCCCGGCGCGCCGGGGCCTCGTGCGCGGTGCGCGGGACGTGGCGGTCCTCGGCGCCCGGCGACTGCTAGAACGTGCCCAGCTTGACGATGGACAGGATCGCGATCAGCTGGATCGCCGACGCGCCCAGCGCCTTCGGCCACGGCAGATCGTGGGACCTGGAGACCATCTGGGTCAGCAGCGCGCCCGCCGCCACCCAGGTCGCCCAGCCCAGGACCTGCACGAAGGGTGCGTCGCCGCCGAGGAACATCGCGACGACCAGGCGCGGCGCGTCCGTGATGGACATGATCAGCATGGAGAGGCCCACCGTGGGCTGCCAGGCGCCGTCGCCGCCGAGCTGGCGGGCCAGGGTGTGGGTGACCACGCCCAGGACGAAGGAGCTGACGACGAACGCCACGGCCGTCGTCAGGACGATCGGGATCGCACTCGACAGTGTGGCGTTGATCGCGTCCTGGCGCGCGCCGTCGAAGCCGAAGACCGCCAGCAGGCCGTAGAGGAAGGTCACGATCAGAGCCGGGGCCCACACCGTGTAGTCCCGCATCCGGAGGAACGTCTGGGCCGGGGACAGCACGATGCCCCGCAGCAGTTCCTTCCAGTGCAGGGGCGGGCCGATGGGCGGCGCCGGGGACTGGCCCGCGCGGTAGGTCTCGCCCTGGCCGTACGGGTCCTCGCCGACGGAGAACGCCTGGGTGTGGCCCGGGTTGTTGGCCGCGTACGGGTCCCTGGGCAGGGGATGGCCCTGACCGCCGCCGTCCCCGAAGTACTCCGGCTCGCCCTGGCCCTGCGCACGCCACTGCGGATGACCGCCGTGGGGCTGTGCTCCTCCGTAGGGCTGTGCGCCGCCGTACTGCTGCTGCGGCGCGGAGGGGTAGCCGTACGACGGGCCCTGCGGCGCCTGCTGTCCGTACGGGGGTTGTTGCGGTCGCGCTTGAGTGCGGTTGTCCCGGCCGCGTCCGATCCTGAATCCAGCCACGTCTTCGAACGTACCTGCTCCCGGAGGGTTACATGCGGGGCCCGGGGCCTCGGGCCCGGCTTTGCTGCCGAGCTGTGACATCCCCTAAGGGCCCGTCAGGCGGGAATCAGGGACGTCTCAGTGACCGCCGCGGGTTGCGCCGTACGGTGCAACGGGCAGACCGCCGCTCGTGTACGGCCGGGCTCGGGGCCTTCACAGGCCCGTGGCCATTGCGTCGGACCGGCGCGACTGTGCCGGAAGCTCCTCCGCGGCCAGGGCCGCGGTCCCGGTGAAGTCCGCCGGGGCATCGCACAGCCCGAACCAGTGCCCCAGGGCCTGGACGGTGCGTTCCGCCGCGCGTCCGTCACCGTACGGATTCACGGCCTGCGCCATCCGTGCGTATGCCACGGGGTCACGGAGCAGCCGGGTCACCTCCGTGACGATGCGGCCGGTGTCGGTGCCGACGAGTGCCACGGTTCCGGCGGCCACCCCTTCGGGGCGCTCGGTGGTCTCGCGCATCACGAGGACCGGCTTGCCGAGGCTCGGTCCCTCCTCCTGGACACCGCCGCTGTCGGTGAGGATCAGGTGGGCGCCGTTCATCAGATGGGCGAAGCCCTCGTAGTCCAGCGGCTCTACGACCCTCACGTTCTCCAGCCCGGCGACCTTGGGCACGACGGCGGCCCGTACGGCGGGGTTGCGATGGATGGGGAAGACCACGAGCAGGTCGGGGTGGAGCGTGGCCAGCCGGGCGAGGGCGTCGCCGATGGACTGCATGCCCTCGCCCCAGGACTCACGGCGGTGTGCCGTGACCAGCAGGACGCGCCGGGGGTCCGCCTCAAGAAATCGCACGGTGGTGTCGGACAGCCGGCCGGCCGTACGGTCCAGGGTCCTGAGCAGGGCGTCGATGACCGTGTTGCCGGTGACCACGACCGAGTGCTGGTCGACGCCCTCGCGCAGGAGGTTGTGGCGTGCACCGCTGGTCGGCGCCAGATGCAGGTCCGCCAGCCGGGTGGTGAGGCGGCGGTTCATCTCCTCGGGGTAGGGCGAGTACGTGCTGCGCGTCCGCAGCCCCGCCTCGAGATGGACCACGGGGGTCTTCTGGTAGAAGGCGGCCAGCGCCCCGGCGAGCGTGGTGGTGGTGTCTCCCTGTACCAGCACCGCGTCCGGCTGCTCCTTGTCGAGCACGGGCCGGAGCCGTTCCAGCGTGCGTGTGGTGATGTCGGTCAGGGTCTGCCCGGCGCTGAGGATGCCCAGGTCGTGGTCGGGTTCGATGCCGAAGAGCCGGTTGACCTGATCGAGCATGGACCGGTGCTGCCCGGTGACGGCGACCAGCGGCTCGAAGTGGTCCGATGCGCGCAGTGCCTCGACGACGGGCGCCATCTTGATCGCTTCGGGGCGTGTGCCGTAGACGGTCATGATCCGTTTCACGCTTCGCCTCCGGCTCGGGGGTCGCCGCACTGGTGCATGTGCTGTGGCTATCGCGTGGTGCGGAGGCCGCCGTGAAGGCAGGCGCGTCGGTCGGCCGGCCGGATGCAGGAAATCGCTCTTTCAGGTCGTCATGACTTTTCCCGGCGTGGTGTCGTCCGCCCGGCGGGGAAAGGTCCGCTCTTCCCGCTCTTTGTGACCGGCCGTCTCGTGACCGGTCGTCCGTCGGGCGGGGAAAAGGCGGGTGGTGGCCGCGCAGTGGCCCATTCGAGTTGCGATGGCGGCCGGTCGCGCCCTTTGCGGTCCTCTGGGCTCGAGAGGCACCTAGCGTGGCGGGCACGTCCACTGTCCAGGGGGAGGCCATGGGGCCAGAGAATGTTCCCTCACCGATGGACCGGTCGAGCCGTTTGAGCGAGAAAGTGCCGGTTGCCGTCTGCGGGGTGCCGGTGCACGCGCTCACTCTGGCGGAAAGTGTCGCCGCGGCCGAGGAGCTGATCGCCGACGGGCGACCTCACCAGCATGTCTCGGTGAACGCGGCGAAAATCGTCAGGGCCCGGCGCGATCCCGAATTGGCGCGCATCATCCGTTCCTGCTCACTCGTCAACGCCGACGGGCAGGCCGTCGTGTGGGCGGGCCGGATGCTCGGGCGTCCTCTTCCCGAACGCGTCGCCGGTATCGATCTCATGCTGGCCCTGTGGGAGCGCGCGGCGCGGGAACGCTACCGGGTCTTCCTGCTCGGCGCCGAGCCCGCGGTGGTGCACCGGGTGGCGGCCATCGCGGCGAGCCGGGGAGTGGACGTGGTCGGATACCGCGACGGCTACTGGTCGGGCGGGCAGGAGCCGGAGGTGGTCGCCGCCGTCCGCGAAGCCCGCCCCGACCTGCTGTTCCTCGCGGTGCCGACGCCGCGGAAGGAGTACTTCCTCGCCGGGCACCTGGCCGACCTGAACTGCCGACTGGCGGTGGGCGTCGGCGGGTCCTTCGACGTGGTGGCCGGGCTCAGGGCGCGTGCGCCCCGGTGGATGCGCGGCGCCGGCCTGGAATGGGCCTTTCGGCTCATGCAGGAGCCACGGCGCCTGTTCGCTCGCTATCTCGTCGGCAACACCGCGTTCGTCCTGCTGGTCCTCCGCGAGGCCGTGGCACGACGTACCCCGCGCGGGTAGTGCCGTGGCGTCCCGGCCCTCCTCGTCCCCCGGCGGTGAACGTCCCCCGCCCTTCGTGCTCCCGCGTGACGAAGTGCCGTACCCCCCTGAGTCGTCACCTCCTGAGTCGTCACCTCCTGAGTCGTCACCTCCTGACTCGTATCCCTGACCTCCTGAGCCGTACCCCTGAGTCGTACCCCCGAAAGGAACGCGTGTGTTCAGCACTGTCTCCGTCGTAGGACTCGGATACATCGGGCTGCCGACCGCGGCCGCACTGGCCACCAAGGGGGTGGACGTCGTCGGTGTGGACGTCAACCGGGCCACGGTCGACCTGATCAACGCCGGGCAGGCACCCTTCGTGGAACCGGACCTCGCCGTCGCGGTGAGCGGGGCGGTGGCGATGGGACGGCTGCGCGCCGCCGCCGAGGCCGAGCCCGCCGACGCGTTCATCATCGCCGTCCCCACTCCCGTGGGCGATGACCGCGAACCGGACCTGTCCTGCGTGCGGGACGCGGCGGCCGCGGTGGCCGACGTGCTGCAACCCGGCGCGCTGGTGGTCCTGGAGTCGACGTCGCCGCCGGGAACGACGCTGCGGCTCTCGCAGTGGCTGGCCGAGCGGCGGCCGGACCTGACCTTCCCGCACAGTGCGGGCGCGGCCGCGGACGTGCATGTCGCGCACTGCCCCGAGCGCGTCCTGCCGGGCAGGATCATGATCGAGATCGTCACCAACGACCGTCTGATCGGCGGGGTGAGCGAGTGCTGCGGCGCGCGGGCGAGGGGGCTGTACGAGCTGTTCGCCCGGGGGCGGTGCCATGTCACGGACGCCACCACCGCCGAGATGGCCAAGCTGAGCGAGAACGCGTTCCGCGACGTCAACATCGCCTTCGCCAACGAGCTGTCGATGATCTGCGACAAGCTGGGCATCGACGCCACCGATGTGATCGCGCTCGCCAACCGGCACCCGAGGGTGAACATCCTCCAGCCGGGCCCGGGAGTCGGAGGGCACTGCATCGCCGTCGATCCGTGGTTCATCGTCAGTGCGGCCGGCGACCAGGCGCGGCTGATCAGAACCGCCCGGCAGGTCAACGACGCCAAGCCCGCTCATGTGATCGCGGAGGTGTCGAAGACCGCGGCGCGTTTCAAGGACCCGGTCATCGCCTGCCTGGGGCTGGCGTTCAAGGCCGACGTGGACGATCTGCGCGAGAGTCCCGCGCTGCACATCACGGCGGAACTCGCCCGGCAGGGGGTGGGCCGTCTGCTGGTGGTCGAGCCGCACATCACCGAGTTGCCGCCGGTGCTGGCGGACACGGGACAGGCGAAGCTGGTGGACCTCGAGGCCGCCCTCCAGGAGTCGGACCTGATCGTCCTGCTCGTCGACCACGACGCCTTCCGCGGGGTCAGGCGCACGATGCTGAGGGGGAAGGTCGTCTTCGACACGCGCAGTGTCTGGCGCTGACGTCCCCGGGGACCGCGGCGGTGCGTCCGGGGGCCGGGCCGGGTGCCCGCCTGGAACCTGGCCCGGGCTGGGTCACCGGCGGCCGGTGACGATGACGTACCAGCCGAAGGGACGCAGCCAGCGCGGCAGGAGGCGGCCGGACAGCGCCGGATGTTCGGTGGTCACCCGCACGTCGTGGAACGCGGAGAACAGCTGCTTGGCCGAGCCGCGGCTGTACAGGCGCACCAGGGGCCGGTTCTTCAGCCGGGCGGCTCCGTACTCGAGTTCCGGCAGGTAGTCGCGCCAGCTCTGGGATCGCCAGCGCATGCCGATGAGGTAGGTCAGGAGCTTCTGCGCTGCGAACATGCTGTGTCTGTGGTAGAGCGCGACCATGAACGTCGCCCCCGGACGCATGACCCGCCGCATCTCGGCCACGGCCTGCTCCGGATGGTCGGTGTGGTGCAGCACGCCGAACGAATAGACCCCGTCGAAGGACTCGTCGGGGAAGGGCATGCGCTCGGCGTCGGCCACCTGTGCGACACCGGGCCGACCCTCGAGCCTCAGCCGTGTCTGCGTGAGACGCGCCCCACGCTCCGCAAGGTCGATCGCGACCGTGTCACGGGCGATACCCGCGATCACCGAATGATCGGTACCGGCGCCGCAGCCGATTTCCAGCACCCGTCCCCGGGGCACCCACGAGCGCAGCAGACTCGGCAGCCAGGGCTGTAGCCGATAACGGCTTCCGGTCATTTGATCGTAGAATTCTCTGGTGCCCTCTTTTGCGACTGCGTGATTCGTTCCCGCGGGGTTTGCCGACCATTGTTCGCCCGCCGCTTCACGGGCCTCGGTTTTCATGGGCGAGATCCTACTCAAAGGCGGTGCCTGAGCAGGAAAATCGACCGGCCGTTGTCGAGCGAATACAAGTCGATCGGCGGTTGCGTGCGGCAGGGCGTATTTACTGGTGTGCGGCTCCGTCGTCGATTCGTTTTCGCTGTCACTCCTTCGCTTTGCTGTGTTGCGTTGCGGCGCGGTGTGCGGTCCGGAATACCTTGGCTTCCATCGGACTGCATCAGGTCGCCTTTCGGAGGTTCCACTGACTGCCCATCCTGATCACCAAGGTGATATGAACGGCCGGCAGCGGTGGGCGGTTCTGACCGAATCGCGTTTCGGCGTCCCCGGCGTCAGGCGTGCCGCCGCCGAACTGCTCGGACAGGAACCGGTCGTGGTCATGGCGGCGTCCGACGCCATCCGGGACGTCCGCGGATACCGGGCCGAGTTGCGCCGGCAGCGGATCTCGGCGGTCGCGCTGCTCAGCAAGGACCCGGCGCGCAGGCCCTTCGCGACCCCGGTCGAGCTCGTTCTCGCGCTGGCGCCGGCGCGTGAGCGGTGCATCATCGACATGAGCCGCCCCGGCGAGTGCCTTCCCGTCGGCAACCGCGCGGCACTGACGGTGCGCTGTGCGTGGGACGCCGCCACGGCCGGCCGCCGCGTCCTGCGTGACCTGGTGCCACGTCAGGAACGTGTGCCGCATCAGGAACGTATGCCGCAGGCCCGCCCCCCGGCCGTCCCACCCGGCAGGGCGTGGGTCCTCGCCCTGTGGCGGGATGCGGGGGAGGTGGGGGTCGGCGGGGCGGTCAGTCATGTGTCCGGGGTCCTCACCGGTTTCCGGCAACTGGGCTGGCGGGTCGCGCTGGTGACCCAGGACCGCCCGCCCGAGCAGCTGAGAGCGGCCGTGGACCTCGTCCGGATCGCCGCGCCGCTGCCGCGCGGCGAGCGTTTCATCCGCGAGTCGGCCCAGCTGGCCGCGAACGACGGGATGTGTGAGGCGGCCCTGGCGCTCGCCCTGCGCACGCCGCCCTCGTTCGTGTACGAGCGGAACGCGTTCCTGTCGCGGGCGGGCGCCGACGTCAGCAGGCACCTGGGCGTTCCGCTGGTGGTCGAGTGGAACGCGTCCGTCGTGTGGGAGAACCGGAACTGGTACCGGGAAGCACCCCTGAAACGGGTCTTCCAGCTCATCGGAGCGCGATACGAGCGGCACACGGTCAGGAGCGCGCGTCTTGTCGCGGCGGTCTCGCGGCCCGCCGCGGCCATGGCGATCGACGCCGGAGCCGACCCCGGCACGGTGGAGGTGGTCGCCAACGCGGTCGACGCGGCAGGCGTCCCCGAGCCGTCGCCGCTGCCGGCCCGCGAAGGGGCCCGGCTCGGCTGGGTCGGCAGTTTCGGGCACTGGCACGGGGTGGACGTGGCGATCGAGAGCCTGTGCCACCTTCCGCCGGACGTCGGGCTGGTCCTGATCGGTGACGGGGAACGACGCGGGGAGTGCGTGCGGATGGCCGACCGGCTCGGCGTCGGCGACCGCATCACCTGGACCGGCAGCCTCCCGCACGACGAGGCCCTCGAGGTTCTGTCGCGCTGTGACGTGCTCGTCTCCCCGCACGTGTGGAAGGGAACCGGTCCCTTCTTCGGCTCCCCGACGAAGCTGTTCGAGTACATGGCGCTCGGCAGGCCCGTGGTGGCCAGCCGTCTGGAGCAGATCGGCGAAATGCTGAAGGACGGCGTCACCGCGGTGCTCACCGAGCCCGGCGACCCCGAGTCCCTCGCCGAGGGCGTCAGGCACGTACTGGACCTGCCCGACCGCGGCGCGGCACTCGGCCGCACCGCACGCCGGGAAGCGCTCGCCGGGCACACCTGGCAACGGCGGGCCGAACAGATCCTCTCCCGGCTGTCCCTGCCGGCCACCCACCCTGCCACGGAGAGGGGCTGACCATGTGCGGGATCACGGGGATCTACGAGTACGGGCGTGCGGTGGGGGGCGTCACGGCCGACACGGTCACCCGGATGCGCGACAGGCTGACCCATCGCGGACCGGACGGCGCCGGAGTGCACATCAGCGAGGACCGCCGCGTGGGCCTCGGCCACCGCAGGCTGGCCGTCGTGGACCTCGCTCACGGCGCCCAGCCCATGTTCGGCGACGGCGGAGAGTGCCTGGTCTTCAACGGCGAGATCTACAACTACCCCGCGCTGCGCCGTGATCTCGAAGCCCGGGGCGCCCGGTTCCGCACCGACTGCGACACCGAGGTCGTCCTCCACGCCTACCGGCACCACGGCGACGCCTGCGTAGACCTGCTGAGGGGCATGTTCGCCTTCGCCCTCTGGGATCCGAAGGCGGCACGGATGCTGTTCGCCAGGGATCCGCTCGGGGAGAAGCCGCTCTACTGGACGGCTCGGCACGGCACCTTTCTGTTCGCGTCCGAGGCGAAGGCGCTGCTGGCCCACCCGAGGGTCGACGCCGGGGTCAACACGACGGTCCTGGAGAGCTACCTCGCCAACCTCGTGGCGCCTTCCCCGGCGACCCTCTACCGGGGGATCGACAAGCTGCCTCCCGGGACGGCCGGTACATGCGACGCACAAGGAGTCCGTACCTGGCGGTACCGGGACGTCACCACGGAGCGCTCCTTCCTGGACGTGTCCCTGCCCGACGCCTCCGCCCAGGTGCGGAACCTGCTGGACAGGTCGGTGCAGGCGCGGCTGATGAGCGACGTCCCGGTCGGGGTCCTGCTCAGCGGAGGGTTCGACTCCACCGCGCTGGTCGCCCTGCTCCGCGAGCGAGCCGCCCGGACCTCCACCTTCTCCGTGGGCTTCGCCGACGCACCCGGCCTGGACGAACGGGACGAGGCGCGCTGGGTGGCCCGGCATTTCGGGACCGACCACCACGAGGTCACGGTGTCTTCGCGGGAGGCCCTGGAATCGCTGACGGCCATGGTCCACCACCAGGACGAGCCGCTCGCCGACCCCGTCTGCATGCCGCTGGGATTCGTCTGCGCACTCGCCCGGCGCCGCGGGGTCCCCGTGGTGCTGGCCGGTGAGGGCGCGGACGAGCTGTTCTGGGGATATCCGGGATACGTACGGGCGATGCGACGGCAGCGCGAGCTTCGGCTGCTCCAGCGGCTGCCCGCCGGCGCGCGCCGCATCCTCACCGCCGCGGTACCGCGTTCACGGCGCCGCAGAGGCTTCGACCTGCTCGTGGGGGCGGTCGGCGGCCGGCAGCTCCCGATGCACTACCCCCTCGGCATTCCCTCCTCCCTGCGCTCCGAGGTGCTGGTCGAGCGCACCTACGACCCGCCACTGATCCCACCTCAGCTCACCGGTGGCGAGAACGCCCTTCAGACGGTGGCGTTCGACACCCAGCACTACGAGTTCACACTCCGGCTGCCGGAGCTGCTGCTCATGCGCATCGACCGGTTCTCCATGGCGCACTCCGTCGAGGCCCGCGTGCCCTTCCTGGACCAGGAGCTGGTGGAGTACGCCTACCGGCTGCCCGTGCATCACAAGCTGGACGGCGGCCGCACCAAGGTGGTGCTGCGCCGTGCACTCGCGGACCTCATGCCCGAGAGGGTGACGAACCGGCCGAAGCAGGGGTTCGGCGCCCCGATCGCGCACTGGCTGCGCGGTCCGATGGGGGACGCGCTCGTCGATCTGCTGACGGCGCCCGCGATGCGGCACTACTTCCGGACGGAGGCGGTTGCCGGGATGGTCGCCGAACACCGGGCCGGGCGGGGCCACCACGCCTGGTTCCTGTGGCCGATCCTCAACTTCGCCGTGTGGCACCGGGTATGGGTCGAAGGGGAGCCGGCGGACGAGTTGACCGACCGGATGCTGAGAAGGTGCGGCGTTGGGGCGCGCTGAGCATGCCGATCGCGTGTACGCCGGGCCCTCGCGTCCGGCCCGTCTGCGACGGCGGGTCGTCTCGGCGGCCGCCCTGCCGCCCGGTGTGCTCGCCGCCGAAGCGGGCTGGCGTGCGCTGCGCGGCGGACTGAGGGCGCTCGCGGATCGGCGGGAGCTGCGGGCCGGCGCCCGCCCGACGTCCCCGGAGACCTGGCGTCCCTTCGTACTCGGTGGCGCCGACACCCGCCCGAAGGCCGGCCCGAGCCCGTTGGAGCTGGAGGCATGCCTTCGCGAGGCGGACGCGGCTCTCGACGGTGGCTTCGCGGTCCTCGGCTACGGCACCGTGACAATCGACACCGAGGGGCGGGGCTGGCGTCACGATCCGGTCCACGGTTTCACCTGGCCCGACCGGCACCACCGTCTTCTCGCTCCCGTCCCCGGTCGCGCCGACATCAAGGTGCCGTGGGAGATCGGCCGGCTCCAGTGGCTGACCGCCCTCGCGCGCGCCTTCGCGTACACGGGTGACTCCCGGTACCGCGACGGGGCGGTGGAACTGCTCCGTTCCTGGTCCGCGGCCAACCCGGTGGGGTACGGGCCCAACTGGGCGAACGCGATGGAGGCGGGGATCCGGGCCGCCAATCTGGTGTGGGCGTCCGAGATCCTCGGCGATCCGGGTTTCACGTCGCTGGCCGGAGGGATGCTCCGCGACCACGGATGGTTCATCGCGGGCAACCTGGAATACGGTCCGCGGCTGACCAGCAACCACTATCTGGCCGACCTCGTCGGTCTGGTCCATGCGGGCGGGGCCCTGCGGCACAGCCGCGCCGGCCGGCTCTGGCTCCGCATGGGCGGGAGCGGACTCCAACGGGAGATCCTCAAGCAGTTCCACGAGGACGGTTCCAACTTCGAGGCGTCCACGGGCTACCACCGGCTGTCGACGGAGCTGGTCCTCCTCGGTCTGCTCGCGCTACGCCGCCTGCGCGCGCCGGTACGGTCCGAGGTCTGCGACCGTCTCGCGGCGGCGGTGGAGGTGCTGTCCGCGCTGACCGGCCCCGGCGGACTCCTGCCCGCCCTCGGCGACGACGACAGCGGTCTGGTGGTGGGTCTTCAGTCCGGACGGAATCCGCGAGACCCCGCCCCGCTGGTCGCCGCGGCCGGGGCCGTGCGGGAGGCGGAACCGTCCCCGGAGGCGGCGGGCCCCGAACTGGCGCAGTGGTGCGGGGCACCGCCGCGGCGGACACAGGCCCGGCCACGGGCCGCCTCCTTCCCGGGCGCCGGCTGGTACGTCCTCGCTGCGGGGCCGTACTGGTGCCTCGCGGAGTGCGGTGGAGTGGGGCAGCGCGGCAACGGCGGTCACGGTCACAACGACACGCTGTCGTTCGTTTTCTGTGCGGACGGGCGTGAGATCGTCACCGACCCCGGGACCGGGGTCTACACACCGGATCCCGAGGTGCGGAACCTGCTGCGCGCCACCCGCTCCCACGCCACGGTCGAAGTGGACGGTCAGGAGCAGAACCGCTTCGATCCCGCCCTGCTGTTCACCATGCGGAGCGACGACCGCCCCCGGGTGACGGACCACCACGCAGACGGCTCGGGCCGCCAGGTCCTCGAGGCGGTCCACGAGGGATACCGCCGGCTCGACGACCCCGTCGTGCACCGCCGCCGGTTCGTCCTGGACCGGGAAGGGCTGACGGTGACCGACCACATCGACTGCCGTGCCCCGCACACCCTCGTGCTCAGCCTTCCGCTGGCCCCGGGGGTGCGCGCCGAGCGCCGCGACGGCGCGACCCTGCTGGTGGCCGACGGCACGACGGTGATCCTCGGTCAGACGTCGGGCCCCCGGCTGTCCTTCGGCGTCCAGGAGACGCCGTGGTCCGCCGCCTACGGTCACGTCGCCACCGCACAGGTGCTACGCGCCGCCGTACGGACGCGGGGCTCGGTCTCCTGGGGGCTTCGGTTCCGGATGTCGGATGGAGCACGGACGACATGAAGATCCTCATGGCCGTCGTCTCGGACCTGCGCAGCGACGCCCGCGTACGACGGGAGGCCGCCGCGCTCGCCGCGGACGGCCACGACGTGCGGGTCGTGGGCTTCGACTCCGGGGTCCGGCGCGCCGGCAGCACGGTCGAGGAAGGCGTCCGCTACGACGTGGTGCCTTTCCCCTCGCGGAATCTGCCCCGGCCGCTGCGGCTGGCCCGCGCGGGGCTCGGCGCGGCGCGGGCCGCGCTGCTCATGGCCCGTGGACGGCCGGACGCCGTGCACTGCCACAACCTCCACCTCAGTCTGCCCGCGCTGCTGGTGGCGCGACGCCACGGTGCCGCGCTGGTCTACGACGCCCACGAGCTGGAGGCGTGCAAGCACCGGGGGCCGGTGCGCCGGCTGATCGAACGGTGGGAGCGGCTGGTCTGGTGCCGCTCGCAGGCCCGGATCACCACCAACCCATCGCGTGCGGAGTATCTGGAGCGTCTTCACGGCAGCCGCCCCACCGTCGTCGGCAACTATCCGCGGACGCCCGGGCCCGGCATGGAGCCCAAGGACCTCCGCGCCCGGCTGGGCATCCCGCGCGAACGGCTGGTGCTGATCTTCCAGGGGGGCTTCTACCTCGAGTCCCGTTGCTTCCGCACGGTCGCGGCCGCGTTGCGGGAGCTGCCCGAGTGGCACTGGGTGCTGATCGGCTTCGGCAGCGACGACACCGTGCGCAAGCTGCGTGAACTGGTCGCGGAGTGCGGAATCGAGGACCGGACCGCGATTCTGCCCGCCGTGCCGGTGGACGAGCTCCTGTCGTACACGGCCGGCGCGGACGTCGGCGTGGTCGCCCTCACCGACTCCGGTCCGAACTGCTACCTGGGCGACACCAACAAACTCTTCGAGTACCTGATGGCCGGCCTTGCGGTGGTCGGGAGCGACTTCCCCGAGGTGCGCAGGGCGGTGCTGGAGGGGCCGGCCGGCCCGACGGGGGTTCTGTTCGATCCGGCGAGTTCCGCGTCGGTCGCGCGGGCCCTGCGCGAGGCCGCGGCCGGGCTGCCGACGTTCCGGCGCAACGCCGTGAACGCACGGGCCGCGTACTCCTGGGAGACGGAGAGCAGGACGCTGACGCACCTGTACCGTGCGCTCGCCGCGCCCCGGGGCGCAGAGCCCGCAACCGATACGGGACGGCGGGCTGAGCCGTCCGGTCTTCCGAAAGGCGCGTGACGTGAAGGCAGTACTGCTGTCGGCCCGGGACGGTTCGATCAGTGTGGGCGAGATGCCGCCGCCGGCGGTGCAGTGGGGCATGGTGCTGATCCGCACGACGTACTCGCTGATCAGCGCGGGTACCGAGCGGGCGACGCTGGAGACGGGCGCCAGCAGCCTTGTCGGAAAGGCGCGGCAGCGTCCCGACCAGGTGCGTCAGGTCCTCAGCACGGCCCGGCAGCTGGGCATCCGGGAGACGTACCGGATGGTCCAGGACCGGCTCGACCGGCCCATGACGCTCGGTTACTCGTGCGCCGGCGAAGTGATCGCGGTCGGCGAGGGAGTCGACGACATCTCGCCCGGCATGCGGGTGGCCGCGGGCGGCGCCGGATACGCCTCCCACGCGGAGATCGTGGCCGTCCCCCGCAACCTCGTCGTACCCGTGCCCGACGGTGTGGAGGACCGCTGGGCGGCGTTCGCGACCGTGGGTGCCATCGCACTCCAGGGAATCCACCAGGCCGAGGCGGTTCCGGGGTCCCGTGTCGCCGTGATCGGTCTCGGGCTGGTGGGGCAGCTGACCCTGCGGCTGCTGCGGGCCTACGGGTACGACACGGTCGGGGTGGACCAGGACCTCGCGGCCGTCGACACGGCCCGGGCCGGCGGATTCGTCGCCTACGCCCGGGCGACGGAGGACCTGCCCGGTACCGTCGCGCGGCACTGGGGCGGGGCGCGGGCGGATGCGGTGCTGGTGACGGCGGCGACCTCCAGTACCGATCCGGTGGAGCTGGCCGGGAGCCTGGCGCGTGACCGGGCGGGCGTGGTCATCGTCGGCGACGTCAAGGTGGCACCGCCCCGGTCGTCGTACTACCACAAGGAACTGTCGATCCGTTACTCCCGCTCGTACGGACCGGGGCGGTACGACCCCCGCTTCGAGGAAGGGGGTGAGGAGTACCCCGAGGGATACGCGCCCTGGACCGAGCGCCGCAACCTGGCCGAGGTCCTCAGGCTGGTGCCGCAGCTGGACCTGGAGGGCCTCGACCCGCGCGTCTTCGCCGTGGAGGACGCCGCCGAGGCGTACCGCGTCCTGAACACGGAACGGCCGCGGCGGCGCCCCGCGCTGCTGTTGCGCTACCCCGGTACGGCCGAGGTGAGCGAGCCGGCGCGGCGCCACGACAAGGCGGCCGAGTGGTCACCGCCGGCCGGCCGGGTGAGGATCGCCGCGATCGGGGCCGGGAACTTCGCCACGAAGATGCTCTTCCCTCATCTGTACCGGGACCAGGGCGTCACGTTCTCCTGGGTGGCGAGCGCACGGGGTCTGACCGCCGTCCGGCAGGGCAAGCGGTGGGAATTCCGGACCGTCGCGGAGAGCGCCGAGCACGGACTCGCCTCGGGCGACGCCGACTGCGTCATGGTGCTCTCCCGCCATGACAGTCACGGCCGTTACGCGGCCGAAGTGCTGCGCTCGGGCGCCGCGTTGTACTGCGAGAAGCCTCTTGGGCTCACGGAGCAGGAACTGGAGGAGCTGGCGGCGGCCTGGAACGGCTCCGGCGCACCGGCGCTGGCCGGCTTCAACCGCCGGTTCTCACCGGCCGTACGGGACCTGCGGGCCGCTCTGCCCGAGGGTGCGCCGCTCCAGGTCGTCCACCGGGTGTTCGCCGGCCGTCTGCCCGCCGGCCACTGGTACTTCGACCAGCGGCAGGGCGGCCGGCTGCTCGGCGAGGTCTGCCACTTCATCGACACCGCCGGCTTCCTCGTACGGGCCAGGCCCGTGAGCGTGACGGCCACGGGCGTCGACAGTGGGGACCCCGTGGCGGCCCAGAGCGTCACCGTGCAGATCCGCTACGCCGACTCGTCGACCGCTTCGATCGTGTACGGCGGCACCACACCGCCCGGCGCCCCCAAAGAACTCGTCGAGGTGGCCTGCGACGGTGTCGCCGCCAGGATCGAGGACTTCGCCTCCCTGACGCTGTGGCGGCGGGGCAAGAGGACGGAGTCGGTCTACCGGGCGGCTCCGAAGGGACATGCGGAGGAGATGCGGGCCCTGACCAGGCTGCTGCGCGGCGAAGAGGTCGAGGAGGCCGACTTCCGGCTGGCGCTGTGGAGTTCCCTCGTGGCGTGCAGGGCCGCATCCGCTGTCGCGGGCGGTGGCCGCTGCGAGGTGGCGCCGGCCACACCGGCGCTCGCCGAGGCCCTCCGCTGTGCTCCGCGGGCCGGTGGGGCCGAAGGAGCCGGAGGGGTCGTCCCGGAGCAGGCCCCCCTCAGCCGTGAGAGTGCCGTGGGCACGGTGCGACGCTTCGGCGTATGAGCGCCCGGGGAGCGGCGTCGCGCCCGGCCGCTCCCCGCACCAAGGCCCGCGCGCGGGAGGGCGGGCGGCCGTCGGGGCTACCAGGCGGTGGCGTCCCGTCCCTGCTCCGGACGGTCTCTTCGGGCCGCCCCCCGGACGGGCCCGCCGGTCAGTCCCCTGTGCACGGCGCGCCGGTACCGCAGGGCGTGGACGACGAGGTTGACCGTGAGCGCCAGCAGGCTGGCCCAAGCCGCTCCGGCGGCCTGGAAACCCGGGATCAGCGCGAGGTTGAGGGCGAGGTTGGACGCGGTCAGAGTGATCGCAGCGGTCCGCAGGTCGGATCCGAGCCCGTGCGCCGCGAGAAAGGTGTTGAACAGGCGGGTCACGGCACTGGTCGCCTGCGCCGTGGCGAGCAGCGGCACCAGCGCTGCCGCCATGAGGAAACGGTCGGTGTAGACGAGCCGGACGAGCGGCACCGCCAGCATGCTCACCACGGCCGCCGGTACGGCACTCGCCACCGTCACCGCCACCACCCAGGCCGGGTCCATACGCGGCCGGCGAGTGAGCCGCCCGAAGAGCGCCGTCGCCAGAGCCGCGCCGGGAAGCGCCACGGGGTACGAAAGAGAAGCCGCGCACATGTAGCAGGCGAAGGTGCGCGGGTCACTGGCGGCACCCAGCATCAGGGTGTCCATGTGGTAGGTGCCCATGCTCAGCACCCGCCCGATGTAGGCGGAGAAGCCGTAGTCACGGGCGCCTTGCACCATCTGCGCCATGGACCGGCCGAGCCGGCCGAACCGGGGACGGAGGTGAGCCAGCAGCGCGACCCACCCGGCGAGCAGGAACAGGGCGTCGGCCAGGAGCACCCCGGAGGACGTCAGCCGTACCCCCACCGCCGGCAGTGCCAGGAGCAGGCCGACGAAGCCCAGTCGTGAGACCACGGAGGCGATCGAGTAACTGTGCAGACGGCCGAGTCCCTGTGCCGCCTGAAGGCACACGAAGTCGAGGGGGTAGCCCACGGAGAGGAAGGCCACCACCCTGAGAGCCGGGCCCGCGTGCACCGGGAAGAAGGCGTCCACCATCCAGGACAGCGCGAGGACGGTCAGCCCGAACAGGGCGGCCACGGGCATGAAGAACGCCACGACCGCACCGGTGACCCGGCGCCGCTGGGCGGGGTCAGAGCGCGCCAGCATCCGTGCCGCCGGGAGGAACAGCCCGAACTCGAAGAACATCGCGCTGAAGAGCAGCAGCTGTTTGCCGAACGTGTAGCCCGTGTAGGCGTCGACGTCCATCGATCTGGCGAGGAGCGCCGAGGTGACCATGCCGAGGGCGCCGAGGGTCGCGCTGGAGGCGGCGAAGCCCGCCGCCTGACGCACCGTCGTGGAGGCGAACGCCTTCCTGACCCTGGTGCGCCCCCCGGCCGCGTCGGCGGTGATGCCGGAGGTCATGAGACCGCGTTCACGAGCGGTGTCGTGACGGCCGGACCCGCCGTGGTGTGTGCGTGTCGTTCCGCGCCCTGCGGCCCGGCGTTCTCGATCGACGCCGCCGCGAGTCCCAGAAGCACGGCGAGGGCGACGTTGCTCGGGCCGAGGGGCAGCATCGTCAGTTCCATGGAGAACGCGAGATAGGACAGCGCACCGGCGATCACCGCCGCGCGCAGTACCTGGCGGGTCGGGTCCCCGGTCGCCAGCCGGCCGAGACCGCGGAGCATCCTGGCGCAGAAGACGCACAGGGCGATCAGGGCGGTGAACCCGAATGCTCCCTGCTCGGCCAGGGCTCCGACGAACGAGCTGTGCGGGGACTGCACCGACCGAACCCCCCACACCTCGCGGACATGGATCCGGCTCTGGGCGTCGACGAACCGGTTGATGCCCACGCCGGTCAGGGGGGCGGACCGCCAGATCTCGGCCCCGACCTGGTAGGTGGCGAGGCGGCCCGCCACGTTGTCGGTGTTGCCGATGCGGGTGCGGAACACCGCGTTGTCCTGGAGCGGTACGAAGGCGACAAGCGCGGCCAGGGCGACGGCGGATCCCACGGCGGCGAGGCGCAGCCTGCGCCCGGCGCGCAGACCGAGGCCGATGACGAGGATCACCAGGGCACACGCCCAGGCCACGCGGAAGAGGGACAGGGCCATGCCCACGACCTGCACGACGGCGAGCACCGGGCCCAGGACCGAGCGGAAGGCCCTGCGGTGTGCGCCGTGCATCCGCCCGTCCATCCACCAGAACATCGTCGCGGCGAGTGTCAGGGCCAGGGTGAGCGCGTAGACCTCGGGAACCGGGTAGGGACCGGAGACCCGGATCACGCCGCCGCTCTCGGTGTCGGCGCGCACGGCACCGCCGCTCAGGGACGCGAGTTCGTATCCGAAGAGGTGTTCCGTGATGCCGAGCAGTGCGACGACGGTCCCGCACACCACGAGCCCCGAGGCCCACAGGCTCACCCTTCGGGGGCTGTCCGCCGTGCGCCGGCAGACGCAGAAGGCGGCGCAGGGCAGCAGGACCGCGTCGACGAAGGTCTCCAGGGCGCCCACGGCGTGCGGATGTGTGGTCACGGCGCGGGCCAGGAAGAGTGCCGCGAACACCACCGCGGCGATGGCGAAGGCACGCACGCTCGGGGCGCTCGGCCTTCTGCTTCCCCGTCCGATGAGGAGCGCGAGGACCAGCGCGGCGAGCAGGACACGGTCGAACGTCACCAGAGAGCCGGACCGGGGGTAGCGGGCGAGGGGGTAGAGGACCGGCGAGAGGACCAGCCAGGTCACCCCCGCGGCCAGTGGGCTCCGGCCGCACACGAGGGCGAACGCCGTCACCATCGCGGCGGCGCACAGGACGACCGTCGGCACACTCGGTGAGAGCAGGACGGCGGTGAGCGCCAGGAGGCTGCCCACGGTGTAGAGGACGGACAAGGCCGTCGACCGGGTGGGCCTCAGGGACCGGTACGTCCTCGACGACGCGCTCATCCGGCACTCCGCGCCAGGCGGAAAGCGGTCAGCGCGTCCAGGAACGGCGCCAGACTCCACCGCGGCGACCTGCGGACCGGCGGCCCGGTGAGCGCGGCGTGCCCCGCGGGTTCCCGGGAATGCTCCGGCAGGAAGGGGCCGACGGCTGCGAGCACCCGGTCCGCGAAACCGGGGCTCACATAGCCGCGTTCCTCCGCCCAGGACGCCATGCGCACGGCCGTCGCGTCGTTGTTCGGGTCACCGCAGGTACGCCCGCGCCGCCCCGGCCTTTCGTCCGCGTAGTAACGAGGCACCGGGCCGTCAAACAAGTGCTCGAGGTAGTACCGGACTCCCGCGTCGATCACCCTGTTCTGTTCGAGCCCGAGTCCGCGCGCGGCCGTGTCCAGCCGCAGCAGCACATAACCGGTGTGGAAGCCGTCCACCCATCCGAGGTTCGCGGATGTGCCGTACGGCCACGCGCCGTCCGGACGCTGCCCCGCCACGGTGGCGGACACCGCCGAGCGTGCCGCGTCGAGCAGCCGTGAGGCGAGCGGCCGGGGCATCGAGTCCAGGAAGGCGAGTCGCGTCGCCAGTGCCGCGCCCATGAGGTTCGCGTTGTGGATGAGCGTGCCGGACGCCGGTGTGTAGGCGAAGTGTGTGCCGGTGTACAGATGGTCCAGCAGAGCGGCGGCGAGCCTTTCGGCGCTGTCGGCGTCCAGTGTTCCGCTGTCCAGGCATCCGTCCGCGCAGAAGGCGGTGGCCACGATGTTCGGCATGGACGACGGGTAGTACCCCCAGCGGGTCTGGACGTCGAACTCGTAGCTCCACAGCCCCGCGTGACGCCCCCGCAGTTGCCGGGCGGCGGTCCACCGCCCGAGTTCGCGCGCCCTGCCGCGCCAGAGGGGCGAGGCGGCGAGCCGGCCGCACGCGGTCGCGCCCAGACCGCAGGCGGTCGCCGTGCGCAGCGGGCGGATGGCCAGATGGCGGCGAAGGTCGACCGGGCTTCTCTTCACCGTCTGGAGGAGAGCCTGACGCAGCAGGGGGTGGACGGCGAGGACCGCCAGCGGACTTGTCAGGCCGTCGTAGGGATCCGGGCCCGCCCAGGCGCCGCCGTCGAGCAAACGGAAAACGAGATCGGCCCGCCTTTCGAGTTCTTCGGGCGGCATCAGGGCGGCGGTGAATTCGGCATCCGTCGGATTGCTGCTCTTCCAAGCGGCCACTGGCTCTCCGGAGATCCGTCCGGCCGGGTCGGTTTTCCCCGCCGAAGTCCGTCAGGCCAGGCTAGTGTCACAGCCACCGTGATTGCGCCGGACGACGCACCTTCCACAGTGAATTCCGGAGCCCCGATGATTCGTACGAATAAGAATCCGTCTGCGTTTTGTATTTCCGCCCGGTGTGCGGGACATTGCGGAAATGCGGGCACCGAGGCTAGTAGGCGCCGGTTCCCACGATGACGGCGCGGACGGTGCGGAGGAGGACCCCGAGGTCCCCGGCGGGCGACCAGTTGTCCACGTACCGCAGGTCCAGCGCGATCGTCTCGTCCCACGACAGGTCCGATCGGCCGCTGACCTGCCACACGCCGGTCAGGCCCGGTTTGACGGCCAGTCTGCGCCGTTCCACCTCGTCGTAGCGGGCGACCTCGTCGGGCAGCGGCGGACGCGGTCCGACCAGCGACATGTGCCCCAGCAGCACGTTGAACAGCTGGGGCAGTTCGTCCAGGGAGCAGCGGCGCAGCACACGGCCGACGCGGGTGATGCGCGGGTCGCGGCGGATCTTGAACATCCGGCCGTCCTGTTCGTTGGTCCAGGCCAGCTGGTGCCGCAGCCGTTCCGCGTCCGCGACCATCGTGCGGAACTTCGCCATGGTGAAGGGCGCTCCGCCGCGGCCGATGCGCGTCTGCCGGTGCACGACCGGGCCCGGGGAGTCCAGCCGTACGGCGAGGGCCACCGCGGCGAGCACCGGGGCGAGCAGCACGATCAGCAGCGCCGCGCCCAACCGGTCGGTCACCGCCTTCAGCAGCGCGGCGAGCCCCCGTCTCAGGGGCGGGGCCACGTTCAGCATCGTGAGCCCGGCGACCGAGAGGACGCCCACCCGGCGTCCGGCCACCTCGGTCAGGCCCGGTACGACCATGAGCGGGCACTGGGCGCCGTGCAGCGCCCACGACAGCCGCCGCAGCCGGGCTCCGCTCAGATGCGGTCCCGGTACGACGACGACCACGTCCACGCCGAGCCGCCGGGCCGCTTCGATGACCGGCGTGGAGTCGGCCGGCATGCGCGAGGGCGCCTGCCGACTCAGCCGGGCGGCGACCGGGGCCAGGTCGTGCGGGTCCTCGTCGCCGATGGGGCACACCCCGACGACGACGAACTCGTGGTCGGTCCGTTTCGCGAGGTGGCTCACCAGAGCGTCGACGGCCTGCGCCTCCCCGATCACCAGGGCCCGTCGGACGGCCCGGCCGGTGCGACGCCGCGCGAGCAGATGACGGTGAAGCAGCGCGTGCATGGCGGCGCTCACCGGGGCGCACGGGACGAGGGCGGCCAGGGCGAGGAGGAAGGGGGACTCCTCGCCGGTCGCCGCCCGCACCACCGCGAGCAGTCCGATCAGCACCAGCCAGTCCGGCAGCGCGGAGCCGACGTTTTCGCGCTCGCCGAGCCGGCGGTCGGCGTAGCGGTCCCGCGCGGCACGTACGAGCAGCCAGGCCAGGGCCGCCACCGCCGCGTACGCCACCGCGTTCCTGCCGTCGGCCCGCGCGAAGGCCGCGCACACCGGGGTGCCGGCGGCGGCCGCGTCGCCGAGGACGGCTGCGGGCGTGTACCAGGCGGGTTTGCCGCTGCGTCGCCCGACGGGTGGCTGCTCCCGGATGACGTGCGTCCGTGCGGGTCTCGTCATTGGTGCGTGGGGCATTGTCTCCCCGAACAGCCACATGCGCCCTCCAAGAGGATCGGAAAGGACGAATCGAGTGTCTACGGCGGTCTGTGGGGGAGTGGGGCACGACGCTGGGGGAGAAGGAACTCTCACCCGATGGGCAGAGCGCCATGCCGGTACACGTGCGTACCGGCGGGGGCCGGTGCACGCACGAGGGGCCGGGGTCGCTCGATGGCGACCCCGGCCCCTGGTCGGTCTGCGTACGGCGCAGGAAACGGCGTACGGAAACGGCGTACGGAAACCGGCTACTTCACGGGCTCGGGCTCCGGCTCGCTCTCCGCCTCCGCCGCGCCCGCCGGGTCGACCGGTGGCCTGACGGAGTCGAGCAGCAGCTGGGCCACGTCGACGACCTGGACGGACTCCTTGGCCTTGCCCTCGTTCTTCTTGCCGTTGACCGAGTCGGTCAGCATGACGAGGCAGAACGGGCAGGCGGTGGAGACGATGTCGGGGTTGAGGGAGAGGGCCTCGTCGACGCGCTCGTTGTTGATGCGCTTGCCGATCCGCTCCTCCATCCACATCCGCGCGCCGCCGGCGCCGCAGCAGAAGCCGCGCTCCTTGTGGCGGTGCATCTCCTCGTTGCGCAGGCCCGGGACCTTGCCGATGATCTCGCGCGGCGGCGTGTAGATCTTGTTGTGGCGGCCCAGGTAGCACGGGTCGTGGTAGGTGATGATGCCCTCGACCGGGGTGACCGGGACCAGCTTGCCCTCGTCGACCAGGTGCTGGAGCAGCTGGGTGTGGTGGATGACCTCGTAGTCGCCGCCGAGCTGCGGGTACTCGTTGCCGATCGTGTTGAGGCAGTGCGGGCAGGTCGCGACGATCTTCTTCGCCGACTTCGGCTTCTTGGTCGCCGGGTCCTCGTCGTCCTCGCCGAAGGCCATGTTCAGCGCGGCGACGTTCTCCATGCCCAGCTCCTGGAAGAGGGGCTCGTTGCCGAGGCGGCGGGCGGAGTCACCGGTGCACTTCTCGTCGCCGCCCATGATCGCGAACTTGACGCCCGCGATGTGCAGCAGCTCCGCGAAGGCCTTCGTCGTCTTTTTGGCGCGGTCCTCCAGGGCGCCGGCGCAGCCGACCCAGTAGAGGTACTCGACCTCGGTGAGGTCCTCGATGTCCCGGCCGACGACCGGCACCTCGAAGTCGAGCTCCTTGGTCCACTCCAGGCGCTGCTTCTTGGCCAGGCCCCAGGGGTTGCCCTTCTTCTCCAGGTTCTTGAGCATCGTGCCCGCCTCGGACGGGAACGAGGACTCGATCATCACCTGGTAGCGGCGCATGTCGACGATGTGGTCGACGTGCTCGATGTCCACCGGGCACTGCTCGACGCAGGCGCCGCAGGTGGTGCAGGACCACAGGACGTCCGGGTCGATGACGCCGTTCTCCTCGGCGGTGCCGATCAGCGGGCGCTCGGCCTCGGCGAGAGCGGCGGCGGGCACGTCCTTCAGCTGCTCGGCGGACGCCTTCTCCTCGCCCTCCATGGTCTTGCCGCCGCCGGCCAGGAGGTAGGGGGCCTTGGCGTGCGCGTGGTCGCGCAGGGACATGATGAGCAGCTTCGGGGAGAGCGGCTTGCCGGTGTTCCAGGCCGGGCACTGCGACTGGCAGCGGCCGCACTCGGTGCAGGTGGAGAAGTCCAGCAGGCCCTTCCAGGAGAACTGCTCGACCTGGGAGACGCCGAAGACGTCGTCCTCGCCCGGGTCCGCGAAGTCGATCGGCTTGCCGCCGGAGGTCATCGGGAGCAGGGCGCCCAGCGAGGTCTCGCCGTTCGCGTTGCGCTTGAACCAGATGTTCGGGAACGCCAGGAAGCGGTGCCAGGCCACACCCATGTCGGTCTTCAGGGCGACCGTGATCATCCAGATGAAGGAGGTCGCGATCTTCAGGCCCGCGAAGAAGTAGGTGAGGTTCTGGAGCGTGGAGACGTCCATGCCCTCCAGCCACGACACCACGGGGTAGGAGATGAAGAACGAGGCCTCGTAGCCGTCCACGTGGTGCTGGGCGCCCTCCAGGGCGTGCAGCATGAAGATGCAGACGCCGACGATCAGGATGACCGCCTCGACGAAGTACGCCTGGCCGAAGTTGGAGCCGGCGAAGCGGGACTTGCGGCCCGGCTTGTTCGGCTTGCTCAGCTGACGGATCACGATCAGGACCGCGATGCCGACCACCGTCATCGTGCCGATGAACTCGACATAGACGTTGTACGGCGCCCACTCGCCGATGACCGGCAGGATCCAGTCGGCCTGGAACAGCTCGCCGATGGCGTTGACGATCGTCAGCAGCAGGGTGAAGAAGCCCACGGCCACGAACCAGTGCGCAACACCGACGATGCCCCAGCGGTTCATACGGGTGTGGCCGAGGAACTCCCTGACCACGGTGAGGGTGCGCTGGGCGGGCTCGTCGGTGCGGGTGCCCGCGGGCACGCTCTGGCCGAGCCGCATGAAGTTGAAGATCTGCAGGACGGCGCGGGCGAACAGGGCCACGCCGACCACGATCAGAACCAGCGACACGATGATCGCGGCGAGTTGCATTTGGGGGCTCCTCGGGCCTGCGAGGGGGTTTCCTCCGATGTACTTCCCGTGTACTCCGAAGGCGCGATTACTAAGCGGTAACTTATGCAGTCCGTTTGAGACTACCCACTTATGCCGCCGCACTGTAGTGGCGCAAGCGGTGATCTGCGTCGCTGTGGGCCTTCCACCGGCTCAGCCGCCGGAGCCACCCGTTCCGCCGGCCGGGACGAAGGCCACACGGAACATTTTGGGCCAGAACTTCCCGGTGATGAGGAACTGGTCCGTTCCGGGAACGGCCGCGATGCCGTTGAGCACGGCCCCGGGGGCGAGTCCGTCCGGGCGCACCAGCCCCGAGGCGTCGATGTCCGCGGTCACCGTGCCGCCGGCCGGGTCGATCCGCACGATCCGATCGGTCTCGAACACATTGGCGTACACGGCGGCGCCGACGCACTCCAGCTCGTTCAGCCGCGACAGCGGGCTGCCGTCCTCGGTGACCGAGACCCCGCCCGTCGCCGCGAGCGTGCCCGGGTCGCGGAACGTCAGCCGGGCCGAGCCGTCGCTCGTCACCAGCCGCTGCCGGGACTCCTGGAAGCACACCCCCCAGCCGTCGTCCGGGTAGCGGACGCGGCGCAGCTCCTTCAGGGTGGCGGCGTCGCGCTCGACGGCGATCCGGTCCCGCCAGGTCAGCTGCCACAGGGTCCGGCCGAGCACGGTGATCCCCTCCCCGAACAGGGGCCCGGGCAGCGCCGCGCGCACCGTGGGCCGCCGGCCCGGTGGCCCCGCCTGCACCCAGGAGCCGCCGGAGAGGCCGGTGCCCTCGTAGAGCGTGCGCCCGGCCATCTCGAGGCCCTCGGTGAACGCCCCCGGGTCGTGCGGAAGGACTTCCAGCACCTTGACCCGCAGACGCTCGGCCCGCTGCCCGGCCGGTGCGCCCCCGGCCGGGCCCGCGGGGCGGCCGGGGGCATGCTCCACCACGGAGCACGACACCGCCAGCAGCGTCCCCACCAGCAGGGCCGCCCAGGACAGGACCGGTGTCATGCGGTCACGCATGGCAGGCGCCTCCCGGCTTCAGGACCGCCCGCAGGGGTGTCAACAGGGGCTGGCGCAGCAGCGTCGGGGTGCGGTCGGCGTGGGGCTCCAGCAGGTGCAGGACGAGGGTGCGCCGGGAGCCGGCGGGCAGCTCCAGGTCCAGCGTGAACACCGAGTGGCCGCGTTCCACGTCGGACGCGACCTGGGTCGGGCGGCCGTCCAGCGCGGCGCCGGTGAGGGAGGCGCCGGCACCGGCGTAGTACGAGACCAGGAGCCGGTTGTCGCCCGGCCGGGTGCGGTAGGGCGGGGCGTCCGCCCGCAGCGTGACATAGCCCGGCAGGCCGGAGGCCGGGGCCCGGTTGGCGAGGGTGACGGTGACGGTGACCCGACGGTCGCCGCCGGAGCAGCCGTCGCCCTCGGCCTGCCAGACCAGGCTCCGGTCGAGGTAGTAGTCCAGCTTGCCGCCCGCCGCGTTGTTCACCACCAGCCCGGCGAAGGGACCCGGGGTGGCAGGGAGCGTGCCGGCGTACGGGCGCGACTCGAGGATCCGCTGCTCCTCCGGTCGGGCGCTCCACACCTTGAGCCGCCCGTCCCGCTGAGCGTGGTACAGGGCGACGAGCAGCCGCGGCAGCATCCGGGTGTCGTCCGCCGCGGTCATCAGCCGGCCGGCGGCGGCACGGGCCGCCTCCACGAAGAACTCCTTGCGCCGGGTGACGTCGCCGAAGCGCGCGTAGCTGGTCCGCTCGGTGAGGTCCACGACGTTGGCGGCGGTCAGCTCGGTGCCGTCGGCCATCCGGACCGGCCCGGTGACCTGCAGGAATCGGCTCAGGGTGACCGGGTCGACGGCGATCGCGCCGTCCACCCGCTCCCCGGTGTGCTTCCGCCACGTCGCCGCCCAGATGCGCCCCGCGTAGGGGAAGTGCGGGCTGATGTTGGAGTTGGCCCACACCCGGGTGGGCGCGGCGGCCCGGAAACGGGCCGTGAACTCGGCTCCCAGGGCCTGGAGGTCCTTGCGGTCGAGTTCCGCCTTCGCCGTCTCCATCTCGGTGTTGTTGCCGAACCGTTCGAAGGACAGCCGGCCCCGGTCGGCCCGCAGCACGGCGAAGGCCCCGGGCACACCTCCGGTGCCGCGTGCCTCGGCGATGTTCTGGAAGGCGAGGAAATAGCGGCGTTCCCCCTGCATGCCGAGCATGGGCGGCAGGACCCGGGCCGCCACGGAGACATCGGTCATCACGGGTGCGAGACGGTCCAGCTGCCGGGCGAGCCGGGCCCGGGCCCGGTCGGCGGCGGGCAGCCAGGTGGTCCCGGGCAGCCGGTGCACATCGGCCCGTACCTCGGCCGTGACGCGGGCGGCCGAGGCGAGCTGCGGCGCATGCTGCCGCAGCGCCGTGAGCGCCCCGGCCATCCCGCCCCCGCGGCCGTCCGGGGCGGCCGCCGGAAGGGCGCTCGCCAGCGGGGACAGCACCTCGCCGGCCAGCCGGTCCGCCGCGTCCGCGGCCCCCCGCACGGTGCTGACGGGATCCCCGGCCCACGGCAGCAGGGCCGCCGTGTACCAGACCGCGCCGCTGGTCAGACGATGCGCCCGGGCGGCGTGCACGGCCGCGGAACGCACCGCCGCCGGCCGCTCCCAGGCGGAGCCCCCCGGGGAGCCCGGCGCCTGCGCGGGTGCCGCCGACTGCCGCAGTGCGTCCAGGTCCCGCTGGGCGGCGAGCAGCTCGGAGCGGGCGAACACCCCGGTGACCCCGATCCAGACGGCGGCGGCCACCGGGAGTGCGGCGGCGGTCAGCAGGGTGGTCCTCAGCGCGCGCCGGCGGATCCGGGCGCCCTTGCCGGGGCCGGGTGCGGGCACGCCGACGGCACCCCGGCGCAAACCGGGACGCCGTGGTACCGCGGTGCGGGTGTTCCGCTCCGTCATGAACTACGGCGACGGCGTACGGCCAGCATCGTGCCGCCGCCCGCCGCGATCAGCCCCGCCGCGGTGCCGCCGACGGCCAGGGCGTTCCCGCTGCCGGTGGCCGCGAGGCCCGCACCGCGCCCGGAAGCTCCCGGAACGGCGTGAGCTCCCGGAACGGCGTGAGCTCCCGGAAGGGCCTGGTGGCCGTGGTGCCCGGGGTGCCCGGGGTGCCCGGGCCCTCCCGGCCCGCCGACGGCACCCAGAATCCGGATACGCGTGGCGACACTGCGAGCGAGGTCGGTCTCGGTGATCCGGAGGACGTACCAGCCACGGTGGATGTGCGGCGGAACGGTGACGGTCCCCGTCACCGTTCCGGTGCCGTCGACCACGAAGGTGCCGAGGACGATCGGGTGGGTCCCCAGCTGCACCCTGACGGTTCGCCCGGGCACGAAGCCCCTGGCGGTGAAGGTCAACGGCTGTCCTGGGGCCACGGTGGTCACAGAGAGGGTCAGGGTGGGCGCTGTCGGCGGGTACTGCGCAAAGGCGGTCTGCGCCCCCACCAGTGGTGCTGACACGAGCACAGCAGCCGTTGCTGCGGATGCCAGTGCGCACCGCCATCTGGGCGATGACGTCATCTTGTTCACTCTCCTCGGCTTCGGTACGGGCCAGGCGGCTGCTGCGTCGGCCGTCATCAGGGTCTGGATACATCGAATAAATCGGACATCCTGCCTCCGACTGGCGAGGCACTGCCCAGAAGGCACCGGATGGGGGAGCGCTCGTTCCGCGATGGCCCACGCGATCTGGCCGATGGAGTGACGGGGCCGCGTGCCTCACCAGGGTCGTTCGCCGGGCCGACATGGGGGTGGCTCCCCCGATCGGCGTGCACGAGTCCCTATCTTCGGCTGTGCGCACAGGGAACAGAACATCCCAATTCGGGTGGTTCCCTTGGTTCGATGAGGGGTGCAGCTTGGATCTCCACGGATTCCTGAAGGCTCTTGCCAGACGCTGGCCGACCGTCGTGGTCTGTCTGGTGCTCGCGATCGGGGCGGCACTCGCCGCGACGGGCTTGAGCACTCCCGTCTACGAGGCCCGGGCCCAGCTCTTCGTCGCCACGCGCACCGCCGACGACACCACCCAGCTGAACCAGGGTCAGAGCTTCTCGCAGGCGCGTGTCCAGTCGTACGCCCAAATTGTGACGACGCGTCAGGTGATCGCGCCGGTGGTGAAGAGGCTGCGGCTGCGCACCACACCCGAGGAACTGGCGTCCCGGATCACCGCCGACGCCCCGCTCAACACCGTGCTCATCGACATCACGGTCCGGGACACCGCGCCCCGGCGGGCGGCACGCATCGCCAACGCGGTCGCCGAGCGGTTCGGCGCGGTCGTAGAGCGGCTTGAGGCGCCCAGGCGCACGGTCGGTTCCGAGCGGATGCGGGGGTATTTCCCGCGCAGCGGACCCGTGCCCGCCTCGCCCGTCACGCTGGGCGTGACCCAGGAGGCCGTTCCCCCGTCCGTCCCGGTCTCGCCCCGCCCGCTGCTCAACCTGGCCGCGGGGGTGCTGGGCGGTCTGCTGCTCGGCGCCGGGCTCGTCGCCGTGCGCGAGACCCTCGACACCACGCTCAAGACGAGTGAGGCGCTGGGCGAGTTCACCGCGCTGCCGGGCCTCGGCAGCATCCCGTACGACAAGAACGCGCCCAGGCAGCCGCTGGTCAGCGCCGATGTGCACTCCAAGCGTGCCGAGGCCTTCCGCAAGCTGCGCACCAATCTGCAGTTCGCGCAGGTCGACGACCGGCCGAGGATCATCGTGGTGACGAGTTCGGTACCCGGCGAAGGCAAGACCAACACCGCGGTGAACCTGGCCCTTTCCCTCGCCGAGGCGGGCATCTCCACCTGTCTGGTGGACGGCGACCTGCGCCGTCCCTGCGTGGCCCCGGCCTTCGGCCTCGTCCAGGACGCCGGTCTGACCACGGTCCTGATCGGGCAGGCCCGGATCGAGGACGTGATGCAGCAGGCCGGCGGCCGGCTCTCGGTGCTGGCCAGCGGTGCCGTACCGCCGAACCCCACCGAACTGCTCGCCTCGGCACGCATGGAGGAGGTGCTTCGCGAGCTGGCGGGCATCTACGAGGTCGTGATCGTGGACACCGCCCCGCTGCTGCCGGTCGCCGACACGGTCGGACTCGCCTCGCTCGCCCAGGGTGCGCTGCTCGTCGTCCGCGCGGCGAAGACCAGCCGGGAGCAGGTTCGCACCGCGGCCGAGTCGCTGGCGCGGGTGGGCGTCCGCGTCCTCGGCACCGTCTTCAACATGGCCCCGGCCCCGAAGGGCGACCGCTACGGCGCCTACGGCCGGTACGGCGAGCTGCCCGCCCCCCGCGCGGCTACCCCCCAGGGCGGGGCCGGCGCGCCGTCGGTGACGTGGGGCGCGGGAGGCCAGTGATCCGGGGCGGCGCGGTATGACCCGGGTCCTGTTCGTCTGCACGGGCAATGTGCACCGCTCGGCGCTCGCCGAGCGGCTGCTGGTCGCGCGGCTCGGGCCCGGCTCGGCCGTACGGCCCGAGAGCGCGGGCACCGCGGGGCGGCCCCGGGCCGGCATGGAGAGCTCCACCCGGGCCGTGCTGGAGGAGCTGGGCGGTGACGGTTCCGGCTTCGCGGCCCGGCCGCTGACCGCGCGGCTGGTCGCGGACGCGGCACTGGTCCTCGGGCTCGCCCGTGAGCACCGGGAGGCGGCCGTGCGGCTCGCCCCGTCGGCACTGCGGCGCTGCTTCACCCTGAAGGAGTTCGTACGGCTGGCCGCCGGGGCGGCGGTGCCCGCGCATGCTCCGCGGGTCGGCGAAGTGGTGGCGGCCGTGGCCGCCCGGCGCGGCGGCGTCGCCCCGGTCACACCGGACGCGGACGACATCGCGGATCCCTGGGGCAGGCCGCACCATGAGCTGTACGGGTGTGCCCGGGAGATCGACGGGCAGGTGAGCAGACTCGCCCGGCTGCTCGAGGGCGACGGGGCGGGCGCCTGAATACGACACGCGCCATCCCTCTTCCAGGGCCCCCACCTGCGACTTCGCTGTCATTGCCGTACGTCGCCGGATGAAAGTTGAGTCGGCTCGACTCAGGTCTGTTGACGCGTTGCGATCCCTCATGCATCCTTGAGCCTGTTCCACTCAAGTCAGCTGGAGGAATCGAAATGGCACGTGCGGTCGGCATCGACCTGGGCACGACTAACTCCGTCGTCAGCGTTCTGGAGGGCGGCGAGCCCACCGTCATCACCAACGCCGAGGGCGCCAGGACCACGCCGTCCGTCGTCGCCTTCGCCAAGAACGGCGAGGTGCTGGTCGGCGAGGTGGCCAAGCGTCAGGCGGTCACCAACGTCGACCGGACCATCCGGTCCGTGAAGCGTCACATGGGCACCGACTGGAAGATCGCGCTCGACGGCAAGGACTTCAACCCGCAGCAGATCTCCGCGTTCATCCTGCAGAAGCTGAAGCGGGATGCCGAGGCGTACCTGGGCGAGAAGGTGACCGACGCGGTCATCACCGTCCCGGCGTACTTCAACGACTCCGAGCGTCAGGCCACCAAGGAGGCCGGCGAGATCGCGGGCCTGAACGTCCTGCGTATCGTCAACGAGCCGACCGCGGCCGCGCTGGCCTACGGCCTCGACAAGGACGACCAGACGATCCTCGTCTTCGACCTCGGTGGCGGCACCTTCGACGTGTCCCTGCTGGAGATCGGCGACGGCGTCGTCGAGGTGAAGGCCACCAACGGTGACAACCACCTCGGTGGTGACGACTGGGACCAGCGCGTCGTCGACTACCTGGTCAAGCAGTTCGCCGCCGGCCACGGCGTCGACCTCGGCAAGGACAAGATGGCCCTCCAGCGCCTCCGTGAGGCCGCCGAGAAGGCCAAGATCGAGCTGTCCTCGTCCACCGAGACCTCGATCAACCTGCCGTACATCACCGCGTCCGCCGAGGGCCCGCTGCACCTGGACGAGAAGCTCACCCGGGCTCAGTTCCAGCAGCTGACGGCCGACCTGCTCGAGCGCTGCAAGACGCCCTTCCACAACGTCATCAAGGACGCCGGCATCTCCATCAACGAGATCGACCACGTCGTCCTCGTGGGTGGCTCGACCCGTATGCCCGCCGTCGCCGAGCTCGTCAAGGAGCTGACCGGCGGCAAGGAGGCCAACAAGGGCGTGAACCCGGACGAGGTCGTCGCCATCGGTGCCTCGCTCCAGGCCGGTGTCCTCAAGGGTGAGGTCAAGGACGTCCTGCTCCTCGACGTGACCCCGCTGTCCCTCGGTATCGAGACCAAGGGCGGCATCATGACCAAGCTCATCGAGCGCAACACCACGATCCCGACCAAGCGGTCCGAGATCTTCACCACGGCCGAGGACAACCAGCCGTCCGTGCAGATCCAGGTCTACCAGGGCGAGCGCGAGATCGCGGCGTACAACAAGAAGCTCGGCATGTTCGAGCTGACCGGTCTGCCGCCGGCGCCGCGTGGCGTCCCGCAGATCGAGGTCTCCTTCGACATCGACGCCAACGGCATCATGCACGTCACGGCGAAGGACCTCGGCACCGGCAAGGAGCAGAAGATGACCGTCACCGGCGGCTCGTCGCTGCCGAAGGACGAGGTCGACCGGATGCGCCAGGAGGCCGAGCAGTACGCGGAGGAGGACCACCGCCGCCGCGAGGCCGCCGAGACCCGCAACCAGGGCGAGCAGCTCGTCTACCAGACCGAGAAGTTCCTCAAGGACAACGAGGACAAGGTCCCGGGCGAGATCAAGACCGAGGTCGAGTCCGCCGTTGCCGAGCTGAAGGAGGCGCTCAAGGGCGAGGACACGGCCGAGATCCGCAGCGCCACGGAGAAGGTCGCGGCCGTCTCGCAGAAGCTCGGCCAGGCCATGTACGCCGACGCCCAGGCCGCGCAGGCCGCGGGCGGTGCCGGTGACGCCGGTGCCGGCCAGGCCAAGGCGGACGACGACGTGGTCGACGCCGAGATCGTGGACGACGAGCGCAAGGACGGTGCCGCGTGACGGAGGAGACCCCGGGCTTCGAGGAGAAGCCCGACGTCCCCTCCGGCGCCACCCCTGAGGACGCCGAGCCGCAGGCCGCCTCCCCCTCTTCGGAGGGGGCGGCGGCCCCGGCGGGGGACGCAAGCGCACAGAACGCCGGTCTGGTGGCCCAGCTGGACCAGGTTCGTACGGCGCTCGGTGAGCGCACGATGGACCTCCAGCGCCTCCAGGCCGAGTACCAGAACTACCGCCGCCGCGTCGAGCGTGACCGGATCGCGGTCAAGGAGATCGCCATCGCGAACCTCCTGACCGAACTCCTGCCCGTGCTCGACGACATCGGCCGCGCAAGGGAGCACGGCGAGCTGGTCGGCGGGTTCAAGTCCGTCGCCGAGTCGCTGGAGACCGTCGCGGCGAAGATGGGTCTCCAGCAGTTCGGCAAGGAGGGCGAGCCCTTCGACCCGACGATCCACGAGGCCCTGATGCACAGCTACGCGCCGGACGTCACCGAGACGACGTGCGTGGCGATTCTGCAGCCCGGGTATCGCTTCGGCGAGCGCACCATCCGTCCCGCGCGGGTGGCCGTCGCCGAGCCGCAGCCCGGAGCGCAGACGGTCAAGGCCGAGGAGAGCACCGAGGCGGGCGACGACAAGGAGAACGGTGGCCCGGACGAGGGCTGACGTACACCACGAACGCGTAGGGAAGGAGGGGCGTCGGGGATGAGCACCAAGGACTTCATCGAGAAGGACTTCTACAAGGTCCTCGGCGTCCCCAAGGACGCCACCGAGGCCGAGATCAAGAAGGCGTACCGGAAGCTCGCCCGCGAGTTCCATCCGGACGCCAACAAGGGCAACGCCAAGGCGGAGGAACGTTTCAAGGAGATCTCCGAGGCGAACGACGTCCTCGGCGATCCCAAGAAGCGCAAGGAGTACGACGAGGCCCGCGCCCTCTTCGGCAACGGCGGCTTCCGCCCCGGTCCCGGTGCGGGCGGCTCGTTCAACTTCGACCTCGGCGACCTCTTCGGCGGCCAGGGCGGCGCCGGAGGGTCTTTCGGCGGTGGTCTCGGTGACGTCTTCGGGGGCCTGTTCAACCGTGGCGGCGGCGCGGGCACGCGTACGCAGCCGAGGCGCGGCCAGGACATCGAGTCCGAGGTCACGCTGAGCTTCATGGAGGCGGTGGACGGCGCGACCGTACCGCTGCGCATGTCCTCCCAGGCGCCCTGCAAGGCCTGCTCGGGCACCGGCGACAAGAACGGCACGCCCCGTGTGTGCCCGACCTGCGTCGGCACCGGGCAGGTCGCGCGCGGCTCGGGCGGCGGCTTCTCGCTGACCGACCCCTGCCCGGACTGCAAGGGCCGCGGCCTGATCGCGGAGAACCCCTGCGAGGTCTGTCACGGCAGTGGCCGGGCGAAGTCCTCCCGGACGATGCAGGTGCGCATTCCCGCGGGTGTCTTCGACGGGCAGCGCATCCGGCTGCGCGGCAAGGGCGCGCCCGGAGAGCGGGGCGGTCCGGCCGGCGATCTGTACGTCGTCGTGCACGTGAACGCGCACCCGGTCTTCGGCCGCAAGGACGACAACCTGACGGTGACCGTGCCGGTGACGTTCGCGGAGGCGGCGCTCGGCGCCGACATCCGGGTGCCCACCCTCGGCGGGCCACCGGTGACGCTGAAGCTGCCTCCGGGCACGCCCAACGGGCGCACCATGCGTGCCCGGGGCAAGGGCGCGGTCCGCAAGGACGGCACTCGCGGGGACCTGCTGGTCACCGTCGAGGTGAGTGTCCCCAAGGACGTGTCGGGGAAGGCTCGTGACGCGCTGGAGGCGTATCGCGAGGCGACCGCGGGCGAGGACCCGCGGGCGGAGCTGTTCCAGGCCGCGAAGGGAGCATGAGGAGATGGACGGCCGTCGACGGAATCCGTACGAACTGACCGAGGACACCCCGGTCTACGTCATCTCGGTGGCGGCCCAGCTCTCCGGACTGCACCCGCAGACGCTACGTCAGTACGACCGGCTGGGACTCGTGTCCCCGGACCGCACCGCGGGCCGGGGCCGGCGCTACTCGGCCCGTGACATCGAACTGCTTCGCCAGGTGCAGCAGTTGTCGCAGGACGAGGGCATCAACCTGGCCGGCATCAAGCGCATCATCGAACTGGAGAACCAGGTGGCCGCGCTCCAGTCCCGTGTGGCGGAGCTCCAGGCCGCGCTGGACGGCGCGGCGGCGGTGATGCGCCAGCGCGAGGCCGCCGTGCACGCCTCGTACCGCCGCGACCTGGTGCCGTACCAGGAGATGCAGCAGAGCAGCGCACTGGTGGTGTGGCGGCCGAAACGGCAGCAGCAGACGGACTGACGCGCTCACGCGGACGTGAAGGGGCCGGGAGGCCGGAAGTGGCCTCCCGGCCCCTTTCGCGTGGTCCGGTTCCGGAGCCCTCTGCCGACGGGTTGGGCCTTGTGCCCGGTATTGCGCCGTTCACGAAGAACTGCCCTTTGTGGGAGCGCGCCTGACGGTGTGCGGCCGCCCCGCCGCGGGGGCATGTGACGGAGGTCACGTTTGCCCGTCTGAATTGAACGCCGCGCCGTCCCACGGGAGTTGACCGGAATTCGGATGCGGGGCCCGTGCAGGTAGTGGGCGGGATCTTCATCGGACGGGGGTTCGAAGACGGTCCGCGCACGAGACTCTCTTGGTCTTCACTTGACTTCCACAGAGATCCTGTTGCCATCTCGTTAACCCGTACTTCTTGACGGTGCACACCGTCGCCGCGTTGGCTTTCAGCCACCTGGGTAGCAATGCTGCTCCCGTGCTCGGAAGGCATCTGATGTGAACGCTCGTACCCCCCGTAGAACCGCTGTGCGTCGAACCGCCATGGCCCTGGCCGCCTCCACGGCGGCCGTCTCTCTCGCCGCGTGCGGCGTCATCGACGGAGTCGGCGGGGGCAGCAGCTCCGCGTCTCCCAAGAAGGGCGACGACATCACAGTGGGTCTCCTTCTGCCGGAGAAGGAGAATCCGCGGTACGACAAGTTCGACTACCCGATCATCCGGGACCAGGTGGCTTCCCTCACCCACAGCAAGGGCAAGGTCGTCTACGCCAACGCCGACGCCCAGCCGGCCAAGCAGAACGAGCAGCTCGACCAGATGATCGCCGACAAGGTGGACGTGCTGCTGGTGGACGCGGTGGACGCCAAGGCCATCGCGCCGGGTGTGCAGAAGGCCAAGGACGCGGGCATTCCGGTCATCGCCTACGACCGGCTCGCCCAGGGTCCGATCGACGCGTACATCTCCTTCGACAACGAGCTGGTCGGCCAGGTGCAGGGCCGCGAGCTCATCGAGGCGCTCGGCAGCAAGGCCGACGGCGGCAAGATCGTCATGATGAACGGTTCGGTCACCGACCCGAACGCGGCGCAGTTCAAGGAGGGCGCGCTCAGCGAGCTCGAGAGCAAGGTCAACATCGTCAAGTCCTACGACACGAAGGACTGGAAGCCGGAGAACGCCAAGGCGAACATGGCGGAGGCGATCCGGTCCGTCGGCCTGGGCAACATCGCGGGCGTCTACTCGGCCAACGACGGCATGGCAGGCGCCGTCATCGAGGCGCTGAAGGAGGCGGGCGCCGCCAAGGTCCCGCCGGTGACCGGACAGGACGCGTCGCTGGACGCCGTGCAGCGGGTCGTCTCGGGCGAGCAGTACATGAGCGTGTACAAGTCGTACCCGCAGGAGGCCAACAACGCCGCCGAGATGGCGGTGGCCAAGGTCCAGGGCCGCTCGATCGAGTTCGACGCGCTGACCCGTGACAAGGTCGACAGCCCGACGGAGAAGAACATCCCGTCGATGCTGGTGCCGGTGGTCTCGCTCAAGAAGGACAACGTCAAGGACACCGTGCTCGACGACGGCATCTACACCGTCCAGGAGATCTGCACCCCCAAGTACAAGGCGGCTTGCCTGGCGGCCGGTCTGAAGTAGCGGCGGGGAGCGGCAGGACCGAAGCGCCGGACCGAAGCGCCGGACTCAAGCAGCCGGACCGAAGCTGGATCGAAGCAGCCGTGGCGGACGGGCAGTGATGCTCGCCCGCCACGGCTGTTTTCGGTACGCCCGGCCGCGCGTCCGCCGCCGCCCGCGGCCCCCGGCACCTGGGTGCAATCGGAACTTCCGGAGGGTGGGAGAATCCCGGACGTTCCCGGGCAAGTACGGGCGTTGGGGCGGCGGAGCCGTGTTGCGGAGGCGGGCGGGTCCGCGCATAGTTGCGCTGCGAAGGCGATGCAGGACGCTGGAGCCGGGAGTTGGAGCCAGGGGTGGAAGATGGCCGGGCACGGGACGGACGCGCATCCGCACGGCGCTGACCGGCTCTGTGAGGCCGGCAACCGCGTGTACTCCCGGGCCGTACGCCGGGGCCGGGTGCCCCGAGCCGACGCCGCGACGGTGCCCTGTCTGCTGGAACTCGCGCTGCTGCACCCGGACCCCGACGACATGGACTGGCTGGTGCCGACCTCCCCGCAGGAGGTCATGACCCGGTTGCTGCGCGGGGTGCACGAAGAGGTGGGCGCGAGCCAGGCGCGGGTCGGGGCGGCGGTGGCCGCGGTCGAGTGGTACGCCGGGCTCGGCGGTCGTGAGCAGGGCCCCGCGGAGGGCGTGGCGATCCGTGTCCTGGACGGGCTGCCGCGGATCCGTGCCGCCATGGACGAGGCGACGGAACAGTGCATGCGCGAGGTGCTGACCGTGCAGCCGGGCGGCATCCGCCGCGAGGACGAACTCTCCGAGGGCCTGCACCGGGCGATGGAGATGCGCCGCAGGGGCGTTCGCATGCGCGATCTGTACACGCATGTCGCCCGGCACGGCCAGGGTCTGCACACCTACATGGAGCTGATGGGCGAGGCGGCCGAGGCCCGCACCCTGGACGAAGTGCCCGAGCGCCTGATCCTCTTCGACCGCACGGTCGCCTTCATCCCGGCGAACGCCGACCGCACCATCGCGCTGGAGCTGCGCCACCCGGCCCTGATCGACTATCTGGTGACCGTCTTCGAGCGCCTGTGGCGCCTGGCGATCCCGCTGACCTCCCCACTGCCGGAGACCGGTATCGACGGCATCACCCACCGGGAACGCTCGATCGCGGCGCTGCTCGCGGAGGGCCACCAGGACGCCGTGGTTGCCGAACGTCTCGGCATCAGCGTGCGCACCTGCCGGGCGCACATCGCCCGGCTCTCCGAGACCCTGGGCGCGGCGAGCCGTACCCAGCTGGGCGTCCGTATCGCCCAGGCGGGCCTGGACGGGCCTCCGCACGCCCCCGAACTGCTGCCCGCCACCGCTCCCTGTGCGCAGGAGCCTCCCACCGGTCTCTGAGGGAGCCGGCCGCCGTGCCGGGCGCCACGGCTCCGCTCCGCGCGAGGAGCGTGCCCTCGCGCGGGCGCCGTCGTCACTGCGGCCGGCCCCCGCCCGGAAGGCCTTGGTTCTGGCTCAGGATCCCCGACTGGGCGATGAGGTAGCCGAGTTGGGCACGGCTGCCGCTGCCGAGGGCTGTGGCCAGCTTGGCTATGTGGGCGCGGCAGGTGCGGACGTTCATGCCCAGGCGGCGGGCGATGGCCTCGTCGACATGGCCCTCCACGAGCAGTTTGGCGATGGAGTGCTGGATGTCCGTGATGCCGTCCGGATCGGTCTCGTAGGGGGTGCCGGCTCTCAGCGGCACCGCCCGGCCCCACATGAACTCGAAGACCTTGACCAGGTAGCGGACCAGGCCCGGGTGACGCAGCTCCAGGGCGACCTGGCGGTCGTCGCTGATCGGGATGAACGCGACGGCCTCGTCGCAGATGATGAGCCGCTCGACGAGTTCGTCGATGGTGCGGTACTCGGCCTTGCCGTCGGCGAACTGGTCCACGTAGGCCAGCCGTTCCGGGCTGTACCGGGCCGTGTGCTGGTACAGGGTCCGGATGCGCACTCCGCGTTCGATCAGCGGCCGGTCACGCTCCAGTCCCTCGATGAGCCGGCGCTCGGGGCGGTGGCCGCTCGGCTGGACCGTGAGCATCTCGTTCTGGCACTGGGCCGTGGCCAGGTCGAGCGCCGCGTTGATCCGGTCGAGTCCCTCCAGCACCGTGATCGAATGCGTGGGCGCGGTCGCCTGGGCGCTGAGCGCCATGAACGGCTCGAAGGTTTCGGCCAGACTGGTCGACAGCCGCCTGCGCTCGGAGATCTCACGCTCGATCGGATGCAGCCGCTGGGCCAGGGCGACCGGAGGGGGCACGGGACGCAGCCAGTTCGCATCGTCCGGATCGGGGTGGAGGAGGGCGAACTCCATCAGACAAGGAGCCTCTTCCGCGTCGGCGCGGGCGATACGCCCTGTGCGCAGGGCGTTCGCATACAGGCGGCCACCCTCCTCGCACAGTTCGGTCAAGGCATGGGGATGTGTCGCTTTAGCCCGATTGGTTGTCAAATCTCCACCCCCCAGGGTCCTGAACATGCAGGAACATGATGCACCGATTGTGTGGCCATGACGTGCCCGAATGAGCCATCGTCTTAGTCGACGGGGGAAGAGGGGACCTTCAAGTGAGGACGAAGCCGACTATGGGTAAGAGAATGCTTCGCTCGGTGCTTGTCGCCACCTTCTCCGCCGTTGTGGCCTTCGGAACGCTGAGTGGCCTCTCCGGCACGAAGGAGGACGTGCGAGCGGACAGCGTCTGGTCGTTGGTGCCCGCTTCTTCTGCGGCCGGCAGTGACACACCCGTCGGCACAGATGACAGCGTGTGGAGCTGATGTGACCACTCCTCCGGACGACCGCACCTTCCGTCGCGAGATGGCCACGGCCTACCGCTCCGGCTGGCACTTCATCGACCTGGTCACCGCCATCCCCCACAGCGGTGACTCGTTGATGGTGACCGTGTTCGGAGAGCCCGTCGTCGTCACCCGGGACGAGGACGACGATGTGCGGGCCTACCGGCTTCTGCGGCGGCCTCGGGGGGCGCCGCAGCCCGTCCGGTGCGCCATAAGGTACGGAATGATCTTTGTGAACCTGGACCAGCGCGACCACCGGCTGGCCGAACCGGACACCCCCGAAATGACGACCATCTCAGCCACCCCCCGCAGTGCCTGACGCGATTCCCCCGTCGTAACAGATCGCTCAGGTGCTTCCCCCCCGCAGCGGCGTCACCGTGACCTGAACACGGTGACGCCGCTGCAGTTTGCGCGGAAACGCCGAGTACGTCCCGAGGGCACGGTGGCTGGAACCAGCCCCTCCTCCCGGGTTCCAACGCACCCATGCCGGTCCCAGCGGTCACATTCGGTGACAGTCCCGCCGCGGATGCCCGCGGCGGGGCCGTCGACGTGCCCCCTTGGTCCCTTCGTGCGAGCCTGGGCCCTTCGTGGGCACCATGCCTTCTCGTGCGCCTCCTCGTGCGCCGTCCTTCCCGATCGCCGAGCCGCTTCCGCGTCCGGCCCGTATGTCACTCCGGGCGCCGCGCGGGTACACGGTCCTTGTCTCTCCCGCTTCACGCCTTGAGTGCAATAGACTCAACTTTGTGTACGTTGCTCTCGTCAGAGTGAAGGAAGACGACAGCTGAGCGCGGCCGACGCAAGGAGGAGATCGGGAACGTGGACGCCGAGCTGACCAACAGGAGCCGGGACGCGATCAACGCGGCCACCAGCCGGGCCGTGTCGGAGGGCCACCCGGACCTGACCCCCGCCCACCTGCTCCTCGCGCTGCTCGAGGGGCAGGACAACGAGAACATCATCGACCTGCTGGCCGCCGTGGACGCCGACCAGGCCTCCGTGCGGTCCGGCGCCGAGCGCGTGCTCGCCGGTCTGCCCAGCGTCACCGGGTCGACCGTCGCGCCGCCCCAGCCCAACCGCGAGCTGCTCGCCGTGGTCGCAGACGCCGGCAATCGCGCCAAGGACCTCGGCGACGAGTACCTTTCCACCGAGCACCTGCTCATCGGCATCGCCGGGAAGGGCGGCGCCGCGGGGGAGGTCCTGTCCCGTGAGGGCGCGGACGCCAAGAAGCTCCTGGACGCGTTCCAGAGGACAAGGGGAGGACGCCGGGTGACGACCCCGGACCCGGAGGGCCAGTACAAGGCCCTCGAGAAGTTCGGCACCGACTTCACCGCCGCCGCGCGCGACGGCAAGCTCGACCCGGTCATCGGCCGGGACCAGGAGATCCGCCGCGTGGTGCAGGTGCTCTCCCGCCGTACGAAGAACAACCCGGTGCTCATCGGTGAGCCGGGCGTCGGCAAGACCGCCGTCGTCGAGGGGCTCGCCCAGCGGATCGTGAAGGGCGACGTGCCCGAGTCCCTCAAGGACAAGCGGCTGGTCGCGCTGGACCTCGGCGCCATGGTCGCGGGCGCCAAGTACCGCGGCGAGTTCGAGGAGCGGCTGAAGACCGTCCTCGCCGAGATCAAGGACTCCGAGGGCCAGATCATCACGTTCATCGACGAGCTGCACACCGTCGTGGGCGCGGGCGCCGGAGGCGACTCCGCGATGGACGCCGGCAACATGCTCAAGCCGATGCTGGCCCGCGGCGAGCTGCGCATGGTCGGCGCGACGACCCTCGACGAGTACCGCGAGCGGATCGAGAAGGATCCGGCGCTGGAGCGGCGCTTCCAGCAGGTGCTGGTGGCCGAGCCGACCGTCGAGGACACCATCGCGATCCTGCGCGGCCTCAAGGGCCGCTACGAGGCCCACCACAAGGTGCAGATCGCGGACAGCGCGCTGGTGGCCGCGGCCACTCTCTCCGACCGGTACATCACCTCCCGCTTCCTGCCCGACAAGGCCATCGACCTGGTCGACGAGTCCGCCTCCCGGCTGCGCATGGAGATCGACTCGTCCCCCGTGGAGATCGACGAGCTCCAGCGCGCCGTGGACCGGCTGCGCATGGAGGAGCTGGCGATCGGCAAGGAGACCGACCAGGCCTCCAGGGATCGGCTGGAGAAGCTGCGCCGCGACCTCGCCGACAAGGAGGAGGAGCTGCGCGGCCTGACCGCCCGCTGGGAGAAGGAGAAGCAGTCCCTCAACCGCGTCGGCGAGCTGAAGGAGAAGCTCGACGACCTGCGTGGCCAGGCCGAACGCGCCCAGCGCGACGGCGACTTCGACACCGCCTCCAAGCTGCTGTACGGCGAGATCCCGGGCCTGGAGAAGGAGCTGGAGGCCGCCTCGCAGGCCGAGGAGGAGGCCGCCAAGGACACCATGGTCAAGGAGGAGGTCGGTCCCGACGACATCGCGGACGTCGTCGCCTCCTGGACCGGCATCCCCGCCGGGCGCCTCCTGGAAGGCGAGACGCAGAAGCTGCTGCGCATGGAGGAGGAGCTGGGCAGGCGGCTCATCGGCCAGACCGAGGCCGTACGGGCCGTCTCCGACGCCGTACGCCGCAGCCGGGCCGGCATCGCCGACCCCGACCGCCCGACCGGCTCGTTCCTCTTCCTAGGCCCGACGGGTGTCGGCAAGACCGAACTGGCCAAGGCGCTCGCCGACTTCCTCTTCGACGACGAGCGGGCGATGGTCCGCATCGACATGTCGGAGTACGGCGAGAAGCACAGCGTCGCCCGGCTGGTCGGCGCCCCGCCCGGCTATGTCGGCTACGAGGAGGGCGGCCAGCTCACGGAGGCGGTGCGCCGCCGCCCGTACAGCGTCGTCCTGCTCGACGAGGTGGAGAAGGCCCACCCGGAGGTCTTCGACATCCTCCTCCAGGTGCTGGACGACGGCCGCCTGACGGATGGTCAGGGACGCACGGTCGACTTCCGCAACGTGATCCTGGTGATGACCTCGAACCTGGGCAGCCAGTTCCTGGTCGACCCGATCTCCAGTGAGGAGGAGAAGCGGGAGCAGGTCCTGGAGGTGGTCCGGTCCTCCTTCAAGCCGGAGTTCCTGAACCGGCTCGACGACCTGGTGGTCTTCTCGGCTCTGACGAAGGACGAGCTGAGCCGGATCGCCCGGCTCCAGATCGACCGGCTGTCGCGGCGCCTGGCCGAGCGCAGGCTCAACCTGGAGGTGACCCCGGAGGCCCTGGAGTGGCTCGCCGACGAGGGCATGGACCCGGCCTACGGCGCCCGCCCGCTGCGCCGTCTCGTCCAGACCGCCATCGGCGACCGCCTCGCGCGGGAGATCCTGGCCGGCGAGGTCAAGGACGGCGACACGGTCCGTGTGGACCGCGTCGGCGAGGGCCTGCTGGTGGGTCCGGCGACCGGCAAGACGCTGTAGCCGTACCCCGGTGCTCCAGGCGTCCTCGCGCGGGTACTCGAGGGTGTGTCCCGCCCGGGTGCGGACACGCTGTCCACCCGGGTGACCGGATCGTGTCAGCCGACGGCTGACACGATCCGCCGGGGGTTGCCACCCCCCTCCCCGGATGAGGGAGGATGGCGGAATCCGTACGAAGGGAAGAACACGGTGAGCATCGACCCGTCCTCGATTCCGAACTTCGGGGGCCAGCCCGAGCCGCAGCAGCCGGCGGGCCCCGTGGTTCCGGATCAGGACCTCGTGAAGCAGCTCCTGGACCAGATGGAGCTCAAGCACCTCGTCGACGAAGAGGGAGACCTCGTCGCGCCGTGGGAGCAGTTCCGTACGTACTTCATGTTCCGCGGCGAGGCCGACCAGGCGGTCTTCTCCGTCCGGACGTTCTACGACCGTCCCCACCAGATCGGCGAGAAGCCGCAGCTGCTGGAGTCCATCGACGACTGGAACCGGCGCACCCTGTGGCCCAAGGTCTACACGCACACGCACGACGACGGCACCGTCCGCCTCATCGGTGAGGCGCAGATGCTGATCGGCACCGGCGTGAGCCTGGAGCACTTCGTCTCGTCGACCGTCAGCTGGGTGAGGGCCGCCATCGAGTTCGACCGGTGGCTGGTCGAGCAGCTCGGCCTCGCGGAGGACGTCGACGACGCGGATGAGCCTGAGGACGACGGAGAGTAGACCCGGCTAGAGGGGCGACCGGGCCAGCACCACCAGATACGCCCCATAGGCGAACGAGAGCCCGGCCAGGGCGCCCGCCACGACGGCGGCGTGCCACGGCCGGGCTCTCGCCGTCCGTACCAGCGCCCGCGCCACCACGATCAGCAGCGGGAACGCCGGCAGCAGAAAGCGCGGCTTGGACTCGAAGAAGCCCGAGCCGCCGAACGCGATCACCAGCAGGACGCCGCTGTAGACGACGAGCGGAAGCGGGGCGCGGTCCGCGATCAGCAGCGCGAAGAGCACTCCGCTCACCACGACGATCACCAGCGCGATCGGGAACAGCAGCCGGGTGCCGTGCAGCAGCATGTGCTCCGTGAAGCGCAGGGCGCCGCGCCCGAAGTCGAAGCGTGAGCCCCACAGCCGCTGCACGGTGAAGTAGCCGCCGAGCGGATCGCCCCTGCGGCTGCCGACCCACAGCACATAGCCACTCCAGCCGAGGGGCGCGAGCGCCGCGCCCGTCCACAGCCTGGGGGAAACCCCGCGCCCGCGCGCCCGCCACACCTCGTGCGACGCCGCGGAGAGCACCGCCGCCGCGACCGCGATCCCGTTGGGACGGGACAGGCCCGCGAGCGCCGCCAGCACGCCCGCCCACACCCAGCGCCCGCTCAGGACCGCGTACAGCGACCAGGCCGCGCACGCCGTCATCACGGGCTCGGTGTAGGCCATCGACAGCACGACGGAGTGCGGCAGCAGACCCCACAGTCCGACCAGGACGGTGGCCACGGCGGGTCCGTACAGCCGTACGCCGAGCAGATAGATCCCGTACGCGGCGGCCGCGGCGGCCGTCCACGACACCACAAGGGCCGCCCTGACGCCGTCGAGCGGGGTGAGGAGGGCGACCGTGCGGACCAGCCCCGGATAGAGCGGGAAGAACGCCAGATCGCTGTGGATGCCGGTGCGGTTGCGGTGGGTGAGTCCGTAGCCGTGCTCGGCGATCCCCAGGTACCAGACGGAGTCCCAGGAGCGGCCCAGCAGGAGCAGCGGGTGCTTGCCCGCGGACCGGGCGACGAGGGCGAGCACCAGACCACCGCACAGCCGCGCGGTGAAGAACAGCCCGAGGGCCGTCGTGGCCGTCACAGGCAGCCGCCACCCGGCCCCGGCCGGACGGGCTCGGTCGCTGTCCCGCGGGCCTCGCGTGGTGGGGGCCGGGATGGTCCTGGCGTCGGTCACACCGGAACCATGCGACGATCACACCCGATTTGCGAACCTTGCGCGGCCATGAGGGCAACGAATTCCCGCGTACGGCGCGCCCCCGGACGATGGGGGTCAGCCGGCCAGGGACTTCAGCCGCCGGACGGCCTCCTCCAGGACCTCGGTGCGTTTGCAGAAGGCGAAGCGGACGAAGGGGGCGCCGGACTCGCGGTGGTCGTAGAAGACCGTGTTCGGGATGGCGACGACCCCCGCGCGTTCGGGCAGGGCCCGGCAGAAGGCCAGACCGTCGCTGTCGCCGAGGGGGCGGATGTCGGTGGTGATGAAGTACGTGCCCGCGGGCCGGAACACCGCGAACCCCGCCTCCGTGAGCCCGGTCGCCAGCAGGTCGCGCTTGGCGCGCAGATCCGCGCGGAACGCCTCGAAGTACGTCTCCGGAAGCGCGAGCGCCTCGGCGACGGCGTACTGGAACGGCCCGGACGACACATACGTCAGGAACTGCTTGGCCGAGCGCACCGCCGTGACGAGCCCGGGCGCCGCCGTCACCCAGCCGACCTTCCACCCCGTGAAGGAGAACGTCTTCCCCGCCGACGAGATGGTGACGGTCCGTTCCCGCATGCCCGGGAAGGTCGCGAGCGGCACATGCTCGGCGTCGTCGAAAACCAGGTGCTCGTACACCTCGTCCGTGACGACGAGCAGATCCCGCTCGACGGCCAGCTCGGCGATCGCGGCCAGCTCCTCGCGGGTGAGCACGGTGCCGGTCGGGTTGTGCGGGGTGTTGATCAGCAGCAGCCGGGTGCGGTCGGTGACCGCGTCGCGCAGCTCGTCCAGGTCGAGGCGGAAGCTCGCGCCCCCGTCGTGGTGCGGCCGAAGCGTGACCGGCACGCGCACGCCGCCCGCCATGGCGATGCAGGCGGCGTACGAGTCGTAGTACGGCTCCAGCGCGATCACCTCGTCGCCGGGCTCCAGCAACGCCAGCAGGGTCGCGGCGATCGCCTCGGTGGCGCCCGCGGTGACCAGCACCTCCGTGTCGGGGTCGCATTCGAGGCCGTACCGCCGCCGCTGGTGCTCGGCGACGGCGGTGCGCAGCTCGGGGACGCCGGGGCCCGGCGGGTACTGGTTGCCGCGCCCGTCCCGCAGCGCCCGCACGGCGGCCTCGCGGACCTGTTCCGGCCCGTCGGTGTCCGGGAAGCCCTGGCCGAGGTTGATGGATCCGGTGCTCATGGCGAGGGCCGACATCTCGGCGAAGATCGTCGTCCCGAACTCGGCGAGCCGACGGTTGAGGAAAGGGCGCGCGCTGGAGGTCATGGCCGCCATCCTGCGCCGAAGCTCTGGGGTTCCTCAACTCTGCTTCACTGATGGGCACCCGTGCTGGCACCCGAACCATCATCGCTGAGCAGGGGAAGGGCTGTCGTCGACTGTCGTCATCTGTCGTCGTCGGCCGCCCTCGGACGGCCCACAGACGGCCCAGCGCTCACACGCCGCCTGATGCAGGCTTTGAGGTCTGGCCTCATCCTTATCAGGTCGATCATGGGGGTTCGCCAACGTCGACCAACCGCCCCTGCGCCTCGGCCGATCGTCCTCTGGGGTCCGGCGTCGGCCGCTGCTGTTCGGGCTTGTTGGTGTCAGCCGCTGGTGTCAGCTGTCGCACTCGGTCTTGACAAAGGGAGCCTCGCCGTTGGACACACATCACTTCGGCGTCGCGTCTTCGCAGCTCTCCGAAACTTCCACCACCTCGAAGACGACCGGGTACTCGGTGATCTGCTGGTTGGGGCCAGGCTGGGAGTCGCAAATCTTCCACGCAGCCGGGTCGTCCACCGCACGCCCCTGTCCGCTCGCGTCCTTGAAGACCATGTCGAGTTCGGAGCTCATCTGCTCGTACGCACGCCCGGCGTTGCCGCCGATGACATCGGGCATGGTGGCGCTGACCGGCTTGAGGTCTGCCGAACGACGCGTCTCAGCGGCCCCCGAGCTGGTCGTGGTGCTCGCCGAGACGTCCGGCGCGGATGACGCTCCGCAGGCGGTGACTGAGGCCAGAAGCGTGGCTGCGAGGGCGGGTCTCAGAAGCTTGGTGAAGGTCATGTTCTCCCCAGCGTGACGGCAGTTCGGAACGGTATTCAATCCGATGGCCGTGTCCAGTCGCAGCTCGGCCGGCGGAACGGCTCGGGACGAGTGATCGCGGCCAAGCCTGTCCCTGCCACCTTTCCCACCACCAACCCCAGCTCCCATCCCGTCCGCCGTCGACCCACACACCGTGGAGCGGGCGTGGTTCATGGCGTCCAGGTGGAGCGCGCCACTGTACGAACGACCTGGACGCCATGGGCCGCGTCTGCTCGGCTCTGCCTGGGTCGATGGCGGACGGGATGGGAGCACCCCACGCACGCCACTACCTGCCCGCAGTCGGCAACGGTGTCCCCTCCATCCCGGTGCCGGCCGATCCCCCGCCGGAGGCATTGCCTTGGCCGTGGGCCGCGCTATGCGGTGATCGACTCATGGCCTCCGGCCCTATCCACGTGTGGGCGCGCGTCGGCGCAGCGCGGGCGGAGCGGGCCGAAGGCAGGAGCGTCGCCCGCAGCGGAGCCGGGAAGCGCGCCCGGCGGAGCGGAGCGCAGCCGGGGCTTGATGAGGTAGAGAAACCTGTAACAGCCCAGGTCACGCGTCGAAGTCGTACTCCAGGATGTACGAGGCGGCGTCGAGCGTCATCTCGTTGATCTCGACGGGGCGGCCTTCGTCTGCGAAGGCGGTCCGGCAGATGAGGATGACAGGCGTGCCCGCGGACATGCTCAACTGTGCCGTCTCGTGCTTCGAGGGCATGCGTGAGCGGATCTCTTCGCGGAAGTGCACTGGCTTGTAACCGAGCTCGGCAAGACGGGCGTATGTTCCGCCTGGCCCGGTGTCTTCCTGGGTGATCGCCGATCCTGCGACCACCGAAGTGGGAAGGTAGCTCGTCGCGAGAAGAACGGGCTTCCCGTCCAAGACGAACCGCCGGCGCCGCACACAGACGGTGTCTTCCTCCCCCAGATCCAAAACCTGTCCGACGCGTTCCGGTGCCGCTTCTTCCGACACCGTCACCTGGTCGACCACCAGCGTGCGGTTCTCGATGTCGGCAGACCAGATAGACCGGCCGCTTCCCCACTGCTCCTGCGCTAGCCGCTGGATGCCTTTGCGCCTCAGGGGACGGAAGGCTCGTACGAACACGCCCGCTCCCTTGCGGGCCTCCGCAACCCCTTCGTCCTTGAGCACACTCAGGGCCTGGCGGGCCGTCATGCGCGCCACGCCATGCGTGGCCATCAGCTCGTTTTCCCCCGGAAGCCGATCACCGGGACCGTACTCGCCCGACTCGATCGCTTCGCGCAGAGCGTCCGCGATCTTCTGGTACTTCGGCCGACGGTCGTCGTCGGTGTTGGTCATTCCGGAGCCCTCCTCTCTTCTCTAGACAGCCTAGGCCATACGTGAGGCACCTGCTCAGTGCGTGTAGCCGCAATCTGGCGCCCCGAACATCTCTAGACATCTCGGTTGACGTCTCTAGAGATCTGCGCTCCAATGGAGATGTCTAGAGAGGTCGCGATGGGCGGCCTCCTCGGTACGAGGGATGTGCTCATGCCGTCGTTCAAGATCGATCTGTCGACTGCTGTGGTGTTCGTGGCGACCGCGCCGGAACCGAAGCTGGTCAACAAGAAGACCGGGGAGCGGGCCGTGGACCGGGAGACCGGTGCGGGCCTGTCGACCGTGGGCCTGCTGGTCTCGGATGAGGGGGAGGGAAACCTCTACCAGGTGACCATCCCGGAGACGGGTCTCCCCGAAGGGCTGGCGCCGGGTATGCCGGTGCGGGTGGTCGGCCTGAAGGCCAGGGACTGGGAGAACGAGTTCAACGGTCAGAAGCGGCACGGGATCTCGTTCCGCGCGGTCGCGATCACCGCGGGGGTCTGACCATGACCGACCTCACGATGTGGCTGGAAGCCACGGGCGCCTTAGCGGGTGCCGGTGGCCTGGGCTACGCGAAGGTACGCGCCCCGCGCGTTTACTGGTCGCTGGTCGGCGCGCCGGTCACCTGGGGCCGGTTCACCTGGACCTACCGGTCCACGATGGAGGTGTGCGGGCTGACGGTGCGGCCGTCCGGGCTGCGGGCCTTCATGACCCGCAACGTCGCCCGGCGTGAGGTCCGCCCGGTGCCACCGAAGGTCCGCCGGGTCCGCCCTACCTCTACCGGCCTGCGGGTCTCCCTCCGGCTCCCGGCCGGACTGGAACCGGCGGATGTCGCCGCGTCCTCGGAGCGGCTGCGCCACGCGTGGGGCGTGCGGTCGGTGATCGTCGCGGAGACCAAGCCGGGCTACGTGGAACTGCGCATGACCGGTTACGACGTGCTCAAGCGGGTGCGTCTGCCGCGCTCGGTGCAGTCCCGTGACCTGGTGGTGCCAGTGGCGCTGCGCGAGGACGGTTCGGTATTCGAGCGGGACTACCGCAAGGTCCCCATGGCACTGACGCTGGGCGCGAACGGGTCCGGCAAGTCGATGTATCAGCGCAACCTGATCAAGGGGCTGGCCCGGCTGCCGGTCGGCCTGGTCGGCATCGACTGCAAACGCGGCGTCGAACAGAGCCGCTACGCGCCCCGCCTGTCCGCCCTGGTCACCACCCCAGACGACGCCTCCAACCTGCTCGATGCGCTGGTAGGCGAGATGGAAGACCGCTTTGACCTGCTCGCCGAGCACGGGGCGTCGGATGTGTGGGAACTCCCTGACGCGGTGCGGCCGGTGCCCCTGGTCGTCCTGGTCGACGAGGTCGCAGAGCTGTTCTTGGTCACCTCGAAGAAGGAGGAGGAGCGCCGGGACCGCTCAGTCATGCAGATGGTCCGACTGGGTCAGATGGCCCGCGCGGTCGGCATCTTCCTGGAGGTCTGCGGCCAGCGCTTCGGCTCGGACCTGGGCAGGGGCGCGACCGCGCTGCGCGCACAGCTCACCGGGCGTGTGGTGCACCGGGTCAATGACAAGCAGACGGCCGAGATGGGGTTGGGTGACATCGCGCCGGATGCCGTGATGGCTGCGACCACGATCGCCCCGGACCGCCCCGGCGTGGCGGTGGCCGGTGACACCTCCGGCGGCTGGTCCCGCATCCGCACCCCCGAGACGTCCACGGATGACGTCGTGGCCGTGTGCCGCCAGTACGCCGACCTCACCCCGGAACTGCCGTTCCTGGCCCCGTTCCGGCCGACCGTCCGCCCCGCCCCGGCGCCTGAGCCGGTGCCGCCGCTGGTCAAGCCGCACCCGGTCACCGAGTAACCCCCTGCACTTTCCCGGTCGGCGCGACCGCCTTCGCGCCAGGTCCCTACCCCCGCCATGCCTGAAACCGGGAGGACCCCGATGCACCGCAAGCCCTGGTACGAGTACGACTCGACCGAACGGGACGACGCCAACCGGCTCGGCGTCCTGTTCGAGACCCTGCTCAACCACCTGCACCAGCACCCCGAGCGGGACGCCTTCATCGCCACCCTGGCCAGCGCGTTCAACGCCGAGTTCGCCGACCGCGCGGCCGGTGCCTATCCGCCGGTCGGCCACGGATACCCCCGGCTAGAGGTGTGATCACCGTGGCCACCACCGGTAAGCGCACCCGCCGCCCGGCACCCAAGCCGCCAAAGTGCCCCGACTGCGGCGGCAAGGGCGAGATCGCCGAAACCGTCCGCGTCGGCGCCCGCAAGGGCCGCCCCACCGAAGACCGGCAAGGCGCCCTGTGCCTGACCTGCCTGGGTACCGGCGAAGCCCCCACCGACTGACCCGCCCGGAGCCGGGCGGCGGACACGTTCCCTGCCCCGCTCCGGCCCGACCCCTTGAGAGGGAGGTGAGGGCATGCCCCGCTCGATCCGCCTGGATGCCCTTCTGGTGCAGGCAGTGATTGCCGGTTCACTGTCCTTCGCCCACCTGCACGACCTTGCCGCAGCGGCCGGACAGACCGGCTGGAAAGCCTGGGCCTACCCGGTCTCGGTCGACCTGCTCCTGGTCGCCGTGTGGCGACGGCTCCGCACCGACGGCCCGTCCCGCCTGGCCTGGATCTGGTTCCTCGTGGCCCTGGTCGCCTCGCTCGGCGCCAACATCGCCACCGCCGGACTCCTCGACCTGGGTCACGTCCCGGCCTGGCTACGCATCCTCGTCGCCGGATGGCCTGCCCTGGCCTTCCTCGGCGGCACCCTGCTCACCCACACCCACGCCGACGACCGGGAGCCAGCTCTGCCGGCACCCGCTGCCCCGGCCCCCGAGCCCACCGAACCGGCCCCGGAAGGCAAGCGCAAGCCGGTCACCACTCCGGAGCCCGCCCCTGCTCTGCCGCAAGCGGCCCCGGCTCCGCCGGTGCCCCCGGCTCTGATCGACCACGCCCGCAAGGTCGCGGCTGACCACCGCACCCGCACCGGCACGGACATCGACACCGCCACCCTGCGCGCCCGTCTCGGGGTCCCCGAAGACCTCGCTGGAGCCATCGCCGCACAACTTGCCTGACACGAAAGGGAGATCAGTCCATGCCGCTGTTCAACTTCAACCGCCCATCCGACTACGTGGAAGCGGCGCGGGAGATGGCCGACTCGGGTCGGGCGACCTTGGCTCGGCTGCTCGCCGAAGAGGCTGCCGACCGCACCCCGGACCCGCACGACGCGGCCCGCATCCTCGCTGAGTTCCCCGGCCGCAGTCTCCGGAAGGAGGGCTGACATGCGCCCGAACCGCTTCTACGACGTGATCCAGATAGGTCCCGTCCAGGTCGGCTCGTATCACAACGGCCGCGGCCAGACCCGGCACACCGCAGCCTGCACCGCCCCCGGCTGCGGCTTCTCCACCGAGCACCGCAACCGCTCGGCCGCCGAACTCGCCGCCCGCACCCACCGCTGCACGCCCTGACCCGAGAGGAGACCCGCCCGTGTTCACCCCGAAGTACCCGCCCCCGGACACCGCCCCCACCACGCCGACCACGCCGCAGCGGTCCGCAACGACGGCCCCGGTTCCGGCCGCGCAGACCAGCCCGACCCCGGGTACGAACCGGCCCACCGTCCAGCTCACCCCCAGCAGCGCGCTCGCCCTCGCCGCCGGTGGCGGAGCCGTGGTCCTGGTCGTCGGCACCGTCCTGGTCTCACTGCTGCTCGCCGTGGCCATCACCGGCGTCTCCGTCGCTGTGGTCGCCGTCGTCCTGCGCCTGCTCGTCAAGGACCTGCACAAGCACTGACGGCCCCCGGAGCGGCCTCGGTCGCCAAACTTCCGCCGCTCCGGGCGCCTGGACCTCTTCCAGATCCAAGGGACCCGAAAGGGAGACCACATCATGCCCCAGCACGCCCCCAGCACGCCCGTCTGCCGCGACTGCGACGGCTTCGCCATCGCCACCATCACCACCGGCACCCGCCACCGCGACGGCACCCGCGCCACCCTCCGCGTCACCTGCCCGGCCTGCAAGGGCACCGGCACCGCTCACCTGGTGCGCAAGCAGGAGGTGACCGTCTGATGCCCCGCCGCTGGAGCCTCGGCGTCGACCGCATCCACTCCGATGGGCTGGATGGCGACTACGACCGCCTGAAGAAAACCGCCAAAGCGCACAAGCTGCACGACAGCAAGCGGGATGCGAAGCCCACTCGCACCGGTCGCACGGAACTGTCCGGTCCGTCCGACAGCCAGGCCAGCAGCCCGCAGAAGCGGCGTTGGGGCCGGTGATCACCGTGGCCCTCCTGAACTGGCGCTCTGCCGACCACTACGACCACACCGGCGACCAGCCCTGCGTGATCTGCACCAAGCCCACTCCGTTGCGCTCCGACCGCGGCAAGCCCGTCCACAAGGTGTGCGCGGAGGAGTGGATCGACCAGCACTCCCGGAAGGAGAACGACGAGTGACGACCGCCGCCATGGCGGGCCTGGACCCGGCCACCCTCGCCGACGTGCTGAGGGTCGCTGGGTCCGGCGACTTCGACCGCTGGCAAGCACAGATCCGCCGTACCGGCGGCTGCGCCGACCCGATCCGGCTCACGGGCGCAACCAAGACGATCGACTCGGCCACCGGCACGGTCCTGCACTCCTACACCACCGACCACGAACCGGGCGGCACGCTCCGGATCGCCTGCGGCAACCGCCGCGCCTCCCGCTGCCCCGCCTGCGCCTGGACCTACGCCGGAGACACCTACCACCTGATCCGCGCCGGGCTGACCGGAGACACCGACAAGGGCACCCCGCACACCGTGCGCGATCACCCCCGCGTCTTCGCCACCCTCACCGCACCCTCGTTCGGTCCCGTCCACAACCGCCCTGGAGACCGGCCCTGCCGCTGCGGCATCCGCCACGGCGAGGACGCGCCGGAGCTGGGCACCCCACTGGACCCGGCGACGTACGACTACGCGGGTGCCGTGCTGTGGAACAACCACGCCTCCGAGCTGTGGCGCTACTTCACGATCTACCTGCGCCGCGAGATCGCCCGCCGCGCCGGACTGACCCAAAAGGCCGCCCGCGAACAGTCCCGCGTTTCCTTCGGCAAGGTCGCTGAGTACCAAAAACGCGGAGCCGTCCACTTCCACGCCGTAATCCGCTTCGACGGACCCGAGGGGCCAGACACCCCACCCCCGGCCTGGGCCACGCTCGAGCTGCTCGCCGACGCCATCCGCGCCGCCGCGGCCCGCGTCACGGTCGACGTGCCACCCGTCGGTGACCAGCCAGCGCGCACCCTGCGCTGGGGCACACAGCTCGACGTCCAGCCGATCGGCGCCTTCGGCAACGGTGAGGAGATCACCGAACAGGCCGTGGCCTCCTACGTGGCCAAGTACGCCACCAAGGCGGCCGAGACCACCGGCACCGTGGACCGCCGCATCGGCAACAAAGAGGCCCTCGTCCTGCTCGGCGTGCCCGACCACCCCCGCCGACTGATCGAGGCGTGCCTCGACCTGCACGCGCTCTACCCGGACCGCAAGTTACGGGACTGGGCTCACATGCTCGGCTTCCGCGGCCACTTCTCCACCAAGTCCCGCCGCTACTCCACCACCCTCGGCGCACTCCGCCAGGCCCGCGCCGACTACCGCGCAGCCCAGCAATGCGCCGCCCTCGGCCTGCCCGACCCTGACGACAACCCGGAGGCAACCACGCTCACGCTCGCCCACTGGACCTACGCCGGACATGGCCACACCCCCGGCGAATCCTGGCTCGCCGCGTCGATCGCACGGGATATCCGACTGAACCGAGAGATCGCACGCGAAGCCCTGGCCGAACTGCCCGACGCAGATGGCTGGGAGGTGTGCGCATGAGTCTCCCGCTGCCGGACCAGTACCTGACCCCGGAAGACCTCGTGACGCTGCTGCGCCTGCCCAGTGTCGAGACCGTCTATCAGTGGCGCCGTAAGGACATCGGACCGCGAGGCTTCCGGGTCGGCCGATACCTCCGCTTCGACCCCGAGGACGTCCGGGCCTGGGTTGAGTCCCTGATGGAAGGGGCCGCCTGATGGCCGGACACATCCAAGACCGCTGGTACAAGACCGAGACCGGACCGGATGGCAAGTCCGTCAAGGTCAAGACCGAGCGTTACGGCACCGGCATGCGCTACCGCGCTCGATACATCGGTCCCGACGGCGCCGAGAAGTCCAAGAGCTTCCCCGACGGCAAGAAGCGTCTTGCGGAGAAGTGGCTCAGTGCCATCGAGACGGACATGACGCGCGGTCAGTACACCGACCCCAAGTCCATGCAGATCACGTTCCGGCAGTACGCCGAGAAGTGGTTGGACAGCAAGACACCCAGCGCGACGGCCAGGAAGGAACTCGGCCGGCGCCTGAGGCTGCACGCCTACCCGGTGCTCGGCTCCCGACCGGTCGGGACCTTCCGGCCTGAGCACATCAGGCAGTTCCTCGCTGCCCTGGAAGCGAAGCCCGGAGTGGGTCCTTCCTACGCCCGGAACATCTTCGCGGACGTTCAGTCGGTCCTGTCTGCCGCTGTCGATGACTCGTTGTTGTCGCGCAACCCGTGCAGCGCACGGAGCGTCCGGCGACCCAAGCGTGACGCGCATCCCGTGGTCCCGTGGGTGCCCGCCCAGGTGTTCGCCGTTCGAGCGGCCCTTCTGGAGCGGTACCAAGCGATGGTCGATGTCGGCGCCGGATGCGGTCTGCGCCAGGGCGAGGTGTTCGGGCTGGCTGAGGACGCCATCGACGTCGACGGACGCACACTCCATGTCGTCCGACAGATCAAGCACGTGGAAGGGCGCCCGGTCTTCGCTCTCCCAAAGGGCGGCAAGAAGCGGGCCGTGCCGTTGCCTGACTCTGTGGCGCAAGCCCTCCGGGCGCACATGGACGCCTGCAAGCCCGCAGAGATCACGTTGCCGTGGGACGTGCCGGAGGGGCCGAAGGTATCCGCCCGACTGATCTTCACGGCTGAGCAAGGAGGCATGGTGTGGCGGAGCAACTTCAACGGCAAGGAGTGGAAGCCCGCTCTCGCGGTCGCGGGCCTCATCCCGGAAGCGGACGATCGCGGCAAGTACGACTCGGCACGTGAGCACGGCATGCATGCCCTCCGGCACTTCTACGCCTCCGCGCTGTTGGACGCGGGCGAGAACATCAAGGCCGTCAGCGAGTACATGGGGCATGCCGACCCGGCGCTGACGCTGCGGGTGTATGCCCACCTGATGCCGGACAGTCGCGAGCGTGCCCGGCGTGCCATCGACACCGTGTTTCAGGGTGCCTCGCAGGAAGACCACGGCCCACAGACGGCCCAGTGAGCTTCGGACGGCCCCTGATCTGCCTTTCTGTGCAGGTCAGGGGCCTTTTTTTCATGCGTGACCCTCAGAAGTTCCTCAACTCTGCTTTGGCCGGCGGAGCGCGAGGGCATCCCCCCTGCACCCGGGAACACGGAGGGGCCCGCGGGGGCCGCCCGGGGGATTTCGAAAGGGGGATGAGGCCATGAACCTCGGTATCGGTCTGGCGATCGTCTGCGTCGGTCTCGTGGTGTGCCTGGTGGTGTCCGCCCGCAGGCGCGGCCGGAAGGCGGCGCCGCGGCCGGCGGCACGAGGAGCGAGGGCACGGACGCGGGGGCTTTCCCGGAGCGGCAGCAGCGACAGCGGCGCCGGCTGGTGGGCCGGGGGAGCCGCGGGCGACTCCTCGTCGGGCGGCGGCCACCACTCCGGGGGGCACCACTCCTGCGGTGGGGGCCACTCGTCCTGCGGGTCGTCCTGCGGATCGTCGTGCGGCGGGGGCGGTTGCGGCGGGGGCAGCTGACAGGGGGGCGGCTGCGGGGGCGAGTGACTGGGGGACGGCTGACGGGCGGAAGTGGCTGGGGAGAACGGCTGACGGGGAGGGGGGGCTGGGGGGATGGCTGACGGGGGCGGCTGACAGGGGGCGGCCGGCCGAGTGCGGCGGCGAGTCCGGCCGACCGAGGGAGCGCCCGGGTGCGTGCCGTTCACGCCGTGTGCGGCCGCGCGCCCGGCCGAGGGCCGCAGAGGCGCATTTCCCGGCCTGGCCAATGCCCCTGGCGTACGCCGTAGTTGAACAGTTGCGCTGTGGAGCCCTCGGGGGGATGGAAACCGGGTGGTCTTGGGTAAAAACGCTGTGGCGACGCCATAGTTCATGATTCCCTTTCAACCATCGAAGCAGCCCGCGGACGCCCTTCGGACACCTGTCCCGCAGGCGTCCTTCCCCACCGGGCCAACCGGACGTACCACCCGACTGGCCGGGCCGGCCCCGTCCGCCGGCGCCACGACCGGGGTACGCCGATCCCCACTCCTCACTTTGCGTGCTAGCGGAGCCGATCCATGCTCACGACCCTGAACACCTCCTACACCGACACGCGTGCGGCCGACCTCGCCTGGACCCTGGGCCGTGAGCCGCTGCCCGCACTTGCCACACTCGACCTCGAACTGTCCGGCACGCGGCTTCAGTTGAGACTCCTCGGCGCGTCCCACCAGGTACTTGTCGAGGAGGAGCGGGGCGTCTGTTCGGAGACGGTGGCGTGCATCGCGGGCTCCAGCACCCCGCTGCCGCTGGGTGTCGCCAAACGGATGGGCGACTGGGAGTACCAGTTCGCGGCCCGGGTCGAGGTTCTGTCCCCGGGCTCCTTCGCGGGCCGCGCCCAGGAGTTGCTGGCCCTGGTCTCCGACCATCCCCACGGCCTGGCCGGCGTCTTCCCCGGCAGCCCGCACGCGTTCACGGCGATGCTGGCCCGGCGCCACGAGGGCCAGATCCACTGGCGTACCTGGCACGCCTACCCCCAGGACGGCCAGTTGGTGGCGACCCGGACCAGGGTCGGGGTGAAGACGCCGGCGGCGCGGCCCGACGGCGACCAGTCCCGGCTCAGCCCCACCGGCGTGTGAAGCACGGCAGTTCCACACGTGTGGGTGACAAAGCCCGCAGCGCGCCTGACGTAGCGTTCCCACCGTGATCGAACCGCACGCGCCCGCACCACCCGGCGCGCCGCGCTCCTGGGGCGAGGGCGGCCAGAGTCGCGCGCGGCTGCCCGTACGCCCCGGCACCGGACGGTTCCTCGTCCTCGCCGGGGTGTTCGTCTGCGCGGCCTGCGGACTCGTGTACGAGCTCGAACTCGTCGCCCTGGCCTCGTATCTGATCGGCGACTCGGTCACCCAGGCCTCCGTCGTTCTCGCGGTGATGGTCTTCGCGATGGGCGTCGGCTCGCTCGCCGCGAAACGTCTCCGCTGCCGCGCCGCCGCCGGTTTCGGCGCGGTGGAGGCGGCGCTCGCGCTGGTCGGCGGCTCGAGCGCGATGGCCCTGTACGCGGCCTTCGCCTGGACGGGGGGCTGGGGCGGCCTCTGGTCCGGCGGCCCGCGCTGTCTGCTGGTCGGGTTCTCGCTCGCGATCGGCCTGCTCATCGGCGCCGAGGTGCCCCTGCTGATGGAGCTGATCCAGCGCATCCGCCGCCAGGACGCGGGCGGCGCGGTCGCGGACCTCTTCGCCGCCGACTACGTGGGCGCGCTGGTCGGCGGCCTCGCCTTCCCCTTCCTTCTGCTCCCACAGCTCGGCCAGGTCACGGGCGCCCTGCTCACCGGCGCGGTCAACGCGGTCGCGGGCGGCGCCCTGGTCCTCGGCCTGTTCCGGCGGGACCTGACCCGCCGCGGCCGCCGGCTGCTGCTGACCGCCAATGTGCTGGTGCTGGTGCTGCTCGGCACGGCCGCCGCTCTGGTGGACGACTTCGAGCGGGCCGCACGCCAGGCCGTCTACGGGGACCACGTCCGGATCGCGCTGCGCAGCGGCGTCCAGGAGGAGGTGCTCACCGGCGGCACCCGCGGCCGCCCCCTGGATCTCTTCGTCGACGGCCGGCTGCGGGTCGGCGGCAGCGACGAGCGCCTCTTCCACGAGGCACTCGTGCACCCCGCGATGAGCGACGGACCGCACGCGCGCGTGCTCGTCCTCGGCGGCGGCGACGGACTCGCGGCGCGCGAGGTGCTGCGCCGGCCGGGGGTGCGCCGGGTCGACGTCGTGGAACCGGACCCGGCGGTGGTTCTGCTGGCCCGACGGGACCGGGCCCTGTCCGCGCTGAACGGCCACGCCCTCGCGGACCCGCGGGTCCGGGTGTGGACGGGGGACGTGCTCTGCCGGCTCAGGCACCTCCGGGGGACCTACGACGTGCTGATCGCGGACCTCCCGGACCCGGGCATCACGGCGAGCACGAAGCTGTACTCACAGGAGTTCTACGGCCTGGCCCGCCGCGTCCTGGCGCCCGGCGGCCGCCTGGTGGTGCACGCGGGCCCGGTGACCTCCCGTCCGCGTGTCTTCTGGACGGTCGAGGCGACGATTCGGGCCGCGGGCCTGCGCACCGTCCCGTACCGGGTCGCCGCCGGCTCCCGGGGCACCGCGGGCGGCCCGTCCCGTCCCGAGGGCCCCACGGGCCTGTCCCGGGCCCCGGGCGAGTGGGGCTTCGTGCTCGCCGCCCGTACCCGGCCGGTCCTGACCCTGGACGGGGACGAGCCGTACCTGCCGGCCCTGACCCGGGCGTCCCTGCGGGCGGACGCCCGCGCGGCGGCGCGCACCCGGATGCCGGGTCTGCCGCCGTCGACGCTTGTGCACCCGAGGTACACACGCTGAGTCGCCGTTCTTCCCGGCCGTGTGAATCCCGGCATGCAGGGGTGCGGTTCGGGCCGCGCTGGGTAGGCTCGGCAGACATGGAGCATGAGGTGTTCGTTCCGGTTCCCGCCGATCGGCTCGGCCGGGCGCTGGCCGACCCCGCACGGGTGGCCCGTGCGATCCCCGGCCTGCAACAGGACGCCGGTACGGAGCCGGTGGCCGGCCGTCTGAAGGTGCGGATCGGCGGCCACACGATCACCTATCGCGGCACCCTGCGGATCGCGGGGCAGGACGACGGCTCGTATCTGGTGGAGGGCGAGGCCGCGGAGGCCCGCGGCAACGGCGCGGTGAAGCTGTCCCTGTCCGTGCGCCTGCGCCCGGCCGAAGGGGGCACCACGGTCGCGTTCACGGGAACGGCCACGGGGGACGGGCGGATCACCGAACTGCCCGCGGACGCGGTGGCGTCGGCCGGGGCGCGGCTGCTCGTAAGGTGCGCGGAGAACCTGGGGGCGGCCGAGCCGACCGGCGGCGAGGGGGCGGAGAGCACCGCGGAGACCCTGGCCGAGGCCGCCTCCGCGGGGCCCGGCACGGAGGTGTTCGAGGAGACGGCCGAGGAGACGGCCGACGGCGCCGCCCCGGAAGCGGTGGCGGAGCCCACGGTTCCCCCGCTCTTCGACGCCGAGATCCCCCCGTCGTCCCTCGACCCTTTCGCGGACGACGAGGAGGGCTTCGCGGGCGACGACGAGCCTCCCGCCGAGGCGGCACACGCCCGGCGCACGATGATCGGCCGCAGCGCCGAGGAGGTCGACCACGCGCCCCCGCGCGGCCGCTACGCGCCCGTTCCGGCCCCGGAGACCGTGACGACCACCGCCACCCTCCGCTGGGCCGCCCCGGCGGCAGCCGTGCTCATCGCCTCCGCCATCGTGGCGGGCCGTCTTCTGCGCCGCCGCCGCTGACCCCGGTCCGGCCGCGTCCGTGAGCAATGCCCTCTTGATCGGGGAAGTAGGGTCGCCCTCGTGAGTAACGACGAGATCACGTTGGCCGCGGGAGACGCGGAAGTCGTGCTGGCGCCGGCGAACGGCGGGCGGGTGCGGAGCCTGCGCGTCGGCGGTGCGGAGCTGCTGCGGCAGGGCGAGCGGTACGGGTGCTTCCCGATGGTCCCCTGGTGCGGACGGATCCGGGACGGCATGTTCCGCGACGGCGGCACGGTCCACCGGATGCCCCTGAACGCCCCGCCGCACGCCATTCACGGCACCGCCCGGGACGGCGCCTGGCGGGTGGCCCGCGCCGAGCCGGCCGAGGCCGTCCTCACCTACGACCTGGTCGCTCCCTGGCCCTCTCCCGGCCGGGTCACCCAGATCGCCTCGCTCACCGGTGACTCCCTCACGCTCACCATGTCGGTGGAGACGTACGAATCCTCCTTCCCGGCCCAGGTCGGCTGGCACCCGTGGTTCAACCGCAGCCTCGGCGGCGCGGACGTACGGCTCGGCTTCACCCCCGCCTGGCAGGAGGAGCGCGGCGAGGACCATCTGCCCACCGGCCACCGCATCGACCCCAAGCCCGGCCCCTGGGACGACTGCTTCGGCATGCCCGGCGGCGTCGACGTCACCCTCACCTGGCCGGGACAGCTGGAACTGCGGGTCACCAGCCGCGAGGAGTGGGCCGTGGTCTACGACGAGCAGCCGGAGGCGGTGTGCGTGGAGCCGCAGACCGGCCCGCCGAACGGCCTCAACACCCTTCCGCGCCTGGTCACGCCCATCGACCCCCTGGAGGCCGCGACGACCTGGGCCTGGCGCCGCCCTTAAGCTGGCTGGCATGAGTGACGTTCGCGGTGAGCTGTTGCAGCAGATCAAGGACAAGGCCGTGGTGCACGGCAAGGTGACCCTGTCGTCGGGCAAGGAGGCCGACTACTACGTCGACCTTCGTCGCATCACCCTCGACGGCGTCGCCGCCCCGCTGGTGGGCCAGGTCATGCTCGACCTGACCGCCGACCTGGACTACGAGGCGGTCGGCGGCCTGACCCTGGGCGCCGACCCGGTGGCCACCGCCATGCTGCACGCCTCCGCCTCGCGCGGACGGACGCTCGACGCGTTCGTCGTCCGCAAGGCCGGCAAGGCCCACGGCCTCCAGCGGCGGATCGAGGGCGCCGAGGTCGCGGGCCGCCGCGTCCTGGCCGTGGAGGACACCTCGACCACGGGTGGTTCGGTGCTGACCGCCGTCGAGGCGTTGCGGGAGGCCGGAGCCGAGGTCGTCGCGGTCGCCACGATCGTGGACCGGGCGACGGGCGCCGCCGAGAAGGTCGCCGAACAGGCAGGTGTGCCCTACCTGTTCGCGTACTCGAAGGACGACCTGGGTCTGGACTGAGACACGGGGTTATCCACAGGCTGGACGGGGTGAGCGAAGCATCCCGTCCCGTCTGGGAAGATGGGGCCGACGATGACGTCACTCCCTAGGTCAGGGCCGTAAGCACGCAGAACGCACCCGCACATACAAGGAGCGGACAGATGCCCATCGCAACCCCCGAGGTCTACAACGAGATGCTCGACCGGGCGAAGGCAGGCAAGTTCGCCTACCCGGCCATCAACGTGACGTCCTCCCAGACCCTGCACGCGGCCCTGCGCGGTTTCGCGGAGGCGGAGAGCGACGGCATCGTCCAGATCTCTACGGGAGGCGCCGAGTTCCTGGGCGGTCAGTACAAGAAGGACATGGTCACCGGCGCCGTGGCCCTGGCCGAGTTCGCGCACATCGTCGCCGAGAAGTACCCCGTCAACGTCGCGCTGCACACCGACCACTGCCCCAAGGACAAGCTGGACGGGTATGTGCGCCCGCTGCTGGCGCTCTCCGAGGAGCGGGTCAAGGCCGGCCGCAACCCGCTGTTCCAGTCGCATATGTGGGACGGCTCGGCGGAGACCCTCGCCGACAACCTGAAGATCGCGCAGGAGCTGCTCGAGCGCGCCCGCGCCGCGAAGATCATCCTCGAGGTGGAGATCACTCCGACGGGCGGTGAGGAGGACGGCGTCTCGCACGAGATCAACGACTCCCTCTACACGACGGTCGACGACGCGATCCGCACGGCCGAGGCGCTCGGCCTCGGCGAGAAGGGCCGCTACCTGCTGGCCGCGTCCTTCGGCAATGTGCACGGCGTGTACAAGCCGGGCAACGTCGTCCTGCGCCCCGAGCTGCTGAAGGAGCTGAACGACGGCGTGGCTGCCAAGTTCGGCCTGCCGGCGGGCAGCAAGCCGTTCGACTTCGTCTTCCACGGCGGTTCCGGCTCCAGCGAGCAGGAGATCCTGACGGCGCTGGAGAACGGCGTGGTCAAGATGAACATCGACACCGACACGCAGTACGCCTTCACGCGTCCGGTCGCCGACCACATGTTCAAGAACTACGACGGTGTCCTGAAGATCGACGGCGAGGTCGGCTCCAAGAAGGCCTACGACCCGCGCACCTGGGGCAAGGTGGCCGAGGCGTCGATGGCCAAGCGCGTCGTCGAGGCCTGCGGCCACCTCCGGTCGAGCGGCAACAAGATCAAGTAACCGCGGTTTCCGCCGCTTTACGACGGGCCCGGCACCGGCGCGGTGCCGGGCCCGTCGCTCCTCTGGTCCCAGGACGGCCGACGCGGGATGATCCCCCCATGGCTGTCACCGCGCGGCAGGCCCCCGCCATCCGGGTGGGCTCCCCGCAGGGCAAGTGGGTCCTTCTGACGACCGTGCTCGGCTCCAGCATGGCTCTGCTGGACTCCACCGTCGTCAATGTCGCCCTTCCCCGCATCGGCCGCGACCTCGGCGCGAGCCTCTCCGCCCTCCAGTGGACCGTCAACGCGTACCTGGTCACGCTGGCCGGTCTGATCCTCCTCGGCGGCGCCCTCGGTGACCACTTCGGCCGCCGCAAGGTCTTCGTGATCGGGGTGGTGTGGTTCGCGGCCGCCTCGCTGCTGTGCGGCCTCGCCCCCAGCCCGGGTGTCCTCATCACGGCCCGCGCCCTGCAGGGCATCGGCGGCGCCCTGCTGACACCCGGCTCCCTCGCGCTCATCCAGGCCTCGTTCCACCGGGACGACCGTGCCCGGGCGGTCGGCCTCTGGTCCGGCTTCGGCGGTATCGGCGCCGCCGTCGGCCCGTTCCTCGGCGGCTGGCTGGTGGAGGGCCCGGGCTGGCGCTGGGTCTTCCTCCTCAATGTCCCGCTGGCGCTGCTCTGCGCCCCCATCGCCCTGCGGCACGTCCCCGAGTCCGCCGACGGAGGAGGTCACGGCCGCTTCGACGTCCTCGGTGCCGCCCTCGGCGCCCTGGCCCTCGCCCTGGTGACGTACGCCCTCATCGAGGCCACCTCCGGCTCCCCGGCCGTACCCGTCACGGCGGTCGCGGGCGTGGCCGCCGGCGTCGCCTTCGTCTACGTCGAAAAGCACCGCGCCTGCCCGATGATGCCGCCCGACATCTTCGCCTCCCGCCAGTTCACGGCGGTCAACCTGGTCACCCTCTGCGTCTACGCGGCCTTCGGCGGATTCTTCTTCCTCACCGCCCTCCAGCTCCAGGTGGTGGCGGGCTACTCGCCGCTCCGGGCCGGCACGGCGCTGCTGCCCACCACCGTCCTCATGCTCCTGTTGTCGGCCCGCTCCGGGGCCCTGGCCGAGCGCATCGGACCGCGCATCCCGCTCACCGTCGGCCCGTTGCTGTGCGCGGCGGGCATGCTGCTGATGCTGCGGGTCGGCAAGAACGCCTCGTACGTCACCGACGTGCTGCCCGCCGTGCTGGTGATGGGCGCGGGGATGGTCGCCCTGGTCGCCCCGCTGACCGCGACCGTGCTCGCCTCGGTGGACACCGCCCGGGCGGGCCTGGCCAGCGGTATCAACAACGCGGCGGCCCGCGCGGCCGGACTGGTCGCCGTGGCCGCGCTGCCGCTGCTGACCGGGATGGGCCCGGAGGCGTACCGCTCGGCGGACGCGTTCGACGCCGCATTCCGTCGTGCCATGCCGCTGTGCGCGGGCGTCCTGGTGGCCGGGGCGGTGCTCGCCTTCGCGACCGTGCGCCGGCCGAGGGCGGGCTGCCCGCACCCCGAATGCCGCACACACGGCAGCCTGACGGCCCCGCCCCTGGAACCGCGGCGCGGAACCGGAACCGGGGCTGCGGGCCCCGAACGGACGCCGTGACGGTGGGCCGGGCACGACCGTTGTCGATCTGCGGAGATGCCTCACACTGGGACCCATGACCCTTCACGAGAACCTCCTCGGGGGCCCGCCCCCGACCCATCTGCCCGACGACCCGGGGCCCCGCGAACTCCTCGCGAACGGCGTGGCGCCCGCGGAGGTCGCGGCCCGGCACCCGGTCTCCTCGCTGGCCTGGGCGCAGCTGGCCGACGACGCGTTCGAGCGGGACTCGGTCGTCGAGTCGTACGCCTATGCCCGTACGGGCTACCACCGCGGCCTGGACGCCCTGCGCCGCAACGGCTGGAAGGGTCATGGACCCGTCCCCTGGGAGCACGAGCCGAACCGCGGCTTCCTGCGCGCCCTGCACGCCCTCGCCCGCGCCGCGCACGCCATCGGCGAGCAGGAGGAGTACGAGCGCTGCACGCAGTTCCTGAAGGACTCCTCGCCGACCGCGGCCCAGACGCTGGGCTAGGTCCCGTCTTCGACGCCACGGCCGGCGACGAACGAGTGGCCGAGGCCCGCCTGTGACCAGGCGGGCCTTGCGGGGCTCGGGGGCCTCGCGCAGGATGCGGAGTGGGGACCGGGGCCCCCGTGCCGGCATCGGCAGGGGCGGACCGCTACCCAGAGCACATCACAGGAGACAGCGATGTCCCACCAGGCTCATCAGTCCCACCAGACTCAGGAGCCCGAGACCCCGCATCTCGACTTCCAAGGCACGACGCCATACGAGGACTACGTCAAGGCGGACGTGCTCACCCACCTCCAGCACACCCTCTCCGACGACCCCGGAGAGATGGTCTTCCTGGTCACCACCCAGGTGATGGAGCTGTGGTTCACGGTGATCGTCCACGAGTGGGAGACCGCGGCGCGCGCCCTGCGCAGCGACCGGGTGCCGGTGGCGATCGACGCACTGAAGAGGTCCGTACGAGAGCTGCAGGCGCTGAACGAGTCCTGGCGGCCCCTCGCGCACCTGACGCCCGCCCAGTTCAACTCCTACCGCTCGGCCCTCGGCGAGGGCTCCGGCTTCCAGTCGGCGATGTACCGCCGCATGGAGTTCCTGCTCGGCGAGAAGTCCGTGTCCATGCTGGTCCCGCACCGGGGAGCGCCGCGCGCGCACGCCGAACTGGAGAAGGCGCTGTACGAGCCGAGCCTGTACGACGAGGTGCTGCGGCTCCTCGGGCGGCGGGGGCACGCGGTCCCGGACGCGGTGCTGCGCCGTGACGTCTCCCTGCGCTACGAGCCCTCGGACGAGGTGGAGGCGGTGTGGGCCGCCCTCTACTCGGGGGACCCCGCGGACGAACTCGCCCGGCTGGGCGAGGTGCTGACCGATGTGGCGGAGCTCGTGTGGCGCTGGCGCAACGACCATCTGGTCGCCACCCGGCGCGCGATGGGCGCCAAGGCCGGCACGGGCGGCTCCGCCGGTGTGGCCTGGCTGGAGAAGCGGGCGCAGAAGAACGTGTTCCCCGAGCTGTGGACGGCGCGGTCCCATGTCTGATCTGACCGAGAAGGCGAGGGAGCTGGACGCGGCGGACGACCTGGCCGCGCTGCGGGAGCAGTTCGTCCTCGACGAGGCCGTGTACCTGGACGGGAACTCGCTGGGCGCGCTGCCGGCGGCCGTGCCGGGCCGGATGGAGGACGTCGTCCGCAGACAGTGGGGAGCACTGCGGATCCGCTCCTGGGACGAGAGCGGCTGGTGGACGGCGCCGGAACGGATCGGCGACCGGATCGCCCCGCTGGTCGGAGCGGCGCCCGGGCAGATCGTGGTGGGCGACTCCACCAGCGTCAACGTCTTCAAGGCGCTGGTGGCGGCCGTGCGCATGGCCGCCCGGGACGGGGACGGCCGGGAGGAGATCCTGGTCGACGCGACGACGTTCCCGACGGACGGCTATATCGCCGCGTCGGCCGCGCGGATGACGGGGTGCACTCTGCGCCCGGTGGCCCCGGCCGAGGTACCGGGCGCCCTGTCCGGCCGTACGGCGGCGGTGCTGCTGAACCACGTCGACTACCGCACGGGCCGGCTGCACGACCTGCCCGGCCTGACGGCGGCGGTGCACGCGGCGGGCGCGGTGGCGGTGTGGGACCTGTGCCACAGCGCGGGCGCGCTGCCCGTCGGCCTGGACGCGCACGGCGTCGACCTGGCGGTCGGCTGCACCTACAAGTACCTCAACGGCGGCCCGGGAGCACCCGCGTACCTGTATGTGCGGCGGGAGGCGCAGGACCGCTTCGACTCCCCGCTGCCGGGCTGGAACTCGCATGCGGAGCCGTTCGGTATGCGCAGTGAGTACGAACCGGCGGAGGGTGCGCCGCGCGGCCGCGTCGGCACCCCGGACATCCTGTCCATGCTGGCCCTGGAGGCGGCGCTGGAGGTGTGGGACGGGGTGTCGATCGGCGCCGTGCGCGCCAAGTCCCTCGCGCTCACCGACTTCTTCCTGGAGTGCGTGGCGGCGTATGTCCCCGAAGGCCGGCTGGAGTCGCTGACTCCGGCGGCCCACGCGGAGCGCGGCAGCCAGGTCGCACTGCGCTGCGAGGGTGCCGGCGAGGTCATGAAGCGGCTGATCGCGAGCGGTGTGGTCGGCGACTTCCGTCCGCCGGACGTCCTGCGCTTCGGGTTCACACCGCTGTACGTGGGCTTCGCGGACGCGGAGCGGGCGGCGCGGGTGCTGGCGGAGGTGGTGTCCTGAGCCCCGGGTGACCACGGCGGCACGTCCGGGGCCGTCCGGCGGCCCCGGACGGGGATCCCTCCGTCCTCCTCACCGAGCGTCATCACCCGGTGCCGACGCAGGTCACCCTCCTGATAGCGTCCCCGCGAACGGCCGATCACCTTCCGGCCACCGCGTACGCATCCCGTTTCGCCGCTGAGAGGTTCGAGCATGCCGGACGACGCCCCCCGCGATCCCGCAGAGCCGGACGACGCGTCCGCCGCGGAGGAGGCGTCCGCCTTCTCGCACCCGCCGGTGGACCCCGACGCGACCGCCGTCTACGGCGACCACCCCGACCAGGTGATCGACTTCTATGCTCCCCGGCAGGCGGTTCCGGCCGGGGAGGCGGCGGGCGCCGCGGACCTCTCCCCCCTGGTCGTCGTCCTGCACGGCGGCGCGTGGCGGGCGCCGTACGATCGCCGGCACATCACCCCGTTCGCGGACTTCCTGGCCCGCCGTGGCTTCGCCGTCGCCAACGTCGAGTACCGCAGGGGTGCGCTCATCCCGTCCCAGGCCAACGGCACCGAGGGCCACGGCGGCGGTACGGAACCGGTGGCGGGCCGCTGGCCGGACACCTTCGACGACGTCGCGGCCGCGTTCGACGCGCTTCCGGCGCTCGTACGCGAGGTGCTGCCGCAGGCCGACCAGCGCCGCACGGTGATCACCGGGCACTCCGCGGGCGGCCACCTCGCGCTGTGGGCGGCGGCCCGCCATGTGCTGCCGCGGGACGCCCCCTGGCGCACGGACCGCCCGGCTCCGCTGCGCGGTGTCGTCGCGCTGGCCCCGATCGCGGACTTCCACATCGCCGGGAAGCTGGAGGTCTGCGGCGGAGCCGTGGTCCAACTCCTCGGCGGGCCGGTCCGGTTCGCCGAGCGCCGGCCGTACGCGGACCCCGCTCTGCTGCTGCCCACCGGCATCGCCACGACCCTCGTCCAGGGCCGCAGGGACGACGTGGTCCCGCAGGCGGTCGCCGAGTCGTACGCGGAGGCGGCGGCGAAGGCGGGCGAGGTCGTGGGCCTCACGCTGCTCGAGGACGTCGGCCACTTCCCGCTGATCGACCCCGCGGCGGACGCGTGCGCCGTGGTGGCGGAGGAGATCGCACAGCTGGCGTGGTAGCCGCCGGACTTCGTCCCCGTCATACCCGTCATACCTGAGAGCCAGTTCCGGGATGGGTTCTCAGGCGTGACGCCGACGACGAGTCACGCTCCGTAACTTCCCTTGCGTGGCGGCCTGATGAACGGGCCGACGGAAGGGGAGGGACGTCATGGGTTTCCGGGGCAGCGGCAGGGGCGGGTACAGAGGCCGTCTCCGGCGCGTCGTGTTCGCCGTGCTGATCACGGGGGCCCTTGTGGTGCCCCTGTCGGCCGCCGCGCGCCCCCGGATCCCGGCCCCGCCGCCGGCGAAGCTCGCCCCGCTGTCGGCGGTCACGCTGGCCGGGACGTACGAGGCGAACCGCGCCGACGCCGCCGAGGCCTCCCGCATGGCCGCGGCGCACGGCGACCGCGGGCGCGCCGCGGCCGATCGCGCCCTGGCCTCCCCGTCCCGTGACCTGCTGGCCTTCGACGGCCGGGGCCCGGGCCGCGTGACCGAGGTCTTCGGCGACCTGACCACGGCGGAGCACATCGCGGTCCTGGTCCCGGGTTCCGACACGACACTGGACACCTACGCACGCTTGCGCGCGGGGGCGCTCGCCCTGCACCGCCGCACCGGTCCGCGCGCCGCGGTCATCGCCTGGCTCGGCTACGACACGCCCCGCATGCTCGGCACCGCCGCGCTCACCGCGAGCCGGGCCGAGCGGGGCGCGCGCGGGCTGGAGCGGTTCGTGGCCGAACTCCGGGCGGCAGTGGGCCGGTCGCCGGACATCTCCCTCCTCTGCCACTCCTACGGCACCGTGGTCTGCGCCCAGGCGGCCGCCACCGCGGACGTCCGGGACATCGCCCTCGTGGGCAGCCCAGGCACGGGCGTGGACTCCGCCGCCGACCTGCACACCCGTGCCCGCGTCTGGGCGGCCCGGGGCGGTGACGACTGGATCGCGGACGTGCCCCATCTGCGCACGGACCTGTTCGGCACGGCCGTCGGCTTCGGCACCGACCCGGTGTCCCCGGCCTACGGCGCCCGTGTCTTCGCCGCGGGCGACGGCGGCCACAGCGACTACTTCGCGCCGGGCTCGGTCTCCCTGGCCAACCTCGCCCGGATCGTGCTCGGCCGGGCGTCGGAGGTGACCCATGCGTGACCGGACGGCGTGGAAGGCGCCGACCCCGAGCCGTCTGCGCACCGCCGCACACCGGGTCGCCGCCGCCACGCCCGCGGAGCGGGACCGCGCGGTCGACGCGCTGCGGGCCTTCGCGATCCTCGGTGTCGTCCTGGGCCACTGGCTCGTGACCGCCCTGGTCGCGGACGGCGGTGCCCTGCGCACCGCGAGCCCGCTGCACCTCATGCCCTGGCTCGCCCCGGTCTCCTGGGTCTTCCAGACGCTCGCCGTGTTCTTCCTGGTGGGCGGTCATGTGGCGACGAAGGGCCTGGCGTCGGCACGCGCGCGGGGTGTCCCGTACGGGCGGTGGCTGCGCGCCCGGCTGGACCGGCTGTTCAGGCCTGTCGCGGCCCTGCTGACGCTGTGGACGGTCGCGGCCTGCTCCCTGCTCGCGGCCGGCGCCGACACCGGCACCGTCCACACCCTGGTGAAGCTGGCGCTGTCACCGCTGTGGTTTCTGCTGGTCTTCGCGGCCCTGACCGCGGCGACCCCGTTGCTGAGCCGCCTCAACCCACTGTGGCCGCTGGCCGTCGTCCTCCATGTGGACCTCATACGCTTCGGACTCGGCGGCCCCGCCTGGCTCGGCTGGCTGAACCTGGCGGCGGGCTGGCTCGTGCCGTACACGCTGGGCGCGGCCTGGACGCGGGGTGAGCTGGACGGCCGCCGTGCGGGCTGGGCGCTGCTGGCGGGCGGTGCCGCCGCGACGGCGGGTCTGGTGGTGTGGGCGGGATACCCGGCGTCGATGGTCGGCGTCCCCGGCGCCCCGGTCTCCAACCTCGACCCGCCGACCCTGGCCGCGGTCACCTTCGGCCTGGCCCAGTGCGGACTGGCGCTGCTGCTGCGGGCACCGCTGCGCCGCGCGCTGCGCCGCCCGCCGGCCTGGGCGGCGGTGGCCCTGGTGAACCTCTCCGCGCTGACGATCTTCCTATGGCACCAGACGGCCCTGATGGCGACCACCGCTACGGGCCTGTTCGCGGGCCGGCTGCCGGGGCTGCACACCCTCCCCGACGGCCTGGGCTGGGTGGCCGCCCGCCTGGCCTGGCTCCCGGTCTTCGCTCTCGCCCTGACCGTGTGCGGGGCGGCCTTCCGCGCTCACGAGCAGGGCCCCGACCGGCGCCCTTCCCGGCTGGTGCGGTCCCACCGCTCCGAGGCTGCCCGCATGTCTGGTCCTGGGGTGGGGGCGTGATGCGAGGGGGGAACCGTGTCCAGCGAGGGCTGCGGGTGCTGCGTGAGGACCTGTGGACCGTGCGGGCGGATCCGCTGCCCCCCTCCGTCTGGCTGCGCTGGCTGCCGCACGGGATCGTGTGGCTGGCCGCGTTCGGCGTCCTGGTCGGCGCTGTGCCCCAGCTCCAGGAGCACGGACATGTGGCCGCCGGAGACGCCTTCCTCATCGGGCTCGGCCAGAGCGGAGCGGTGGTGCTGGCCCTGTGGCGGCCGATCCCGGCGTGGTGGCTGTCGACGGCGGCGACCGTGCTCGGGGCGGTCGCGCTGCACGGCCCGTTGGCCGCCGGACAGGCGGACGACTTCACCTGGCCGTGGACCTCGGCGGGGATCGTCGCCCATCTGTTCGTGCTGCTGCTGCTCGCCCTGAGGGTCCGCACCCGCGTCGCCGCGGAGGCGCTGGTCCTGACCGGGCTGGTCACCTACGTTCTCCAGGGCCAGTGGGGCGCTGCGAACCACCAGTCCACCGGCGTGGTCACGATGGCCCTGTCCACGGTCGTGGTGGTGCTGGGCACCGCCCTGCGCGGCCGGCGTGAGGCCCGCGCGGAGCTGGTGCAGCAGACGACGCTCACCGCGGAGGAGCGGGCCCGCCGCACACTGCTGGAGGAGCGCAGCCGTATCGCCCGCGAACTGCACGACGTGGTCGCCCACCACATGTCGGTCATCTCCATCCAGGCACAGGTCGCCCCGCATCTCGTCACGGACCCCTCCGACGAGCTGAAGGAGCACCTGGACGGCATCCGCAAGAACGCCCTGGAGGCCCTGACCGAACTGCGCCGCGTCCTCGGCGTCCTGCGTTCGGAGGACCCCGCCGACCCCTACGGCATAGGCAGCGGCACCGGCGCCGCCCCCGACTCCCCGCAACCCACCCTCGACCGGCTCGCCTCCCTGGTGGAGAACACCCGCGCCGCGGGACTCGACGTGCTGACGGAGATCACCGGGGAGGCGCGCCCGTTGTCGCCAGGCGTGGAGCTGTCCGCGTACCGGATCGTCCAGGAGGCCCTCAGCAACGCCCTGCGGCACGCCCCCGGCGCCACCGTCCGCGTCGAACTGGCCTATGCACCACAGGGGTTGCGGGTCCGCGTCGTCAACTCCCGGCCCACCCGGCCGGCCCCGCCGTCTCCCGGTGCGGGCCACGGACTGCTCGGCATGCGGGAACGAGCCGTGATGCTCGGCGGCACCCTCGTCACGTCCGAGACCTCGACCGGCGGGTTCGACGTGGCGTGCTTTCTGCCCAGCCCCAAGGATCCCCGGCCGGACGGCGAATCCCCCGGCCCGACAGGAGAAGAGGACCGATGACGAGCAGCACCATCCGCGTACTGATCGCCGACGACCAGACGGTGGTGCGGCAGGGCTTCACCGTGCTGCTCAACGCGCAGCCCGACATCGAGGTCGTCGGGCAGGCCGTCCACGGCAGGGACGCGATAGCGAAGGCCGCCGAACTCGCCCCGGACGTCGTGCTGATGGACATCCGCATGCCGGAGCTGGGCGGCATCGAGGCGACCCGCAGCATCACCGAGGACACCCCTCATCCCAAGATCCTGGTGCTCACCACCTTCGACCTCGACGAGTACGTGTACGACGCGCTGCGCGCCGGGGCCTCCGGCTTCCTGCTGAAGGACGCCTCCGCCGACCAGCTCGCCGAGGCGGTACGCGTGGTGGCCGCGGGCGACGCGCTGCTCGCGCCCGGGATCACCCGGCGTCTTATCGCCCAGTTCTCCCGCCTCGACGGCGCACCCCGGGCGCCGCTGAAGGACCGTGTCGGCGATCTCACCGAGCGGGAGACGGAGGTCCTCGCCCTCATCGCCCAGGGCCTGTCGAACGCGGAGATCGCCGGACGCCTCGTCGTGGCCGAGCAGACCGTGAAGACCCATGTGGGCCGCATCCTGGTGAAGCTGGGGCTGCGGGACCGGACCCAGGCGGCGGTGTTCGCCTACGAGTCGGGGCTGGTCCGGCCGTCGGGATACTGATGGGGCCCGTTGGACGGGAACCGGTCCTGTCCGCGGCCCCGGCCCGTAGTACTCGAGACGGATCCCCGAAGACCCCTCTCACCGGTGACGACCGCCCCCCGCTTCCGGGCCTACCTTCTTCACGTGACCGAGACGACCCAGACGCAGACGACGCCGGACGACGCGTTCCGCCCCTACACGCCGCGCAGCCCCGAGTACCGGGCGGCCGTGCAGGCCCTGCGCGGGCTGCGCCAGGACCTGTTCCACGACGCGTTCGCCTACCGCCCGCTGCCCCCGAGGAGCGTCGAGGGCGCGCAGGGCAGGCGGCTGTCCGGCCGCCTGCGGGGATACGCGGCCTGGAGCCGGCACATCGTGGTGGCCGGGGCCGGACTGGCCGCGATGCTGGCCGGGTTCTCGGCCGACGAGGTGGGCGTGGCCTGGCCACTGTGCGGTCTGTTCGCTCTGGTGCCCGTGCTGCTGACTCTGGTCCGCCCGGTCGGGGCGTTCTGGCTGTCCCTGGCGGCGACCGCGGCCTCGGCCGTCGTGGGAGCCTCCTGGAGCGCCTGGCCGTGGTCGCCGGGCAGCTTCCTCTCCCATCTGACGGTGCTGACGGTGGTGGCGATACGCACCCGGCCGCGCACGGCGGCATGGATGTGGGCGGGCACCGCCGCCTACGCCTTCGTCGCCGACGCCGTGTCCGGCTGGAACCACTACGGCGGCGACACCCCGGCCATGCTGGTCGTCTCCGCCCTCGCCCTGCTGGCCGTCACCGTCTGGCACACCCGCCGGGACGCCGAGCAGGAGGTGACCGCACAGCAGACCGAGACCGCGCACGAGCGCTCCCGCCGCACCCTGCTGGAGGAGCGCACGACGATCGCCCGCGAGCTGCACGACGTGGTCGCCCACCATATGTCGGTTGTCGCCATCCAGGCGGAGGCCGCGCCCTACCGGGTCGAGAACCCGCCGCCGGAGCTGGAGAAGGCCTTCGCCACCATCCGGGAGAACGCGGTGGCGGCCCTCACCGAACTGCGCCGTGTGCTGGGCGTCGTGCGGGCGGAGGACTACGAGGCCCCGGACGCCCCGCAACCCACTCTGGCCGATCTGGACCCCCTGCTGGCGAACGTGCGGGAGGCCGGCCTGACCGTGGAGAAGGTGATCACCGGGGCGGTGCGGGAGCTCCCGCAGGGCGTCGAGCTGTCGGCGTACCGCATCGTCCAGGAGGCCCTCAGCAACACCCTGCGGCACGCGCCGGGCGCCGCCGCCCGCGTGGAGCTCGGCTATGTGCTCGGCGGGCTGGGCCTGCGTGTGGTGAACGGCCCGGCGGCGCACATCGCGCTGAAGAAGTCGGCGCACGGCGCCGGGCACGGCATCACGGGCATGCGTGAGCGGGTCACGATGCTGAACGGCGAGATGACGGCGGGCCAGACGGACGAGGGAGGGTACGAGGTGACGGTGTTCCTGCCGGTGACCACGGCGGAGGGCGCCGCGTGACCAGAGGCACCATCCGGGTACTGATCGCCGACGACCAGATGATGGTCCGGGAGGGCTTCTCGGTGCTGCTCGGGGCGATGCCGGACATCGAGGTCGTCGGGGAGGCGGTCAACGGCCGGGAGGCGGTCGAGCGGGTCCGTGAACTGGCCCCGGACGTCGTGCTGATGGACATCCGGATGCCGGAGCTGAACGGCATCGAGGCGACCCGGCGGATCGTCGCCGCGGACGGCTCGGCGAAGGTGCTGGTGCTGACGACGTTCGACCTGGACGAGTACGTGTACCAGGCGCTGCGGGCGGGAGCCTCCGGCTTCCTGCTGAAGGACGCGTCGGCGCGCCAGCTCGCCGACGGGGTCCGGGTGGTGGCCTCCGGTGAGGCCCTGCTGGCGCCCTCGGTGACCAAGCGGCTGATCGCGGAGTTCTCGAAGCTGCCCGAGAGACCGCGTCCGGCGACCACCGCGCAGGCGGCGTACGGGGACCTGACCGACCGGGAGACGGAGGTGCTGGTGCTGATCGCGCAGGGACTGTCGAACGCGGAGATCGCCGAGCGCCTGGTGGTCGCGGAGTCGACGGTCAAGACCCATGTGAGCCGCATCCTCGTGAAGCTGGGCCTGCGGGACCGCACCCAGGCGGCGGTGTTCGCCTACGAGGCGAGACTGGTGACCCCGGGGTGACCCCGCCCGGGGCCGCGCCGGTGGGACACCTCTGGTCAGGCGGGGGCGGACCGGGCTAGCGTCCGGGCATGGCCGCCCCATCCGACCTCGCGTTCGACCCCTGGGACCCGGCGTTCGTCGCCGACCCGTACCCCGCCTACGCCGAGCTGCGCGCTCTCGGCCGTGTGCTCCACTACGCGCCCACCGACCAATGGCTGGTGCCGCACCACGCGGACGTGTCGGCGCTGCTGCGCGACCGGCGCCTGGGCCGGACGTACCAGCACAGGTTCACCCACGAGGACTTCGGCCGCACGGCGCCGCCGCCCGAGCACGAGCCGTTCCACACGCTCAACGACCACGGCATGCTCGACCTGGAGCCGCCGGACCACACCCGCATCCGGCGGCTGGTGTCGAAGGCGTTCACCCCGCGGACGGTGGAGCAGCTGGTGCCGTATGTCCGCGAGCTGGCCGGTGAGCTGGTGTCCCGGCTGGTGGAGGCGGGCGGAGGCGACCTGCTGAGGGATGTCGCCGAGCCGCTGCCGGTCGCGGTGATCGCCGAGATGCTGGGCATCCCGGAGGGGGACCGCGCGCCGCTGCGGCCCTGGTCGGCGGACATCTGCGGAATGTACGAGCTGAACCCGTCGCCGGAGACCGCGCGCAAGGCGGTGCGGGCCTCGGTCGAGTTCTCCGCGTATCTGCGCGAGCTGATCGCGCGGCGCCGCAAGGAGCCGGGGGAGGACCTGATCTCGGGTCTGATCGCGGCGCACGACGAGGGGGACAGGCTCACCGAACAGGAGATGATCTCGACCTGTGTGCTGCTGCTGAACGCGGGGCACGAGGCGACGGTGAACGCGACGGTGAACGGCTGGTGGGCGCTGTTCCGCCACCCGGACCAGCTGGCGGCCCTGCGCGCCGATCACTCGCTCGTACCGTCGGCGGTCGAGGAGCTGATGCGCTACGACACCCCGCTCCAGCTCTTCGAGCGCTGGGTGCTGGACGAGATCGAGATCGACGGCACGACCGTCCCCCGGGGCGCGGAGATCGCGATGCTGTTCGGTTCGGCGAACCACGACCCGGCGGTCTTCACCGCCCCCGAGAGGCTCGACCTGACCCGGCGGGAGAACCCGCACATCTCCTTCAGCGCGGGCATCCACTACTGCATCGGCGCGCCCCTCGCCCGTATCGAGCTGGCGGCGTCCATGACGGCCCTGCTGGAGCAGGCACCCACGCTGCGGCTCGCCGCGGAGCCGCGGCGCAAGCCGAACTTCGTGATCCGCGGCCTGGAGGGGCTGGGCGTGGAGATCGGCTGATCACCCGTTCGGCCGACTGCGTGGGACGTCCCCGACAGGGCCGTCGGTGGCACGGCAGGCTGGTGCGTGCCTGTGAGGGAGGGCACCATGACGGTTATGGCGCAGCACATGTCTCAGATGTCCGTAGAGGAGTTCGAGGAGCTCGCCGCGCACGTGGCCAAGAGGTTCGACGCCGTCAGGTTGGAGTTCATCAACGGACGGGTCGGGATCAAGGGCATGACGGACGGTAATCACAGCGAGGTCATCAGGTGGCTGCAGGAGTGCTTCCTGATGGCCGGGTCCGGGCTGTGGCTGTACGGAGGCGGAGAGCTGGGGTTGCGGGTCGAGAGGTACCGCAAGGGCCGGGCACTCCCGGACGCCGTGCTCGCGCCCCGGGGAACGTTTGCCGGAAAGGGGGACTGGGCCGACACCGAGGGCGTGGTGATGACAGTCGAGGTCACCTCGTACGACACGGACACCCACCGGCGGGATCGGGAGGAGAAGCCCGCCGGATACGCCGACGCCGGGATCCCGTACTACCTGTTGATCGACCGCGACGACTGCTCGGTCACGCTCTACAGCGATCCGGTACCTGACGAGGGTTACCGCAGCGCCGTCAAGAAGGCCTTCGGCGCGAAGCTCTCGCTTCCCGAGCCCCTCGGCATCGAGCTCGACACCGAGGAGCTCAAGCAGTACGCCGAATGAAGCCCTCAGCCCGGCACATACCGCCTCCGCAACCCCACCAGCCCCCCGGCCACCAACACCACCGCGATCCCGGTCAGCGTGAGTACCGGCCCCCACGCCATCTCCCCACCCGGCAGCTTCGGCAGATGACGCTGCCTGCTCGACACCACCGGCTTCCAGCCGCCCGAGGGCCGAGCTACGACGAAGCCGGCACCGTGAGCCCCCAGGCCCCCTCCCGGACCGTCCACGTGCGATTCCGCACCGGCCCCGCCACCACCGCGTCCGCCCGGTAGCGGAAGTCCGCCCCGGACACCGTCACCGTCCGCCCCCGCGCCCCGAGCGGCGCCGCCTCCGCGCCCACCGACACCGGCCGCACCTCCACGACCGCCGCCCCGGAGGAGCCCGGCGTCACCGACACCCCCTCCACCGGCTGGTTCAGATCCACCAGCGTCACCCCGTCGACCTCGACCAGCAGCCGGGAGGGTCCGGGGACGGGCAGGGAGGCGAGCCGGGGCGGGCGCGCCGCCAGCGTCCGTACCAGCGACTGGCGCACGCGCAGCCACGGTCCCGCGGACGGGACCTCCTCGCCGACGGGCGCCCCGTCGCGCTGGGACGGGACGGACGGCACGGAGGGTATGCGCAGATCCCCGAGCACCACCCCGTCGCTGTCGTCCACCAGCAGGTCCAGCCGCCGCTCGACCCCGTCCAGGACGGCCCGGGCAGCCGCCACCGCCCCCGTCGGCACCCCGAGCGTCCGCGCCAGCGACTGCACGGCCCCGACCGGCACCAGGGACAGCGCCGTGGCGCCCAGTTCCCGCCGCCGGTGCAACAGGGTCACAGCGCGCAGCAGCGCCCGGTCGTCGCCCACGACCACCGGCCGCCGAGACCCCCGGCGGTCCAGTGCCCGGGCGAATTCCTCCGGGCCGTCCGGGAGGCACACCTTCATCGCCGCACCCGCGCTGAGCACGTCTTTCGCGATCCGTACCGACTCACCGTCGCTGTGACGGGCGACCGGGTCGATGACCACGAGGAGCTGGTCGGAAGTCGCCACCTCGGTCCTGCCTCGCTTCCTCGGGTAGCATCTTTGTGCAACAGCCCCTTGCGCTATTGCGCCAGGGGCTTCGTCTATTCCGGGGCATCCGGTCCGACGGTTTGCGGCCAATGACGGTCGCGGTGCACGCGGCGGTGAACCTTACGCGTACGCCCCTGACCTTGGACATGCCCCGCCCGGAAGGGGTGTACGCGCGTGCCCGCACTTGTGCTGCTCGGTGCTCAGTGGGGTGACGAAGGCAAGGGAAAGGCCACCGACCTGCTCGGTGGCTCGGTGGACTATGTAGTGCGCTACCAGGGCGGCAACAACGCCGGCCACACGGTGGTCGTCGGCGACCAGAAGTACGCACTGCACCTTCTCCCTTCCGGCATTCTGTCGCCCGGATGTACGCCCGTCATCGGCAACGGCGTCGTCGTCGACCCGTCGGTCCTGCTCTCCGAGCTGAGCGGTCTGAACGAGCGTGGCGTCGACACGTCCAAGCTCCTGCTCAGCGGTAACGCGCACATCATCACGCCGTACAACGTCACGGTGGACAAGGTGACTGAGCGCTTCCTCGGCAAGCGCAAGATCGGCACGACCGGCCGGGGCATCGGCCCGACCTACGCCGACAAGATCAACCGCGTCGGCATCCGTGTCCAGGACCTGTACGACGAGTCGATCCTCACCCAGAAGGTGGAGGCGGCCCTCGACGTCAAGAACCAGATCCTCACCAAGCTGTACAACCGGCGCGCGATCGCCGTGGACCAGGTGGTCGAGGAGCTGCTGGGCTACGCCGACAAGATCAAGCCGTATGTCGCCGACACGGTCCTGATCCTCAACCAGGCGCTCGACGACGAGAAGGTGGTCCTGTTCGAGGGCGGCCAGGGCACCCTGCTGGACATCGACCACGGCACGTACCCCTTCGTGACCTCGTCGAACCCGACCGCGGGCGGCGCCTGCACGGGCTCCGGCGTCGGCCCGACCAAGATCGGCCGCGTCATCGGCATCCTGAAGGCGTACACGACCCGCGTCGGCTCCGGCCCCTTCCCGACCGAGCTGTTCGACGAGGACGGCGAGGCGCTGCGCCGCATCGGCGGCGAGCGCGGTGTCACCACCGGCCGTGACCGCCGCTGCGGCTGGTTCGACGCGGTGATCGCCCGCTACGCGACCCGGGTCAACGGTCTGACGGACTTCTTCCTCACCAAGCTCGACGTGCTGACCGGCTGGGAGCGGATCCCGGTGTGCGTCGCGTACGAGATCGACGGCAGGCGCGTCGAGGAACTCCCCTACTCCCAGACGGACTTCCACCACGCCAAGCCGGTCTACGAGTACCTCCCGGGCTGGCAGGAGGACATCACGAAGGCCAAGACCTTCGCCGACCTCCCCAAGAACGCCCAGGGTTACGTCAAGGCCCTGGAGGAGATGTCGGGCGCCCCGATCTCGGCGATCGGTGTCGGCCCGGGCCGCGACGAGACGATCGAGATCAACTCGTTCCTGTAAGTCCCTTTCGGCGCCGTCCGGTTGGGCCGGTCATGGACATCCTTGACCGGCCCATGGGCTGCTCCTGGTTCCGCCCGGAAGGAGGGGCCGGAACTATCTACGCGGGTAGTGCCGTCCCTGATCGCTTCCGAGTTCCAGGAGCCCCGAATGCCCGTGACCCCCATGAACCGGCGCGAGTTCATGCAGAAGTCGGCCGTCACCGGTGCGGCCGTGGCCGCGGCGGGTGCCGTCGGCACCGGTACGGCGCAGGCAGCCGGCCACAAGCCCGAACACCCGCCCCGCACCTGGTCGTTCTCCATCCTGGGCACCACGGACCTGCACAGTCACGTCTTCGACTGGGACTACTACAAGGACGCCGCCTACAGCGACAAGGCCGGCAACTCCGTCGGCGTCGCACGCGTCGCCACCCTGGTCGGACAGCAGCGCGCGGCGAAGGGCGAGGGCCGTGTCCTGCTCGTCGACGCCGGCGACATCATCCAGGGCACGTCACTGGCGTACTACTACGCGCGCGTCGACCCCATCACCGGGACCGGGGGGCGGCGCGGCCCCATGCACCCCATGGCCGTCGCCATGAACCACATGCGCTACGACGCCGCCGCGCTCGGCAACCACGAGTTCAACTACGGCATCGACGTGCTGCGGAAGTTCGAGGGCCAGTGCCACTTCCCGCTGCTCGGCGCCAACGCGCTGGACGCGAAGACCCTGCGGCCCGCCTTCCGGCCCTACACGGTGAAGCGGATCCGGGTGCCGGGGGCTCCCGACATCAAGGTCGGCATCCTCGGGCTCACCAACCCCGGTATCGCCCTGTGGGACAAGGACAACGTCAGCGGGAGGATGGTGTTCCCCGGGCTCGTCGAGCAGGCGAGGAAGTACGTGCCGCGACTGCGTGCCCTCGGCTGCGATGTCGTCTTCCTGACCGACCACTCCGGTCTCGACGGCTCCTCCTCCTACGGTGACGAACTGCCCTACGTCGAGAACGCCTCCAACCTCGTCGCCGAGCAGGTCCCCGGCATCGACGCCATCCTCGTCGGCCACACCCATGTCGAGGTGCCGTCCTACACCGTCAAGAACGAGCAGACCGGTCAGGACGTCCTGCTCTCCGAGCCGTACTGCTGGGGCATGCGGCTGACCGTCTTCGACTTCGAGCTCGAACTGCACCACGGGCAGTGGCGGGTCACCGGCAAGAAGGCCCAGACCCTCGACCCCAAGGACGTCGAGGAGGACCCGGAGATCACCCGGCTCCTCAAGGCCGACCACGACCTCGTCGTGAAGTACGTCAACACGCCCGTCGGCACCTGCACGGCGGACCTCTCGGCGGCCGAGTCCTGCTGGAAGGACGTCCCGATCATGGACTTCATCCACCAGGTCCAGATGACGGCCGTCGCCACCGGTCTGTCCACCGCCGACGCCGCCCTGCCGCTCATCTCGGTCGCCGCGCCCTTCAGCCGGACCGCAGACATCCCCGCGGGCAGCGTGACGATCAAGGACATCGCCGGGCTCTACATCTACGACAACACGCTGTACGGAAAGAAGCTCACGGGCGCCCAGCTCAAGGACTACCTGGAGTACGCGGCGAAGTACTACCACCAGGTCCCGGCCGGCACCAAGGTCGACACCGCGACCCTCACCAACGCCAACAGCTTCTGGGACTACATGTACGACACCGCCGCCGGCGTCGACTACGAGATCGACATCGCGCAGCCCGAGGGGTCGCGGATCAAGAACCTCACCTACAAGGGCGCCGCGGTCACCGACGACCAGGTCTGCGTCGTCGCCGTCAACAACTACCGCGCCAACGGCGGCAGCGGCTATCCGCACATCGCCTCGGCCGGTATCGCCTACAGCTCCACCAACGAGATCCGCCAGCTCATGATCGACTACGTGACGTCGAAGGGCACCCTCGACCCGGCGGACTTCGCGGTCGCCAACTGGAGGCTGACACAGGACGGTACGCCGGTCTTCTGAGCCTTTGAGTCTCTGACCCGGTCGGCCCCGGCCTGCGGTGTTCTTGCCGTGAGGTGTTGTTTGGGTAAAGGGATCGGCATCGACGGACCAACACTCTTGATCTGTGCATGACTCACTCGATGGGATGCGCGGAGACCATTTCCTGACTCGGGATCACCCAGGGGGATACATGCACATAACCCGTTCGGCGCGGGGCGTCGCGGCGTCCACGGCCGTCGCCGCCGCTCTCGCCGTCGCCGCGCTGGGGAGCGCTCCGCCGGCCGGCGTCACCACCGCCGCGCCCGCCGCCGTACCGCACACCAAGGCGGTTCCGGCCATCGCCGGGCACACCCTGGTCCACGGCGTGGCCAGCCCGCTGCCCATCGAGCAGTGCCAGGCCAAGTGGCACATCGCCTGTTACAACCCGCTCCAGTACCGCACCGCGTACAACCTCAACCCGCTGTACCGGAAGGGCATCACGGGCAAGGGCCGCACCATCGTCATCGTCGACTCGTTCGGCTCCCCGACCATCCAGCACGACCTCGACGTCTACAGCAAGCAGTTCGGCCTGCACAGCACCAAGGTCAAGGTGGTCAAGTGGGGCAAGGTGCCCGTCTTCGACCCCAAGAACTCCGACATGACCGGCTGGGCCGGCGAGACCACCCTCGACGTCGAGATGGCCCACGCCGTGGCGCCCGACGCCAAGATCGTCCTGGTGGAGACGGCGGTCGCGGAGACCGAGGGCACCACCGGCCTGCCGGAGATGATGAGCGCAGAGAAGTACCTCATCGACCACGGGGTCGGCGATGTCATCACCCAGAGCTTCGGCGCCACCGAGAACACCTTCCCCGGCTTCTCCAAGGGCGACTTCTCCAGCATCAAGAAGCTGCGGTACGCCTTCGAGGACGCCAACCGCAAGCATGTGACCGTCCTCGCCTCCTCCGGTGACGGCGGCGCCACGGACCTCAAGGCGGACGGCAAGACCTACTACAAGAAGCGCGTCAACTCCTGGCCCTCCTCGGACCCGCTGGTCACCTCCATCGGCGGCACCCAGCTCCACCTGAACGACAAGGGCGAGCGCGTCAAGCCGGACAGCGTCTACAACGACTACGGCGCGAGCGGCGGCGGCCAGTCCCACGTCTTCGGCCGACCGGCCTTCCAGAAGGGCGTGAGGAACGTCGTCGGCACCCGCCGCGGCACCCCGGACGTGTCGATGGCGGCCGCGGTCAACGGCGGCGCCTGGATCTACTCCAGCTTCGACCCGACCGCCACCGGCTGGGACGTCACCGGTGGCACCAGCGAGGCATCCCCGCTCTTCGCGGGCATCATCGCCCTCGCCGACCAGGCGGCGGGCCACCGGGTGGGCAACATCAACGCGGCGCTGTACGCCCTGTCCCAGCGCAAGGGCACCGGCATCGTCGACGTCAAGGACGGCACCGGCAACAGCTACGAAGGCGTCACCGGCTACAAGGCCGTCCGCGGCTACGACATGGCCACCGGCGTCGGCACTGTGGACGCCCTCCGCTTCGTGCCCGCGCTCGCCCGGGCGAGCCACCGCGGCTGACACCACGCTCCCTCGCGAGCTGCCCTGCGACGGCCCGGGTTCCGCACCCGGGCCGTCCGCATCTGCCCCCGTACGGGGCCTCGGCAGGGTCCTGCCGTAGGTCTCAGCTGAAGACGATCATCGAGCCCTGGGCGAGGCTCCGGGTCGCCGCCGCGTGCAGCCCCAGCCAGACGTGCCGTTCGCGGGCGAAGGGGCTCGGGTCGTAGGGGGCGGGCAGCGCCGGCTCCTCCAACGCCGTGGGGGCGAGCGGGGCTTCCGGGGCGACCGGTGGGTTCGCCGGGTCGATGCCGATCGACGGTGCCACGAACTCCAGTTCTCGCAGCAGTGCCTGGGAGGATCCCAACGGGCCGCCCCCCGCGAGGAGTTCGTCGTTGGACAGGGGGTGCGGGAAGTCCACCGGGACATAGGCGCCCGCGTGGTCGTAGTGCCACACCAGATGCGACTGCTGGGCGGTCGACTCGAACATCTCCAGGAGCTGCTCGTAGTCGCCGCCCAGTTCGTCGACCGGGGTCACGGCGAGCCCGCACACCTGGAGCAGATAGGCGCGGCGCAGGAAATGCAGCGCGTCGTAGTCGAAACCCGCGACCGGAGCGACCTCACCGGTCAGCCCCGGCATGTACTGGTACACCGGCACCGGCGGCAGTCCCGCCTCGACCAGCGCCTTGTCGTAGAGGGCGAGTTCCTCGGCGAACGGGTTGTCGGGCGTGTGGCACAGCACGTCGACGAGCGGGACCAGCCACAGGTCACAGGCCAACAGTAAGCTCCTCGGTCATCGGTGTGGTGCAGGCAGCGTAGTGCGCGCGGAAGCCGGGTGGCTGTTGTCGTGCAGGTCCCATACCCATACCCCGCCGACCCACTTACCGGGACGTCCCACCAGCTTGTCCACGGTCTCACGCAACCGGTCCTGGTACTGCTGCGGGGGCAGCACCAGCACCCCCGCCTTCCAGTACGCGAAGTCGGCCCGCGCCTGCGCCCGCCAGTTCTTGCCGATCACGGGCGCCACCCCGGTGAAGCTGATGTCCCGCAGCATGCTGGAGGTGTAGCGGGGGGAGGCGCCGTAGATGCCGACGCGCTCGCTGCCGTAGGGGCCGTTGAAGTAACCGCCGGGCAGTTTGAACTTCAGGCCCGCAGCGGTCTGCCAGTGCAGCGCCTCCGCGTTGCCCGAGTCGGGCAGCGGGATCGGCACCAGCGTCTCGTCCTTGCCGACGTACGTCTTCCACATGCCGTCCGCGATGAAGGCCGGAACCCGCGGCCGCTCCACCGCCTTCAGCGGGGCCGGAAGGATCGGGATGAGCGCCGCCGCGACCGCCGTCAGGCCCAGGAACTGGCGGCCGACGCGCGGTGTGCGTGCCAGCCGCTCCACCGCCACCGCCAGCAGCATGCCGAGCGCGGGCGCGCACACCATCGCCACCCGGCCCTCGATCACCGACTCGAACAGGGGCTGGTGCGCGAGCAGCGCCCAGGGGCCGGGGACCGTCATGTTCGTCAGGGGTATCCCGAACCGCGGCCCCAGGGAGAGGAGAGCCCCGGCCGCCGCCGTGAAGGCCAGCGCCTTGACCAGTGCCCGATCCCACAGCCGCAGGACGATCGCGAAGGCCAGCAGCGCCAGCGGCCAGCCGTAGAAGGCGTTCTGCTCGGTCGGGTTCGGGGAGAGAGCGCCCGCCGAGGTCGCGTCGCCGGCGATCAGTGAGCGCTCGGCGAAGGACAGCAGGCCCCGGGGGCTGTTCCCCATGTTCTCGGCGTGCAGCACCTTCGTGTAGCTCTGCGGGCCGAAGAACTGCCAGTACAGCGGCAGCGCGACGATCGGCAGGCACACCGCGGCGGCGATCGCCAGGCCCTTGAGCGTCGGGCGCACGGCCGCCTTCGCCACCTCCGGGCGCACCGCCGCGTAGGCGCCCGCGAACAGCACCATGCCGAGGGCCGCCAGCAGCAGCGGCTCCTCGCCCAGGAAGATCTGGTACGCCGCCATCAGCCCGAGGACCACGCCGTCCCGCGCCACCCGCGCGCCCGCGCACAGCCGCAGCGCCCGCTCGATGATCAGCGGAATCACGAACAGCACCACGAAGTTCGGGTGCGCGTTGGCGTGGCTGACCATCGGCGGCGCGAAGGCGGCGAGCGCCGCGCCGGCGAAGGCCGCGCCCCGGTGCCGTACCACGCGCCGGACGATCAGCGCGTACCAGCCCGTGGCGGTGGCGGCCAGCCCGAGCGTCATCACCAGGGCGAGGGAGATCGCGGGGCCGAAGGCGAGGGTGACCGGTGCGAAGGGGACGGACAGGCCGAGCATGACCGTGTTGGCCATGAGGTTCACCCCGTCGGGGAACCCCTGGAGGGTGGTGAACAGGGGAGTGCGGAGATGGGCCACGTTGTCGGCCGTCACCGCGAAGAACCACTCCCACTGGTTCTGGTCCTGCATCGAGTCCGGAAGATAGCGGTGGTTCGGGTCCGCCCAGCGGCCCGCGTACAGGCCCACCGCCATCAGCAGGAACGCCGCGGCCGCGAGCAGATCGGCCGGTCGGACCGAGCGGAGCTTGAGGGCGGTCAGCTCGCCGAGGACGCGGACGTAGTCCAGCGGACGGACCTTCGAGCCGGGCTGGTGCGCCCAGCGCACCGGCACCTCGGTGACGGGCCAGCCCGAGCGCCGGAAGTGCTGGAGTATCTCCACGTCGATGCCCCAGCCGGTGAGCCGGGACGCGGCGAACGCCTCACGGGCCCGGTCGCCGTCGAAGAGCTTGAAGCCGCACTGGGTGTCGCGTACCCCGGGCACGGCGACCTGGCGTATCAGGACGTTTCCGGCACGCCCGAGCAGCTCGCGGACGGGGCTCTGGTGCCGCTCGATGGTCGCGCCCGGCGCCGAGCGGGAGCCGACCGCCGCCGAGAACCCCTCGGCCAGCGCCTTGTCGAGCGCCTCCAGCTGTTCGATCGGGGTGGCCAGGTCGGCGTCCGTGACCAGGACCCGGCGGCCCGAGGAGGCGAGGACGCCGAGGCGCATGGCGTGGCCCTTGCCGCGGTTGCGGGGACTGGTGACCAGCCGCACACGCCGGTCGCGGGCCGAGGCGGCCCCGGCGACGTCCCGGGTGCCGTCGGTGGACCCGTCGTCGACGACGACGACCTCCCAGGTGCCGACGCGGCTCTCGTTGTCGCGCAGATACCCGGCGATCGCGTCGAGGGTGGGGCCGAGCCGCTTCTCCTCGTTGTAGGCGGGGACGACGACGGACAGGTCGACGGTGGCCGGCATGTCCTCTGTGACGTGCGCGGTCCCGGTCTCGCTCATTCCGCGGCCACCCGCTCGAGGAGGGCCACGGAGTGCGCGTTGTACTCGGCGACCACGACCTGCGCGGCGGCGGGGTCGCGGCGGGCGAGCGCGTCGACGACATCGGTGTATCCGCACCAAAGACGGCCCTTGAGCTGGGTGACTTTGCGCAGATGCTGGACCGTGCACACCCAGGACTGCACCCGCAGCCGGTGCAGGAAGTCGGCGAGGTAGGGGTTGCTGTACAGGGCGCTCAGCTCGCGCCAGTAGCGCAGGTCGTAGCCGATGAGGACGTTCAGCTCCCCCGCGGCGGCGGCGCGCTGGGCCTCCTCGCCGCGGCGGCGCACCGCGGCCAGGGCGGCGGTCAGCGGGGCGCCCTGGAGCGTGGCCTCGCCGCCGTTGGCGATGAGGAGGCGGAAGATCCCGTCGGTGACGAGGCCCCGGGCCTCGATCATGCCGCGGTAGTCGTCGAGGGAGTAGGCGCGCACCTCGAAACCGCGGTGCTGCACGGCGTCCAGCAGGCCCTGGGCCGACAGATCCACCAGGGCCTCGCGGACCGGGGTGGCGGAGACGCCGTACTGTTCGGCGATCTCCTTCACCGTGAACTCCTGCCCGGGCTGCAACCGGCAGGCCAGCACCTCGTCACGGAGCGCGTCGGCGACCTGCTGCCGCAGGGTGCTGCGGGTCACGGCGCCGTTGCCGGTGCTGCCGGGCATGGGTGGGGCCTCTCCCTCGTCACGTGCGGGTGGCGTGCTCGTGTACGTCCGCATGTACGTCTACGAGCACGCCACCTTACGCGTTCGGGTTCCCGGGGATCTCGTCCTACTCGGTGTACTCGTCCGCCACGGAGAGCGCCGCGTCGAGGGCCGCGAGTCCCTCCTTCAGCTCGGCCTCCGTCACATTGCACGGCGGCACGACATGCGTGCGGTTCATGTTCACGAACGGCCACACGCCGTTCGCCTTCGCGGCGGCGGCGAACGCGGCCATCGGCGCCGCCGCCTCCCCGGCCGCGTTGTAGGGCACCAGCGGCTCCCGGGTCTCCCGGTTCCTGACCAGGTCCAGGGCCCAGAACATGCCGATCCCGCGCACCTCGCCGACGCTGGGGTGGCGCTCGGCCAGCCGGCGCAGACCCGGCTCCACGACGGACGCACCGAGCTCCGCCGCGTTCTCCACGACGCCCTCCTCGGCCATCACCTCGATCGTCGCGACGGCCGCCGCGCACGCCAGCGGATGCCCCGAGTACGTCAGTCCGCCCGGGTAGGCCCGCTTCCCGAAGGTCTCCGCGATCCGCCCGGAGATGGCGACGCCGCCGAGCGGCACGTACCCGGAGTTCACGCCCTTGGCGAAGGTCATCAGATCCGGGACGACGTCGAACAGGTCCGCCGCGAACCACTCGCCGGTGCGCCCGAACCCGGCCATCACCTCGTCGAGGACGAAGACGATCCCGTACTTGTCGCACAGCTCGCGGACACCCGCGAGATAGCCGGGCGGCGGGACCATGATCCCGGCGGTGCCGGGGATGGTCTCCAGGACGATCGCGGCGATCGTCCCCGGCCCCTCGAAGGCGATGGTCGTCTCCAGGTGCTCCAGGGCCCGCTCGCACTCCTGCTGCTCCGTCTCCGCGTAGAAACGGGAGCGGTACAGGAACGGCGCCCAGAAGCGCACCACCCCCGCGGCACCGCTGTCGGAGGGCCACCGGCGCGGGTCACCGGTGATGTTCACGGCCTGCTGGGTGCCGCCGTGGTACGAGCGGTAGGCGGACAGCACCTTGGGGCGGCCGGTGTGCAGGCGCGCCATGCGCACGGCGTGCTCGATCGCGTCGGCGCCGCCGTTGGTGAAGAAGATCTTGTCGAGGTCGCCGGGGGTGCGCTCGGCGATCAGCCGGGCGGCCTCCGAGCGCGCCTCCACGGCGAAGGCGGGCGCGAACGTGGTCATCGAGGCGGCCTGCTCCTGGATCGCGGCGACGACCTTCGGGTGCTGGTAGCCGATGTTTGTGAAGACGAGTCCGCTCGTGAAGTCGAGGTAGCGGTTGCCCTCGAAGTCCCAGAAGTACGACCCCTCGGCACCGGCGACGGCGAGCGGGTCGATGAGCTCCTGCGCTGACCAGGAGTGGAAGACATGCGCACGGTCCGCGGCCTTGACGGCGGCGCCGGCCTGGGGGTCGGTCTGAGGCGTCATGCGCCCGAGCGTAGGAGCCGGGCACCCGGCCGTGACACCGGCGTCCTGTCTGCGGTAGCGCCGGGAACGCGACAGTCTGTCGACAGCGGGCCCCCGCGACGGCGTGGGCGGCGTCGTTCTCTGGCTATTCTCTGGCTGTCGCGGCAGGGGGCAGGTGAGGCGATGGAGAAGCTGGGGGGCGGGGATCCGCTGGGGATCCCCCCGGGCTCGAGGCTCCAGGGGAGTGCCGGGTCCTATCGGCTGCTGGCCCGGCTCGGGGCGGGCGGCATGGGCAACGTGTATCTGGCCCGCTCCGACCGCGGACGTACCGTCGCCGTGAAACTCGTCCGGCAGGAGCTGGCCGCGCAGGAGGAGTTCCGGGCACGCTTCCGGCAGGAGGTGCGGGCCGCGCGGCGGGTCGGCGGGTACTGGACCGCGCCCGTCCTCGACGCGGACACCGAGGCCGACATCCCCTGGGTCGCCACCGGCTATGTGGCGGGCCCCGCCCTCCAGACCGTGGTCTCGCGCGAGCACGGCGCACTGCCGGAACGGTCCGTCCGCGTCCTGGCCGCCGGGCTCGCCCACGCCCTCCAGGACATCCACACCGCCGGGCTCATCCACCGCGACCTCAAGCCGTCCAATGTGCTGGTGACCATCGACGGGCCCCGCGTCATCGACTTCGGCATCGCCCGCGCCCTGGAGACCCGCACCGGCGCGGGGCTCACCCACGCCGGCGCACTGGTCGGGTCGCCCGGGTTCATGGCGCCCGAGCAGGTGCGCGGCGACCGCGTCACGCCCGCGTGCGACGTCTTCTGCCTGGGATCCGTCCTCGCCTACGCCGCGACGGGCGCCCTTCCCTTCGGCAGCGGGGGCAGCGGGGTGCACGCGCTGATGTTCCGCATCGCCCAGGAGGCCCCCGACCTGACGGGCGTGCCCGAGAGCCTCCTCGATCTCGTCCGCGACTGCCTGCGCAAGGACCCGGCGGCCCGGCCCACCCCGGCGGAGATCCTGGAGCGGACCGGCGCCGAGGACACCGTCTCCGGCGGCCGCACCCGGGACCCCTGGCTGCCCGCCGCACTGGTCGCCCAGCTCGGCCGCCACGCCGTGCGGCTGCTGGACACGGAGGACCCCGAGGAGGCCGCGGCGGAGGCCACGGCGGTGGTGACCCGGCCGGAAGGAGCCGGTCGTGCGGCAGCCACGGCGGACTCGGGCGATGCGGCGGATCCCCAGGACCGTGTGGCCCCTTCGGCCGCACCGGCACCGCCGGCCGCATCTGTCCCTTCGGCCGCATCTGCCCCTTCGGCCGCACCGGCACCGCCGGCCGCATCTGCCCCTTCGGCCGCACCGGCACCGCCGGCCGCATCTGCCCCTTCGGCCGCACCGCCCCCCTCGGCCGCCGTGGATTCGGCGGGCGGGGGCTCGGGGAGGCCGGTGGGTGCGCACGGGGCGCCGACGGTTCCGAGCGGGCGTCTGCCGGATGCGCCCGGCGGCGTGGCGGATGCCACCGGTGGCAGCGGTGGCGCCGATGGTCCCGCCGGGGCTGCCCGGATGCCCGGCGCCGGTGCCCCCCACGCGTCCGTGGACCTCACCAAGCGGCTCCCGGCGACTCCCGCTTCCGAGGTTCCGCCCGAGCACGCGTCCGCGTCCGAGGCGCCGTACGGTGCCGCCCCGCCGTCGCCCGGCCGGCCCGCCTCCCCCGGCCGCGCCGGCCCCGCCGGGACGCCGCCGCCCGCCGCGTACGGCAACCCGCAGCAGCACCCTCAGCCTCCCGGCCACGGCGGCTTCGGCCCGGGCCAGCCTTACGGCCCGGGCCAGCCTTACGGCCCGGCCCAGCCGTACGGCCCGTACGTCCACGGCGACCCGGGCCGGCAGGAGCCGCGGCGCAGAAGCGGCCGCTCCACCGCCGCGCTGCTGGCCGCCGCCCTGGTCGTGGCGCTCGGCGCGGGCGGCTCGGTGTACGCGCTGATGCGCGGCGGGACCGCGACGAGCGGCGGCGGCCGCACAACCTCGCACACCTCCGCCCCGCACACCCCCGCGCCCTCCGCCCCGGCCACCGCCGGCCCCACCGCGCAGCCGACCGCGGCCGGTGCCGTCCCCGACGCCTTCCTCGGCACCTGGACCGCAGCCCTGGACACCGCGGACGGACACCACACCCGCCGTCTGGTCATCCGGCAGGGCGGCGTGGGCGACCCGGTGCTCTCGCTGACCGCGGACGGCCCGGCCGGCAGCGGCACGTACCACTGCGTCTTCCGAGCCGGGCTGGCCGGATCGCCCGGTCCGAGCGGCCCGTTGGACATCGGCCCCTCCACGCTCACGGCGGGCCCCGCCTCCGCCTGCACCCCGGGCGCCGCCACGGAGCTGACGATCCTGCCGGACGGCCGTCTGCGCCGTGTGAACCGGAACAGCGGCGAGTCCCTCACGTACACCAGGCAGAACTGAAGTCCCGTCACCCGGCGGCCGGTTGAACGTCACACGGACTTCGGCGGCCGTCCCCTGCACCGCACCGCCGACGGCCCGTACGGTGACCCCACGATCGGCTCGGGCGAGTGGCGGGGGACCCACGGTGCAGTGGTTGAGCCCAGAGAACATCGTGGCCGTGGGGACCGCGGTCCTCGGCATCGTCGCGTCCGGTGTCATGGTCTGGTACGAACGCCGGGTGCCGCGCCGCAAACGCATCGGCTACCGCGTCCAGATGGACAACCCGATAGGCGACGACGTCCGTTCCGGCCGCGCCAACAGACGCCTTGGTCTCTTCGACGAGACGCCGGGCATGGTGGACGCGACACTCGTGCTGTTGCGCATCGAGAACGACGGCTCGCAGGGCATCGACCGCGACGACTACACCGGGCCCGAACGCCACGGTCTGACCGCGGTGTTCACCGATCGCACAATCCGGGGTGTGTCGGTCACGCAACCCACCGACACCGACCACCTCATGGACCACTTCACCGCGGATCGCGGATTCGGCTACGAGGGCAACCGGCTGCAGATCCCCCGGGTCCCGCTCAACCGGGGCGACCACTTCAAGCTGCTCGTGCTGCTCGCCGGCGGCGACGTGGGCCGCGACATACGGCTCATCGGCGGCATCCGCGACGGCGAGGTGCACCCCAACCGCAGTGCCACCCCGGACGACAAGCCGCCCCTGTTCAGCCGGGCCGCCCGGCTGATCAGCATCACGCTCACGCTCAGCGTTCTCACACTGGCCGGCATCGTCATCGCCCGCGACGACCACCCGCTCCCCATCGAGTGCGCCCGGGGCACCCTGACGGTCACCGGTTCGACGGCCTTCGCGCCCGTGGTGCAGGAGCTGGCGAAGGAGTACCAGGACAAGTGCCCGGGATCCGACATCACGGTGGACGCGCACGGCAGCGAGGCGGGCGTCGGGGAACTCACCGCCCTGGGCTCCCGGTCGAAGGGCTCCCCCGCCATGATCGCGTTCTCCGACGGGCCCACCCCCAGGGCCGACGGGGCCCGTGAACTCGTCGGGAGCCCGGTCGCCGTGTCCGCCTTCACCCTGGTCGTCAACGAGGGCATCGACCTGGGACGCGGGCTCTCCCTGACCGACGTCCGCCGCATCTACCGCGGGCAGATCACCCGCTGGAGGCAGCTCGACGCCCGTCTGCCCGACCTGCCCGTGGTGCTCGTCAGCCGCAACGCCGACTCCGGCACCCGGCAGATCTTCCAGCGGCGGGTGCTCGGAAGCTGGGAGCGGGCCCCCAGTACGTCGCTGGACTGCGTGCACCAGGACGACGGGTCCGCGCCCGTCATGCGCTGTGAACTCGACTCCACCCAGAAGGTGCTGGACGCGGTGGCCGGGATTCCCGGCGCCATCGGCTACAGCGAAGTCAACCTCGCCACCGGCCACAAGGGCCTGCGCCGGGTGTCCCTGGACGGCGCCGCAGCCTCCGTCCAGGACATCGAGCACCGCAGGAGCAACTACCCCTACCGCGGCGTCGAGTACGCCTACACCTACCGCCGCCCGCCCATCGGCTCCCTCACCGCCGGATTCCTCGCCTACCTCAGTCAGAGCACCGGGGAGAACGTGATCCGGACCCATCGCCATCTGCCGTGCTCCGCGGCGGCGGTGCTGCCGCTCTGCGCGGACGACGACGGCTGAGGCCGCCGCCCGTCCGCCGGCCGCCCTCCCGCCGCACCCGATCCCGCCGCACGGGGCCTGGACGGCTCACCGTGGGTCCGGCGGCCGCTGCCTCGGCATGTTCGGGCGGGCCCCCGCCTGCGGGGCGAACCTCCCCGGCACCACCCCTTCGGTCCGCGGCGCGACCGTCCCCACCGACTGGAGCACCAGCGGCGCGCACCCCCGGCGGAACTCCACCATCCAGTCCGCGGTCTCCGCCCGCATCAGCTCCGTGACGTCCTCGCAGAACCGCCGCAACACCGAAAGGCACCGCTCCGCCGCCTCGCCCGCGGTCCCCTCCGTCGGCCCGAGCACCTCCCGCACGCTCTCGGTCGCCCAGTCGAACTGGAGTGTCTGGAGCCGCCGTTGCAGGGCCTGGGCGGTCGCCACGTCCCTCATCCACCCGGAGGTCACCCCGAAGAACCGGTCCGCGGCGATGCACGCCATCCCGAGGAGCAGGGACAGATACGCCCACGGCACGGCGCCGTCCGCCACCCCGGTCAGATCGAGCAGCGGAAGCGCGGCCCCGCACACCAACCCCACCGCCGTGCACACGCGCAGCGCCCTCGCACCCCGCCGTTTCCACACCCGGTTCGCGAGGTACCAGGCCGCGGTCTCCAGCGCGCGGCGCTCCACCCACCGGTACAGCTCCTCGAGCCGCTCCGCGGGCTCGCCCCAGTCGCCGTGCGGGAACGGCCGCCCCCCGAGGTCGCCCGGCCGAAGCCCCGCCGCGCCGTCGCCCCGCCCGTCCTGGAGCGGACCCTCGGGCTGCATCTCCGGCTGACTCACCCGGCACTCCCTACGTACGGCTCTGACGTTCCGCGATGGCCCCTTCGCGGGCGCGCGCCCGCCGACGCTGCGCACGCTCCGCGATGTGACCGTGACGCATGGTGCTGAAGCGCCGGACCCTTCCTACCGTCCTCCGGACGGCGAAGACCCGGGTTTCCTCGCATTTCCGCCCGGAAGTGGGCCTCGGCCGGGGGGAGGCCGCCCCGCAAACCCACTCGAAAGAGTGTGGTCGCATGCCCGGACTGACTCCGGACGGACTACCGGAGCGCTCGTCCCGGTGACCACGTAGGCTCGTGCCAGGCGGCAAAACCCCGCCCTGACAGCCGTACGCACCTGCCAGCCGTACCGTACGAGACCAGGAGCTGATCGTGATTCCCGGTGGTGGCCAGCCCAACATGCAGCAGTTGCTCCAGCAGGCCCAGAAGATGCAGCAGGACCTCGCGCGGGCCCAGGAGGAGCTGGCGCGGACGGAGGTCGACGGCCAGTCGGGCGGCGGCCTGGTGAAGGCCACGGTCACCGGCGCCGGTGAACTGCGCGGCCTGGTGATCGACCCGAAGGCCGTCGACCCCGAGGACACCGAGACGCTGGCCGATCTGATCGTCGCGGCCGTCCAGGCGGCCAACGAGAACGCGCAGGCGCTCCAGCAGCAGAAGCTCGGCCCGCTGGCCCAGGGTCTGGGCGGCGGCCTCCCCGGCCTGCCGTTCTGAGTCCACCGGCCCGTCCCTTCTGCGCAAGGCGAGGGCCAACTACCGTACGTACCAAGAAACCGAGCCCGGCTTCGGTACGTACCGAACTCTCCAGGGAAAGGCAGTCCGTTGTACGAAGGCGTGGTCCAGGACCTCATCGACGAGCTGGGGCGGCTGCCCGGCGTCGGTCCCAAGAGCGCGCAGCGGATCGCCTTCCACATCCTGCAGGCCGAGCCGACGGACGTCCGCCGGCTCGCCCAGGCGCTGCTCGAGGTGAAGGCGAAGGTCCGCTTCTGCGCGACCTGCGGCAACGTGGCGCAGGAGGAACTGTGCGGCATCTGCCGTGACGCCCGCCGCGACCCGTCGGTGATCTGCGTGGTGGAGGAGCCGAAGGACGTCGTCGCGATCGAGCGCACCCGGGAGTTCCGCGGCCGCTACCACGTCCTGGGCGGCGCGATCAGCCCGATCGAGGGTGTGGGCCCGGACGACCTGCGCATCAGGGAACTGCTCGCCAGACTGGCGGACGGCACGGTCACCGAGCTGATCCTGGCCACGGATCCCAATCTGGAGGGCGAGGCCACGGCCACGTATCTCGCCCGGATGATCAAACCCATGGGCCTCAAGGTCACCCGCCTGGCCAGCGGCCTCCCGGTGGGTGGGGACCTGGAATACGCGGACGAGGTCACCCTCGGCCGCGCCTTCGAGGGGAGACGACTCCTAGATGTCTGACGCCACGCTGCACTCCACGACGCAGGACCCGGACGACTTCGCCGTTCAGATCGCGGATCAGATCGAGAGTTTCCTGGTCGCCGTCACGGAGGTCGCGAAGGGCGACGAGCCGGCCTCGGCCGTCCCCTTCCTCCTGCTGGAGGTCTCCCAGCTGCTGCTCGCGGGCGGCCGCCTGGGCGCGCACGAGGACATCGTGCCGGAGGAGCGCTACGAGCCGGACACGGGCCCGGACGCGGACGTGGACGGGCTGCGTGAGCGCTTCGCCGCCATGCTGGACCCGGTCGACGTCTACTCGGAGGTCTTCGACCCGTACGAACCGCGCAGGGCCCCGGTCCCGGCCCGTATCTCCGACGACCTGGCGGACATCATCACGGACCTGCGCCACGGCATGGCCCACTACCGTGCGGGCCGCATCACGGAGGCGCTGTGGTGGTGGCAGTTCTCCTACTTCTCCAACTGGGGCTCGACGGCCTCCGCGACCCTGCGCGCGCTCCAGTCCGTGGTCGCGCATGTGCGGCTGAACCAGCCCCTGGCGGAGCTCGACGGTCTGGACACCGACCAGGACCTCGGCGACGAGACCCTCGCGGAGGAGGCGGGCCGGGTCATGGTCCGGGAGATCGCGAGGCCGCTGGGACTGCGGCCGGTCAAGTAGCCGCCGGGACCAGGAACGGCCGGGAGCACGGTCCACCCGGACCGTGCGGCCCACGGTCGGCCGCTGTGACACGCGGCACGTTTTCGAGTACGGGGTGCGCGGCGGGGGCAGGTGCCGTGCGGAGCGGCCGGTTTGCCCGCGGAAGGCTGCGGCGAAACCGTCGTACGTCCGTCCCGGGTCCGAAGAAAACCGGGATGATCCCGACGTGAGCGGGACATCTCACCATGCGGTACCCCGGAAGGGAGATTCGGTCGCTCGATAGACTGAGCCGACCGCACAGGCGCTGCGCAGGTGCGGAAAGAGACGGATTGAGCGAGGAGCGCACGTGGGCCTTGTCGTGCAGAAGTACGGAGGCTCCTCCGTAGCCGATGCCGAGGGCATCAAGCGCGTCGCCAAGCGGATCGTGGAAGCGAAGAAGAACGGCAACCAGGTGGTTGTCGTGGTTTCCGCGATGGGCGACACGACGGACGAGCTGATCGATCTTGCCGAGCAGGTTTCCCCGATGCCTGCCGGGCGTGAGTTCGACATGCTGCTGACCGCCGGAGAGCGGATCTCCATGGCCCTGCTGGCCATGGCGATCAAAAACCTGGGTCACGAGGCCCAGAGCTTCACCGGCAGCCAGGCAGGCGTCATCACCGACTCGGTCCACAACAAAGCCCGGATCATCGACGTGACGCCGGGCCGCATCCGTACCGCGCTGGACGAGGGCAACATCGCCATCGTCGCCGGTTTCCAGGGTGTCAGCCAGGACAAGAAGGACATCACGACCCTGGGTCGCGGCGGCTCCGACACGACCGCCGTGGCGCTGGCCGCCGCCCTCGACGCCGAGGTGTGCGAGATCTACACCGACGTCGACGGCGTGTTCACCGCCGACCCGCGCGTCGTGAAGAAGGCCCGGAAGATCGACTGGATCTCCTTCGAGGACATGCTGGAACTGGCCTCGTCCGGGTCCAAGGTGCTGCTCCACCGCTGTGTGGAGTACGCGCGCCGCTACAACATCCCGATCCACGTCCGCTCGTCATTCAGCGGGCTTCAGGGCACGTGGGTCAGCAGCGAGCCGATCGAGCAAGGGGACAAGAAGGTGGAGCAGGCCATCATCTCCGGTGTCGCGCACGACACCTCCGAGGCCAAGATCACGGTCGTCGGCGTGCCGGACAAGCCGGGCGAGGCCGCCTCGATCTTCCGCGCCATCGCCGACGCCCAGATCAACATCGACATGGTCGTCCAGAACGTCTCGGCCGCGTCGACCGGCCTCACGGACATCTCCTTCACCCTCCCGAAGACCGAGGGACGCAAGGCGATCGACGCCCTGGAGAGGGGCAAGACGGCGATCGGCTACGACTCGCTGCGCTACGACGACCAGATCGGCAAGATCTCCCTGGTCGGCGCGGGCATGAAGACGAACCCGGGCGTCACGGCGTCCTTCTTCGAGGCCCTCAGCGACGCCGGTGTGAACATCGAACTGATCTCGACCTCCGAGATCCGTATCTCGGTGGTCACGCGCGCGGACGACGTCCCGGAGGCGGTGCGCGCGGTGCACAGCGCCTTCGGCCTGGACTCCGAGAGCGACGAGGCCGTCGTCTACGGAGGCACCGGGCGATGACCGGCCTGCCCCGCGGGGGCGAGGACCGCGGGGCGTCCACGGGCGCCCTCGCGGGCCGGGCACGGGCCGTCCGCGCGACGGCCCGGCGCGCACACGGTACGGAGCGCCGGTGACGGCGCGGACCGGGCGGCCGACGCTCGCGGTCGTGGGGGCGACCGGGGCCGTCGGCTCGGTCATGCTCCAGATCCTGTCCCAGCACGCGGACATCTGGGGCGAGATCCGCCTGATCGCCTCGCCCCGCTCGGCCGGCCGCAAGCTGTCCGTGCGCGGCGAGGAGGTCGAGGTCGTCGCGCTTGACGAGGAGGCACTGTCCGGCGTCGACGTGGCGATGTTCGACGTACCTGACGAGGTCGCGCTCCGGTGGGCGCCGGTCGCCGCCGCCGCGGGCGCGGTCGTCGTGGACAACTCGGGTGCGTTCCGGATGGACCCCGAGGTGCCGCTGGTCGTGCCGGAGGTCAATCCGCACGCCGCCCGGGTGCGTCCCCGCGGCATCATCGCCAACCCCCACTGCACCACCCTCTCGATGATCGTGCCGCTCGGCGCGCTGCACGCCGAGTTCGGGCTGAGCGAGCTGGTGGTCTCCTCCTACCAGGCCGTGAGCGGCGCGGGACGCGCCGGCATCGACACCCTGCGCCAGCAGCTGTCACTGGTCGCGGGGACGGAGCTGGGCACCAGCCCCGGCGACGTACGGCGTGCGGTCGGCGACAACACGGGCCCGTTCCCGGAGCCGGTGGCGCTGAACGTCGTCCCCTGGGCGGGATCGCTCCGCGAGGACGGCTGGTCCTCGGAGGAGATGAAGATCCGCGACGAGTCCCGCAAGGTCCTGGGGCTGCCCCGGCTGCGGGTGGCGGTCACCTGTGTGCGCGTGCCCGTGGTCACCGCGCACGCCCTCACCGTCCACGCCCGCTTCGAGGACGAGGTCACGGTCGACCGCGCCCGGGACATTCTCGCCACCGCACCCGGCGTCGTTCTCTTCGACGACCCCGCCGCCGGCGAGTTCCCCACGCCCGCCGACGTGGTCGGTACGGACCCGACCTGGGTGGGCCGGGTGCGCCGCTGCCTCGACGACCCGACCGCGCTCGAACTGTTCGTGTGCGGGGACAACCTGCGCAAGGGCTCGGCGCTGAACACGGCACAGATCGCGGAGCTGGTCGCTGCGGAGTGGGCGGCCTCGTAGGCGGGGCGGCCTGGTAGCGGGACGCCTCGTAGGAAGGACGGCCTGGTAGGCGGGGCGGCCTGGTAGGCGGGACGGCCTGGTAGGCGGGACGGCCTGGTAGGAGGGGCTTCCCGTCTCACCTGGTGGGGACGCCCTCCGGCTGGCCGCTGGAAGGTTTGTAGGATCTGTGTAGGCTCCATTGACCGTCATGGTCCGGACCACTTGAATCGAACCCATCGGGCGTTCGAAGATTTCCCTCCCCGTCCCGCAACCGCTTGCGGAGCGGGGAGCGTCTTTGCGGTCGCCCTCCGGGGGGCGGGCACCGTCACACACGGGGCATAGGGGAAAGCTGGTTCGCATGAGGGCACTAGACGCACGGTCCGCTGCGCTGGGGGGCGCACAAGGGGACGCGCCGGCGGACGTGCTGTCTGCGGCAAAGGTGTTGCCCGTCGCGTACAACCCTGACGCGGGGAGACGTGTCCAACTGGCGTGGCAGAGGTACTCGAATTCACCGCGGTACGGCCGAGGGGCACGGCCCTCCGCCCGCCCCGCCCCCGCATGCCCGGCGCGCCCGGCGGCATGCCGGTGATCGCCCCCATGCCCACAGCGCGGTCCGCCCGCATACCCAGCCAGCGCGAGGGCGCTGAGGAGACGACGGCCGCCGGCACCACGGTGGACCATCTGACCGAGACCTACCGTGCCCACTACCGCTCCCTCCTCGGACTCGCGGCACTCCTCCTCGACGACACCGCGTCCTGCGAGGACGTCGTCCAGGAGGCGTTCATCCGCGTCCACTCCGCGCGCAAGCGCGTCCGCGACCCGGAGAAGACGCTCGCCTACCTCCGCCAGACGGTCGTCAACCTGTCGCGTTCGGCGCTGCGCCGCCGCATCCTCGGCCTCAAGCTGCTGTCCAAGCCGATGCCGGACATGGCGAGCGCGGAAGAGGGCGCATACGACCAGCTGGAGCGCGACTCGCTGATCCGGGCCATGAAGGGCCTGCAACGCCGGCAGCGTGAGGTGCTGGTGCTGCGCTACTTCGCGGACATGACCGAGGCTCAGGTCGCCGAGACGCTGGGGATATCGCTGGGCTCGGTGAAGGCGTACGGGTCACGCGGCATCGCGGCGCTGCGCACTGCCATGGGGGCGTCGGCATGAGCGAGTACGAGGAGCGGCGCCCCGACGTCCGGGGACATGACTCCCACGAACGACATGAGCCAGATGTGTGGCACGAGCCGACGGACCGGTCCGCGCCCCACGAGGACGACCACGAGCAGCACGCTGGGAACGGAACTGTGAACCACCGCCCCGACGACCAGGGCCGACAGGAAGCCCGGCCGGACCAGGCCGCTGCCGACGCCTCCGCTGCCGACGCCTCCGCCGCCGACCGTTCCGCGCGGGGGAGTGACGGCGCCGAGGGCCGCGCGGGCGCGGGCCTGGGCTCCGGGCGGACCGGCGAGGGGGACGAGCCCGCGGGAAACGCCGAGGGCCTCGCTCCCGACGAACTGGCGCTGCGGCGGATGCTGCACCAGGCGGTGGGTGACATCGAGCCGCTCGAAGGCACCCTGGAGCATCTGCGGCGCGCGGTGCCCGCCCGGCGGGCCCGAAAGCGGCAGGCCGTCGTCGGCATGGCGGCCGCCGCGCTGTTCATGGGCATGGCGATCCCGGCCTTCGTCCATGTCTCCGAAGCCACCGGCTCCGACACCGATCCCTCCATCGCCGCTCAGGCCTCGCAGGCCCAGGGCGGCACGAACCAGGGCAAGGGCCCGGACGGCGGCTCCAGCGGCGCGGCCGGCTCCGGCGGCACGTCCAAGGGCAAGGACCAGGGCGGCCAGAAGGGCAAGGAGGACAAGGGCAAGGGCGCGACCGGCGGAGCCACCGGCGGGGCCAACCCGACGGCTTCCGCGCAGAGCGCACCCGCCTGCACGGCGGCCCAGCTCGGTGGTGCCACCGCCACCGAGGGCGCACCGGACTCCACCGGCACGGTCTACGGCACGTTCCGCGTGGCCAACGTCTCCACCACGAGCTGCACCGTCCCGGGCGCCGGCACCGTGGCCACGGCACCCCAGGGCGCCGCCGACCCGTCCAAGATCAATGTGGTGAACCATGTCGCGGGCGACGCGGCCACCGGGCTGCCCGACCCGTCCCAGGAAATCACCTCGCTGGTGCTCAAGCCCGGCGCGGCGTACGAGGTCAAGTTCGCCTGGGTCCCCTCGGAGACATGCCCCACCACGGGCGGCGGCACCGGCGGACCCTCCCCGGACCCGAGCCCCTCGGAGAGCCTCGCCACAAGTGGCGGCACGACCTCGGAGGGCAGCGGAGCCGCACCGCAGCTGATGACTGAGGACGGGGTGGCCGACGGCAGTGTGGTCGTCTCCCACACTCCCGTGACCGGCTCCGGAACCACCACCGCGACGGTCTCCAACGCCTGCGCCGGCACGGTCTACCGCACGGGGATGCTCCCGGCGACCTGAACCGCGGGCCCGGCTCCCGTCGGGAGCGCGCACCGCTACGCCGGGCCCCACGGGCGGGTCCGCGGGGACGGCACCGTACCGTTGAGGGCGTGTACCGGTTTCTGCTGACGCCCCGCTGGTGGGGCATCAACGTCTTCGTGCTGCTGGCCATCCCCTTCTGCGTCTTCATGGGGTCATGGCAGCTGAGCCGGTTCGAGTCCCGGATGCACGAGCAGCAGGCGGTGAGTGAACAGGCCACGGCGGACCGCAAGGAGGCGGCCCGGCCACTCGGGGAGCTGCTGCCGGTCGACAAGAACACGTCCGGGAAGCGGGCCACGGCCACCGGACGGTACGGAAAGCAGTTGCTGGTGCCGGACCGGGAACTGGACGGCAGACGCGGGTTCTATGTGCTGACCATGCTGCGCACCGACGGGGGCAAGGCTCTGCCGGTCGTGCGGGGCTGGCTGCCGGGCGACGCGGATCCCGCGAAGGCGCCGGCCGCGCCGGCCGGTGACGTCACCGTCACCGGCGCGTTGCAGGCGTCGGAGAGCCCGGGCGCGGGAGCGGCGGGAGGCGGCGGGGGGCTCCCCTCCGATCAGACCGCCGCGATCAGCTCCGCATCGCTGGTGAACCTGGTGCCGTACCGGGTGTACGACGCCTGGGTCACGCTCGACAAGGCCGACAGCGGCATGAAGGCGGTACCGGCGACGGCCCCTCAGGGAAGCGGACTGGATCTGAAGGCGTTCCAGAACCTGGGCTACACGGGCGAGTGGTTCGTCTTCGCGGGCTTCACCGTCTTCATGTGGTTCCGTCTGCTGCGGCGCGAGGTGGAGTACGCCCGGGACGCGGAACTGGGACTGGCCATCACGGCCCCGGCGGAGACGGCCCCGAACGAGAAGGCCACCCCGGAGAGCGAGTCCCGGGCCACCGCGAGCTGACCGTCCCGCCCCGAGGCCCCGGCGGGCGAGCCAGCCGGCAGCGGGCCGCATTCGGCGGACGGGCCTCGTCGGCCGCATGGTCGCATTCGGCGGACGGGCCTCGTCGGCCGCATGGTCGCATTCGGCGGACGGGCCCCGTCGGCCGCATGGGCCGCATTCGGCGGACTGGGCCCCCTCTGCGGCACGGGCCGCACCCGGCGGGCCGGCCCCGTCCGCCGCACGGGGTGCCGCTTCTCTCACCTCCCCAGATGACGCTCCGCGAAGTCCAGCTCCAGCCGCACCTGTTTGATCCGCTCGTCCACCACCAGGGAGCCGTGCCCCGCGTCGTACCGGTACACCTCGTGCACCGCCTCCCGCGCGGCGAGCCGGTCCACATAGTTCTCGACCTGGCGGATCGGGCAGCGCGGGTCGTTCACCCCCGCCGAGATGTACACCGGCGCCTTCACCGCGTCGACGTACGTCAGCGGCGACGACGCCTCGAACCGCTCCGGCACCTCCTCGGGCGTGCCCCCGAGCAGGGTCCGGTCCATGGCCTTCAGCGTCTCCATCTCGTCGTGGTACGCCGTCACGTAGTCCGCCACCGGCACCGCCGCGATCCCGATGGTCCACGCGTCCGGCTGGGTGCCGAGCCCGAGCAGGGTCAGATACCCACCCCAGGAGCCGCCGGTCAGGATCAGCCGCTCCGGGTCCGCGAGCCCGGAGGACACCGCCCACTCCCGTACCGCCGCGATGTCCTCCAGCTCGATCAGTCCGACCCGGTGCTTGAGGGCGTCCGTCCACTCGCGTCCGTACCCCGTCGAACCCCGGTAGTTGACCCGCACCACGGCATATCCGTGGTCCACCCAGGCCGCCGGGCCCGCCGCGAACGAGTCGCTGTCGTGCCAGGTGGGGCCGCCGTGGATGTCGAACACCGTCGGCAGCGGCCCGGTCGCCCCCGCCGGCTTCTGCACCAGTGCGTGGATGCGGCCGCCCGGGCCCTCCACCCACACGTCCTCGACCGGCACCGACCCGGGCGACTTCATCCCGGGCGGATCCAGCACGACCTTGCCCGACGTCGACCGCACCACCGGCGGCTCGGCCGCCGACGACCACAGGTACTCCACGGTCCCGTCGGGGCGCGCCGTCGCTCCGGACACCGAGCCCGGCGGCGTCGGCACCCGCACCAGCTCACGCGTCGCCAGGTCGTACCGCAGCAGCTCGCTGCGCGCTTCGAAACTGTGCACGATCAGCAGCGCGGAGCCGTCCGGATACCACTCCGCGGCCACGTCGCCCGGCAGCTCCAGCGCCAGGTCCGTCTCCTCGCCCGAGGTGACGTCCCACACCAGCGGCTCCCACCGGCCGCGCCGCTGGTGCCCGACCAGCAGACGGGTGTCCCCGTCGACCGGTGCGAAGCCCAGCGCCTCCAGGCCCAGCTCGACCCTGCCGCCCTTGGTGTCGTCCAGCTCCGCCACCGTCGAGCCGTCCGGCCGCAGCACGCGCAGGGCCGAGTGCATCGCGTCGCCGTGCTCGGTGTGCTCGACGGCGATCAGCGAACCGTCGTGCGAGAGGCCGCCCACCCCGGCCGACTCGCGGTGCCGGTAGATCTCCACCGGGTCCTGACCGGCCCGTACGAGATGGAGCGTCGAACCGTCCTCGTCGGTGGAGCGGCCCACGACCGACGTCCGCCCGTCCCGCCCGATCGCGAGCCCGGCCGGGTACGAGGGCTCGAGGCCGGGAGCCGCCGGCTCGTCGGTCCTGGAGCCGGCGCCGGAACTCCCGGAGCCCGCGACGGAGGTACCGGGCGTGAACCGCTGGCGTCTCCAGATGCCGAACTCGTCCCCGTCGGTGTCGTCGAACCACCAGATCCACTCGCCGTCCGGTGAGAGCACCCCGTCCGTCGTGCCGTTCGGCCGGTCCGTGACCTGGCGCTGCTCACCCGTGGTGCGGTCCCACGCATACAGCTCGTACGTCCCCGTGGCGTTGGAGACGAACAACGCGCGGTGCGGCGCGTCCTCCGCCCAGTCCGGCAGTGACACCCGCGGCGCCCGGAAGCGCTTTTCCCAGTCCGGCATGTCCCCGCCGCGCTCGGGCGAGGTGGACCCGTTGCTCTCAGTCATGGCCCCATAGTGCCTGGCCCGTGCCCCTCGCGTGGGCGAGGCCCCCAGCCTGTGGATAACTATTCGGGGCAACCTTCTGACCAGGCACGACCGCATCGGCCGAAGCCTCCGCCCGTGCGCGGCTACGCCCCCGCCCTTTCGCCGCGCCTGCGCCCCAGGAGCTCCGCCAGTCCGAGGCGCGTCGCGGCCAGGACCACCCGGTCCTCGGGACGCAGGACATAGGTGGGCGGCAGGTCCCAGACCAGCCCCGAGGCACGGCCCGGACCGCCCGTCCCGGGGTCCGGCACCTGAGTCCGCTCGCCGGGAGCCGTGGTGTCCAGGGCGAGCACGCGCCAGGCCCCCGCGCGGAAGGCCTGCGCGACCGTCCGCCCCTCCAGTTGCGGATGCCCGGCCACGTCCACGGCGGCGAACAGCAGCACCCGCCGCTCGACGGGGATCGCCCCCAGGATCTGCCGCCCCAGCATGGCCCCGGCGAACGCGGGCGCGGCCAGGTGTGACACGCTGCGGCTGCGGGTCAGCGCGTGTGGGTGCGCGGCGCGCAGGGTGCGGTAGACGGCGGTCGCGAAGTCGTCGTCGTACAGGCGCAGTACGACCCGCAGATCGGGCCGTACGGAGCGCGCGTACAGAACGGCTTCGAGGTTCGTGGTGTCGGCGCTGGTGAGCGCGAGCAGCGCATGCGCCCGGTGGATCTTGGCGGCCTCCAGGACGCCTTCCTGCGTGACGTCGCCGAGCACGACCGGCACCCGCAGCCGCCGGGCCGTCGCGAGGCCACGCGCCTCAGGATCGCCCTCGACGCACACCACGGGGATCCTCAGCTCCCGCAGCCGCGTGAGCACCCGTGTACCGATCTTGCCGACGCCGAGCAGCACCACATGGCCGGACAGCCCGCGTGGCGGCTTGCGCAGCGCGGTCCCGCTGCGGAAGGTGCCGAGTGCCTCGAGGACGGCCGCCAGCAGCACGGGCAGCAGCAGCAAACCCACGAGACCGGACAGCAGTTGCAGGATCTGCCGCCCGGCGGGCTCCCCGATGGCCGGGTTGTTGATCGCGAACAGGTCGAGCAGCGTCAAGTACGTGGCGCGCAGCGGGGGTTCCCCGGTGACCGCCATCGACGCGACCGCCAGTGCGACGACACAGCCCACGAGTCCAGCGAACGACCAGCGCAGCCGTCGCGACAGCAGCGAGGCCAGCGGGACGACGCTGCGCCCGGCGGGCAGGCGGGGACCCGTGTACGAGACGGTCTCCAGCACGACCGTGCCACGTCCGGTGGCCGCGGCGACCGCCCTTTCGTCGGGCAGGAGTTGCGGCCCCTGCTCTCCGCTGCCCTCGGAGCCGTCGGCGCCGGCGGGGTCGCTCGCCGTCGCCGACAGCAGGGCCAGGGTGCAGAGTCCGGGGTCGGCGACCTCGCCGGGAAGCGGCGGCGGGCGTTCCACGGCCCGCAGCATCAGCCCGTCGGTCTGGACGACCTTTGTGGTGCCGGCCACGGCGGTCGCCGCCAGCGCCGGCGCGGCGGTGTCGGCATCGGACAGCACGGTCGTGGACGCGTCGAACGCCTCGTCCTCCGGGTCGCTTCCACCGGAGGCCAGGGCGGCCGCCTGGTCGAGAAGTGCCTCGATGTGCTGCCCCAGCCGCCGGTTGTACAGCCGCAGCACCAGCCGGAGGCGCGGGTTGAGGCGGCGGGCGGTGAGCGCGGCGCGGATGTTGGTCTCGTCGTCGTCATAGACGAGCGCCAGGGCCGCGGCCCGCTCCACCCCGGCCTCGGCGAGCACGCCCTCGGAGGCTTCCGAGGCCTCCAACAGCCGTACGTGGCCGGGCGCCTGGGCGACACGGGTGCCGGGGGCGCCGGTGCCGCGCCCCTCCGCGCCGTTGCCGTTGCCTGCCGCGCGCGTGACGGCGGCGGAGACCCGGTCGAGCAGCGCGGAGGCACGTGCGCGGCCCACCACCGGCTGCCGGGCGACCCGAGTGGCGGGCGGCACGACGAGGGTCACCTGCTCGTCGTACACCCCGCGCAACTCGGCGGCCAGCCGGTGCGCGAGCCCGTCGTCCCCGCACACCACCATGTGCGCGACCGTGTCACCCGGCCCGTTGTGTTGCGGAACGCTAGCCACGGGGAGAAAGACTGCCTCACACGCGAGCCGGTTCCACAGGGCGGGGTGGTGAAGGGGCGGCGGCGCCGGCCGGCCCACGCGGATCTTCCCGACGCGGGATCCCACGGCCCCTTGCGGAGGGAAGCCGCCCGGGAAGGGAGCCGCCCCGGAAAGCAGTCGCCCCGGAAAGCAGTCGCCCCGGAAAGCGGTCGCCCAGGGAAGAAGCCGCCCCGAAAAGCAGCCACCCCGAAAAGCAGCCGCCCCGGAGGGGAGTCGCCCGGAAAAGCAGCCGTCCGGAAAGAGGCCGCCGTGGAAAGAAGCCGCCGACGTTTGCAATGCGGTGTCATCCGAACGGGTCATGGTGCTGGACGGGGCGGCAATTCATGAATCCTTGAGTCATACTCGGTGTGTTCCAGCTGTATCCACGCGTTCCGTGAACGCAGAGGCCGTCACATTCGAATACGCAGGCCCGGACGGGTGACATCGGGCTCCACGGGCCGGACCATTCCCTGAGGGAGCCCATCATGGCCGTGGAAATTCCGCCCTTGGTAAAACCCTCCCGGCTCAGGCGCCGAGGGGGCCTCTTCGGTGAATGCCTCGCGGAATTCCTGGGCACGTGCGTCCTCATCTCCTTCGGATGCGGTGTGGTCGCCGTGGCGGTCGCCGCGCTGCCGGGATCGGGCCGTACGGCCGGGCCCACCACCTTCTTCCTGGGCGCCGGTGACTGGCTCCTCGTCGCCTGGGGCTGGGCGTTGGCCGTGACCTTCGGCGTCTACGTGGCCGGCGGCGTCAGCGGCGCACACCTCAATCCGGCGGTGACGCTCGCCTTCGCGGTGCGCCGCGGATTCCCCTGGCTCAAGGTCGTTCCGTTCATGGTGTCGCAGCTGGCCGGCGCCTTCGCCGGGGCGGCTCTGGTGTACGCCGTCTACCACGACGCGATCAACACCTTCGACCGGGCCATGACGGGCCCGAAGACGAACGGCCACACCCTCGCCACCTTCTCCATCTTCGGAACGTTCCCCGCGCCGTACTTCCACGGCGGCACCTGGGGCCCGCTCGTGGACCAGATCGTCGGTACGGCCTTCCTCGTCATGTTCATCGTGGCGCTCGTCGACCTGCGCAACACGGCGGTGAAGGCCAATCTCGGCCCTCTGGTGGTCGGCTTCGCCGTCGCCGCCATCGGCATGTCGTACGGTGCCAACGCGGGCTACGCCATCAACCCCGCCCGGGACTTCGGCCCCCGCCTGTTCACCTGGCTCGCCGGCTGGCAGGAGCTCGCGCTGCCCGGCACCCTCGCGGGGACGTTCAGCAACTACTTCTGGATCCCCATCGTCGGCCCCTTCATCGGCGGAGTGGTCGGGGTGCTCGTCTACGACCTGTTCATCGGTGACGTCCTGCACGCCCGCGCGCGGCTCGCCGAACTCCCGGAGGCCGACCGGACCCGTGCGGAGGCGGACCCGGACGAGGAGTGAGCCCGGTACCTGCCCGGCAGCGGCGCGCCGGCAGCCGGGCGAACCGGACGCTCAGCCCGCGGCCGGAGCCTCCCGCAGGACGCGCAGCAGCAGAACGGCGATGTCGTCGGTGTGCCGGCCGGCGGGCCAGGTGCAGCGGACGAGACCGTCGATCAGGTCCTCCAGATCGTGGTCGTGGGCGGAGGCCAGGTACTCGACGAGAGCCCCGGTGCTGCGGTCGATGCTGTTGCCGGGGACTTCCACGAGGCCGTCGGTGTAGAGGGCCAGGACGGCGCCCGGGTGAAGCGGCAGACGGGTGACGGGGTAGCGGGCCCGCACATCGATCCCCAGCAGCGGCCCGGGATCGACCTCCAGGACCTCCGTGTGCCGGGGACCCCGGCACAGCAGCGGCGGAACGTGGCCGGCGCTGGCCAGCGCGACTTCCCGGCGGGCCAGGTCGAGATGGACGTAGAGGCAGGTGACGAGCAGGTCCGAATCCAGGTCGGACAACAGCCGGTTGGTGCGGGCCAGCACCTGGTCCGGGGACCCGCCCGCCGTCGCGTGCGCATGGATGGCGGTGCGGACCTGGCCCATCAGGGCGGCCGCGGCGATGCTGTGCCCCTCGACGTCGCCGATGACCGCGGCCGCGGTGGTGTCGTCGAGGCGCAGCAGGTCGTAGAAGTCGCCGCCGACGTCGATGCCGTGGCTGGCGGGCAGATAGCGGGAGGCCACGTCGAGGCCGGCGACGGCGGGCAGGGCCCGGGGCAGCAGCGCCCGTTGCAGACCGTGCACGAGCTGGTGCTGGGCGTCGTACAGCCGGGCGCGGTCCAGCGCCTGGGCGATCAGACCGGCAAGTGAGATGAGGACGGCCCGCTCGTCGGCGGTGAAGACGTGCGGGCGGTCGTAGGACAGGACGCAGCAGCCCACCGGCCGTCCCGTGATGACCAGGGGAAGGAAGGCCCAGGCCTCCTTGCCGCTCATCCGAGGCGCCCGCGGATAGCTGCGCGCCAGCTCCTCGGGGCCGGAGAAGAACGCGGCGGTGCCGGTGACAAGGGTCTTCCCGACCGGAGTGAGGCCGGTGTCCAGCGGGAGTCCGTCGAGACGTTCCAGGACCTTGGCCGGGTAGCCGTAGTGGCCGGTGATCTTCAGTCGGCCCGCGTCCGCGACGGACAGCACCAGGCCCTGGGCGCGGAACGCGGGCAGGATCTGGTCGGCGAGCAGGTCGACGAGGTCGCGCACGCTCACCGTCTCGGTGAGCGCGGCGGCCAGATGGACCAGCTGGTACAGGCGGCCGGTCGCGGTCGCCGCGGTGGGGTGGGGCACGGTATCGGGCGCGGGCTGCTCCCCGCAGGGGGTGATACGGACGCTGATGCCGCTGGCGTCCGGGTAGAGCTGGAAGGTCAGCCAGTGATCGGGCGGGCGCAGGGCGTTGTAGGACAGAGGCGCGCGGCTGATGACCGCGGTGCGGTAGTGGTCCTCGTACACCGGGTTGTCGAGCCAGGGCAGCGACTGCCACGGCCGGGTGCCCAGCAGCCGGTCTGCCCCGCTGCCGAGCAGGCGGGCGGCGGTGCCGGTGACGAAGGTGATCCTGCCCTCCAGGTCGAGGGCCGCGGCGCCCTCCGGAAGACGTTCGGCGTAGTCGGCGGCGGCCAGGGCGGCCAGGGAGGTTTGGGCGGACCGGCGCGCGGGTGTGGTGTCGACGGAGACGGCGCGGGGCTGGTCGGGCAGCGTGGGCGGGCGGGGAGCGTCGTCCAGGAGCCTGGCCAGGCGCCTGGCGCTGGAGGCGATGTGGCTGCGTTCGCGGGGCGTGGCCTCCCGTGGGTGGTCCGCGGGCCACATCAGCACCAGCCCTCCCCAGCGGCGGCGGGCCCCTGTCAGGGCGATCGCGGCTAGGGAGAACCGGTAGGGCAGCACGGCGGTGACGCGCGGATAGCGGCGGGCCATGTCCTCCTGGCCCCCGACCCAGACCAGCCGGTCCTCGCGGATCGCGTCGGCGACCGGCACCGGGGCGGTGAGCGGCAGACGGCGCCACGGTGCCGAGAACTCGAGCGGCAGACCGCACATGGCCACCAGGCGCAGCGTCGGCTCACCCTCCTCGACCAGATAGACACCGCCGATGGAAGCCCCGGTCCGCCGCACGGTCTCCGCCAGGCCCTCCGCGAGGGCGTCGTCCGGTGACCAGGGGCCACCCGGTGCCTCGTCGATCCCGGGCATCACATCCTCCGGTCCGGTGTCGCGACAGATCCCCACGGGTGGCCGCCGGCCGCGCCCGCCGCCCGGGGAGCAGTGCCCGCGGCACGCCCCGTGCGGACGCGGCGCTTGGCGGGTTCCCGACCTGCATGGTTCATAACGAGACAATGTATATAACCGGACAATACGCCCGGTTTTCGACGGTCGGTACGCCGTCGTGCCGGGCACCGCCGCCCCGACGGCCGTCGGGGCGAACGCCGTCGGGCCGAAGGTTGTCGGGCCGAACGCCGTCGGTTCTGCGTCGATGCCGGCCGGGGGGTCGGCCCGGGAGGTCGCGCCCCGGTGCCGCTCGCACCCCTCGCCCGGGCTCCCGTTCCCCGTCGCCACGGTGCGGCGGCGGAGGCGGGACGGTGGCCCCTTGCCGTCAACGTGGGTGCCCTCTACCTTGAATCTGACGCCTCGTCAGATAGTGAGGGGAAAGCAGTGGGAACGGAAGGAAGCACCAAGGATCTGCCCAAGGTCATCAGCGTGGACGACCATGTGATCGAGCCCGCGCACCTCTTCGAGACGTGGCTCCCGGCCAAGTTCCGGGACAGGGGACCGAAGCCCCTCACCGCCGGCATCGGCGATCTCCGGTACGTCGGCGGCAAGTACCGGTTCACCACCGACCCGCAGGGCCAGATCACCGACTGGTGGGAGTACGAGGGCGAGCTGTTCCCGTACAAGCGCATCATCGCGGCCGTCGGTTTCTCCCGGGACGAGATGACCCTCGACGGCATCACCCGTGAGCAGATGCGCCGCGGCTGCTGGGATCCGAAGGCCCGGCTCGAGGACATGGACCTCAACCACGTCGAGGCATCGCTCTGCTTCCCCACCTTCCCGCGCTTTTGCGGGCAGACCTTCGCGGAGGCCGGCGACAAGGAGCTCGCACTCGCCTGTGTCCGTGCCTACAACGACTGGATGGTCGAGGAGTGGTGCGGCGACAGCGCAGGGCGGCTCGTCCCGCTGTGCCTCATCCCGTTGTGGGACGTCGGCCTGGCGGTCGCGGAGATCCGGCGGAACGCCGCACGGGGCGTACGGGCCGTGACCTTCAGCGAGATCCCCACCTACCTGGGGCTCCCGTCGATCCACTGCGGCTACTGGGACCCGTTCTTCGCGGCGTGCGAGGACACCGGGACCGTGGTCAACATGCACATCGGGTCCTCGTCACAGATGCCGGCGGCGTCCCCCGACGCCCCGCCCGCCGTCCAGGCGTCGCTCAGCTTCAACAACGCGATGGCGTCGATGATGGACTTCCTCTTCTCCGGGGTCCTCGTGAAGTTCCCCCGGCTCAAGCTCGCCTACAGCGAGGGACAGATGGGCTGGATCCCCTACGCCCTGGAGCGCGCCGACGACGTCTGGGAGGAGCACCGGGCCTGGGGCGGGGTCAGGGACCTGATACCGGAGCCGCCGTCGACGTACTACTACCGGCAGATCTTCTGCTGCTTCTTCCGCGACAAGCACGGCATCGAGGCGATCGAGACCGTCGGCGTGGACAACGCGACCTTCGAGACCGACTACCCGCACGTCGACTCGACGTGGCCGCACACCAAGAAGGTGGCCGCGGAGCACGTGGCCGGCCTTCCCGACGACGTGACGTACAAGCTGCTGCGCGGCAACGCCATCCGGATGCTGGAGCTGCCCTTCGACCGGTGACCCCACGGCTTCTCGAGCCTCACGCGGGAGGGTGCCGCAGGGGCGTGGACGGCCGTGACGACGGATGCGCATCCCCCGGCGGGCCGCAGAGCGGGAAACGGCACTCCCGGCACGCCCCGTCCCGGGAACCGCGTCTTCAACGGCGCCCGCACCCGGACATGGCAACGCCCGACCGCTGGCGACGGGGGATGCACCAGCGATCGGGCTGTGTCCAAGAGTAACAACGCCGCTCGGGCGGCGGCAGCCGACTGTTCGGCCCCAGCGGGGTGTTGTGAGCGGGATCACGTGGGATCACATGAAACATTCCCCGGGCGGGCCCCGGCTCCCTCACCGCCCACAGGGCGGCTCGTACGGGAGGCGGGGCAGGTACTCGTGCCACTTCCGCGGGGTGAGCACGCCCCGGGTGACCGAGCAGATGTGCCGGATGGCCTCGTCGGCGTCCAGGCGCCACAGGCGGACCGTGTCCGCGCCGCTCGACACCCCGAGCACATGACTGTGGGGGCTGAAGGACAGGAAGTTGCCCGTCTTGGCATAGGGACTCATCGACTGGCCGATGGGGGTGGCCGACGACGGCCGGGCGACGTCCCAGAGCCGGACCGTGTTGTCGTTGCCCCCGCTGGCCAGGGTGCGGCCGGACTCGCCGAACGTCAGCGACGTCACCGCCTCGGTGTGACCGGTGAGCGGGGAGCCGAGCGCGGTCGCCGCACGGGGGTCGGTGACGTTCCACAGCCGTACGGTGTCGTCGTCGCTGCCGCTGGCCAGCGTATGGCCGTCGGGGCTGAAGGCCAGCGCGTTGACGGGCCCGGAATGCTCGGTCAACGGGTGGCCGAGCCGGACGGCATGGGCGGGGTCGGTCATGTCCCACAGCCGGATGCCGCCGTCCGCGCTGCCGCTGGCGAGAGTGCGCCCGTCCGGGCTGAAGGCCAGGGCGTTGATGAAGCCCCGGTGACCGGTGAGCGGCTTGCCGAGCGCGGCGGCATGGGAGAGGTCGGCGACGTTCCACAGCTGGATGGTGCGTTGGTCGTAGGCGGTGGCCAGGATCCGTCCGCCGGGACTGTATGCCAGTGCATACGGCCCCATGAACCGCGTCCGCAGGGCGAGGCGCGGCCCGGTGAGGACCGGGTGGGCCGGATCGGTGACGTTCCACAGGTACACCGACTCCTTGTCGGTCAGCACCACGAGCGTGTGGCCGTCGGGGGAGAACACCAGCGAACGCTGGCCGCCATCGGCGGGCATGAAGGGCCTGCCCACGAGCATGGGCCGGCCGGGAGCCGCCACGTTCCACAGCCGGACCCTGCCGTCGTTCGCGACCGTGGCGAGCAGCTTGCCGTCCGGGCGGAAGACCCCGTTGCGGCCGGTCATGTCCGACGTCGGGATCGACCACAGACGGACCTTGCTGTCACCACTGCCGGTGGCGAGAGTACGGCCGTCCGGGCTGAACCCCAGGGCGTACATCTCGCCGCTGCCGCCCGCGAGCGGCTCGCCGACCTGTGAGGGCCACTTGGGATCACTGACGTTCCACAGGCTCGCCGTGCTGTCCGCGCTCGCGGCGGCGAGCCGCCCGCCGTCGGGGCTGAAGGCCACGGACCAGATGGCACCCGTGTGGCCGGCGAGCGGCGAGCCGATCGGTGCCCCGTGCGCCGGGTCCGAGACGTCCCACAGCCGGATGGTGTCGTCGGCGCTGCCGCTGGCGAGCGTGCGCCCGTCGGGGCTGAAGGCCACCGAGTGCACCAGGTCCGTGTGGCCGGTCAGCACCTTCGGCAGTGGCTCGGGGTGGCGTGGATCGGCCGTTCTCCACAGCCGGATGGTGTTGTCGTCGCCTCCTGCCGCGAGCGTGCGCCCGTCGGGGCTGAACGCCACACAGCGCACGGCGGCCGTGTGGCCGCCCAGCGTGCCCAGCGGCTTCGGCCGACGTGGGTCGGCCACGTTCCACAGCCGTACGGTGCGGTCCTCGCCTGCCGAGGCCAGCGTGTGTCCGTCCGGGCTGAACGCGACCAGGTAGATCGTGCCCTGGTGGCCTGCCAGGGGGCTGCCGAGGGAGGTGGGCCGGGCCGGGTCGGTCACGTCCCACAGCCGGATCGTGCCGTCGTCCCCGGCGCTGACGAGGGTGCGTCCGTCCGGGCTGAAGACGGCACTGCTCACCCAGCTCGTATGACCGGTGAGGGGCTTGCCCAGCGGCTTGGGGCGGCTGCGGTCGGCCACGTTCCACAGGCGGACGGTCCGGTCGTAGGAGGCCGTCGCCAGGGTCTTGCCGTCGGGGCTGAACGAGGTGAGGTAGACGGCGCCGCGGTGGCCGAGCAGGGGGGTGGCCAGGGGAGCGTTCACGATCGAGATCAGCCTGCTGTACGTCCCCTCGTCGCCCGGCCGCAAGTCATGGGCCACCAGGTCCAGCTGGGCGGCCAGCGAGGGATCCGTGTGCTGGACCCGGTCCGCTTCGGCGAGCACCTGTTCGAACACGGCGTCGTCCCGCTGCTGCCACGCGACCACCGCCGCTCCGGCCGCGAGCACGGCGAGCACGACCAGCGCCGCCACGGCGGCGCGGCTGATCAGGACCGAACGCCTGCGCAGCCTGCCCGAGGCGGCCAGGAACTGCACGGCGCTACGGGTCAGGTAGGTGCCACCGGCGGACTTCGCCCAAGTGTGGGCCTGTTCGAGGCGGGAGCCCCGGTAGAGCAGCGACGTGTCGCGTCCCGAGCCCTCCCAGGCCCGGCTGTCCTCTTCCAGGCGCTGGCGCAGCAGGTTGCCGTTCCGGTCCTCGTCGATCCAGTCGCGCAGACGAGGCCAGGCGTGGAGCAGCGCCTCATGGGTGATCTCGACGGTCTCCGCGTCGAGTGTCACCAGCCGGGCGCGCACCAGGGCTTCGAGGGACTCCTCCGTCTTGCCGGGATCCGTGGACTCCTCCGCCAGCTGGCGCCGCGTCCCGCGGCGGCGGGTGGTCTGGGTGTCCTCTCCCAGCCTGACCAGCCTGAGCAGCAGCAGCCGGGCGGCCGTGCGCGCCGCCGGGTCGAGGCTGGACCAGGCCCGCTCGGCGGTCGCCGCCACCGCTCCCTGGATCCCGCCCGCCGCGCGGTAACCGGCCAGCGTCAGCCGGCCCGCCTTCCGGCGTTGCCAGGTGGCGAGCAGGGCATGGGACAGCAGCGGCAGCACCCCCGCGTTGTGGGCCCCGCGCGGTCCGTCGGCGGACACCTCCCGGACGATCAGCTCCGCCAGGCCCGGCTCGAGTTCGAGCCCCACCGCCTTGGCCGGACCCGTGACCGCTTCGCGCAGCTCCGCGGTGGTCAGCGGGCCGAGCACCATGTGCCGGTGCTGCAACGCGTCGGCCAGCTCGGGATAACCGAGGCACTGCTCGTAGAAGTCGGCCCGTATGCCGAGGAGCACCAGCACCGGGGCCCGCTCGCCGGGGCCGGCCGGTGTGCAGGCGGCATGGAGGAGCTGGATGAAGGTGCGCCTGTCCGCCTCGTCGGAGCAGAGGGTGAACGCCTCCTCGAACTGGTCCACGATGACGACCGGGCGGGCGGCCGAGGACGTCTCCCGCCGCGCCCAGCCCGCAACGGCCTCCCGCACGGCGTGCGCGAAACCCGGGGTGCCGGCCCCCTTGGGCGCGGGACCTTTGACGGCGGTGTCCTTGGACCCCTTGCTGTCCCTGCTGTCCCTGCTGTCCCTGCTGTCCCTGCTGTCCCTGCTGTCCTTGCTGTCCCTGCTGTCCTTGCTGTCCTTTGTCTCCTTGGGTGAGACGGCTTCCCGCTCGACGGCTTCTCTCTCGGCGGAGACGACGGGCGCGAGTTGGGGGATGCGACGGATCAGCTCCGCCAGAGGGTCCCCACCCGGTACGAGGTGCAGCACCTCTCGCGTCCGGCCGCTCTCGTCGCTCAGCGCGCCCTTCTGCAACGCGGGCACCAGGCCCGCGTTCAGCAGGGACGATTTCCCGGCCCCCGAGGCACCCACGAGCATGACCAGCCCGCCCGTCTCCTCCGCCGCGCTGAGCTGGTCGACGAGCGCGTCCGTGCTCCGCTCCCGGCCGAAGAACCACCAGGCGTCCTGTCGCCGGTACGGAGCCAGTCCCCGGTATGGACACACACCGGTGACGTCCGGGTCCTCGACCGGAGGCCGTTCCTCCTCCTCGGCGGCTGACTCTGGGCGGTCGCCGACCGGATCGGCCAACGCCCGCTCCCACAGCCGCTGCCAATGAGCCACGTCGTACAGGCCCTTGGACACCGGAGCGGCCCGCGCGCGCCGCGCCTGCGGGATCAGTATGTGCAGCACCGCCGCGAGGGCGGCGAACTGGGCGGGCACGTTCCTGGCCCGTCGCCAGTCGCTGATCCGCTGAGCCGACACCCGCACCGGCCGCCCTCGTTCGTCGACCCGCTGGAGCCGGTCGACCGCCTCGGCCACGCGCTTGAGGGGAGGGTTGCCGGCCTCCTTGTAGAGCAGCGCGAGACGTTCCGCGAAGGCTGTGCGTGCCCCTGAGTCGGAACTCAAGGCCTCCACCCCTTACTTCCCCCGCAGTTGGACATCCGGACCGGAAAACTCACTCTATATGGCTGACCTGCGGCGAAGCTTCCGGTTCGACACCGGAACCTCCTCGGGAGGGCCCCCTGGCTGGCAGGATCATGGCCGAAAGCGCAGCAGTGCGCATCGACCGGACGGACCACCGGCCCGGCGTTGAACCGGAAACGGGCGGCGTACGGTTCCGGTCGCCTCGGCCACCGGGGCGGGGCGGGGCGACGCTCTCGCCGCCGGAGCCGGAGCGATCCGTGGAGCCGGATCTCTCCGGGCCGCCGTCGTGCCGACCACGGCTCAGGTCGTCTGCCGATCCGCGCTGTTCGGCACCGGTCCCCACGAGGGGAGGGACCGGTGCCGAGCACCGCGGTACGCCAGGCACATCCGGTAGCCGGCGGTACGCCAAGCCCACGCGTGGTGCGCCGCGGCCACGTCGGCGAGGACCGCGACCATGGCTGCGAGGTCCGCGAGGACCGGACGTCCGCGTTCCCACCCCGACGGGCAGGATCGGAGCATGAAGCATCCGCATCCGCATCTGCCGAGCACCGAGGCCGCAGTCACGGCGATACATGAGATCGCGCGGGAGTTCCGGCTGGAATTCACCGTGACGCACGACATCGGCGCGGACCGGACGTCCCGCCGCACCGCGGCCGGGGCATTCACCGTCCTCGACCAGGACGGCTCGCTTCCGCACGAGGCGTTCGTCGAGTTGGGGGGCTCCCCAGCCGTGACCGTCCGGCTCTTCCCGGAGGACGACGCGAAAGTCACCGTCGACGACGTGGACTTCGATGACGTCCCCCGGGACTCGGTCCCGGCGTTCCTGCGATCCGTCTACGGCGGCCTGGCCCGTGTGAAGGGAAGGGCGTTCCCGCCCGGCCACTGGCTGATCGTCCCCCTGCCCGGGGACGAGACGTACAGGGAACTGATCCCGCACACCACACTCACCCCGTGGCTCGCCCGCAACGCCCGTGCCTAGGCCTAGACCGGCCGGTGGATCCGTCTGTTGGGACACCTTCTCGCTGCGGGGTGCTGGACTCGAAGGAGCCACCCAACGTCGTTTATGCAGGTCCGGTACTGATCTGCACGCCCGCGCCCGCGCCCGCGCCCACGTTCCGCGCGGCGCCGGCCGGTGTGCGGCTCACCGCGATGCCACCCCGCTTCGTCGCCGGCGCGACCGTGCGGTCCCCCTGATACGACAAGTCAGGTACGGCTGGTGAACGTTGCGCAGTGGGTCCACTTGCTGTCGGCGCTGTATGGGTCACCCTTGACGAGGGAGATGATGATCCTGACCGTCCGCTTCTCCGGAAGGTCCAGGTCCCAGGTGTAGGACTTGCCCGCACCCCGGGTCACTTGGAAGGTGTCCCAGAAGTAGGGCTTGCCGCTGGCTGCCTCCAGGTTGACGAAGACGGAGCGACCGTCGGCCTTGCGGTCCTTGACGTAGAGGTAGTCGCCCTTCGAGGTGTACTTCGCGTATCCGCCGGCACATCCGTCCGAACCGCTGGCCTGCGCCGCGGGGGCGGTTGCGAGGCCGCCCGCGAGGAGGGCGGCGGCAACGGCCGGTATGACGGTTGCGGCACGCCGCTTGAGTATGGCCTTCACTCTGTTCCCTTCGTGGATTTCTCCATCCGGCAGCATCGGCAGCTACCGGATCATTGATCACTATATGGGAGCAACAACGCGCTTTCTTACGGGCGTTGGGGAGCCTCCGAGCCACTGCCGCCTCCCGCTGAGGGGCTGTACGCCGGGCATGAACGGGCATCCAGAGCGGAGTCGGCGGGCCAGAGACCTCCAGCATGATCCCGCTGGAACGATCGGGCTGCCGGTCGGCCACAGCGGCCAGGCGACGACCGTGGGGGTCCATTCAGGCCGCTGTCGACCGCGGCCTTGAGCATCCACTCCGGAGCCGAGTCGCCGAGAGCGCCGTGGAGCAGCGCCGGCGGGATATCGTCGCGATGAGTTCCTTCCGGCAGGTCTCGGGCCTTCTCCAGCGCCATGCGGATCGGCGGCGAGCCGGGGCCTGCCTCCGCGACATGGGCCCGGCCCACACCGCACCCGACGCACCGCAAGGGCTCGCAGGAGTGACGGCACCCGTCCGGTGCGTCACCGGGCGGGGAGCGGGACGCCCACGGTGCCGAAACGGAGCTACGGCCGCCGTGGACCGGAGTTGTATTCGGCGACGGGCCCGCATTCGAACTCCCGAGGCCAGGCGGCTGAGTGCCGTGAAGGTGGCGCGGCCGTCGTCCTGGAATGCCGGCACCGCGCCCTCACCGCGACCGGAGCCGCCGTGGGGGCGCGGTGCCGGCTGGCGGGGCTGTCAAAGTCGTTCAGGAGCCGGCCTGGGAGGAGCCCACCGACGGCACGGTGACCGTCGACGAGGAGCCCCCGGCCGCCCTGCGCCGCCGTCAACGAACTGGGCGGACTCTGCGATGAGCTTGTCAGTCGCGGTGCTGATTCGATCTCGGAACTGTGCCGGCCCTCAGATCGCGGCGTGGGCGCCCCGGTCGCGCTGGGAGACGGCCAGGTAGCCGACGAATCCGACGATCGCGACCGTCCACGCCAGGGTGACCGGCGTCAGGCCGAGGCCGAGGCCGCCGCGGGTATGGCCGAGGGCCATCCAGTCGGCGAGGGAGGCACCGAGGGGGCGGGTGATGACGTACGCGGTCCAGAAGGCGGTGACCGCGTTCAGGGCGCCGAAGCGGTGGGCCAGGGCGGGCACGCAGATGGCCGCCGCGAAGAGGGCGACCGAGCCCAGGTAGCCGAGGCCGGCGGTGGCGGTGAGGTCGCCCGCGGCGGTGCCGAGGGCGAAGGTGGCGAGGACGGCTGCCCAGTAGAACGCTTCGCGGCGACGAGTCCGGATGGTGTGGACGGAGAGGGTCCGCTCACTGGCGTACCAGAGCAGGAAGACCGCGGCCAGGACGACGAGGAAGGCCGGCGCCGACACCGTGTACGGCACGCCGAGGCCGACGTGCAGGACATCGGCGGCCATGGTGCCGAACACGCTGACCATGACGACGGCGGTCCAGTAGGCCCAGGCGACGTATCGGAGCAGGGCGAACTGGACGGCCAGGGAGGCCGCCAGGGCGAGGCCGCCGAGCGCCACTGCCGGTACCGGGCCGAGCGTTCGGGCCAGGAGGTCCGATGCCGTCTCGCCCATGCCGGTGGTCAGGACCTTGATGATCCAGAAGTAGACGGTCACCTCCGGCACCTTGTTCGCCAACTGGCGTACGGGGGCGAGGGGCCGGTCGTCGAGGGCATGCCGTGCGGTCATGATCCGCACGATGGCACGCCGAGCCTGAACGCGACCTGAACGGCGGGACCGAGGGCGCAGTGGCGCGTAGTACCGCGGTACGACCCGACGGACGCGGATCAGTCCCCGGTGCCACCGGATCGGGGCGTTTCGACCGAGTCGGCGCCCGAGGTTTCGCCCGACCGGACGACGGCTCGGCCCAGGGGGCGCCGCATCCATGCGGTCGGGAAGACGGTGTGCGTGTGTGCATGGCGGACGATGCGCGACGGCAGTCAGGATGTATTCAGGTACGGGCTGGCATGGTCGGGCAGCATGACCCATGAAACGTCTGAGAGTCAGGTGGTTCCGGAGGCCGGCCAGAGAGCCCCTTCGGGCCATCGCCCGCGCTGGAACAAGGTGCCCGAACTCACCGTCTACTTCTGGATCATCAAGGTCCTGTGCACGACGGTCGGCGAGACCGCGGCCGACCTGCTGAACGAGAAGGCCGGCCTGGGGCTGACCGGTGTCTCGGTGCTGATGAGTGCTCTGCTGGCCGTCGTCCTGGTGGTCCAGTTCCGCACGAGTGCCTACCGGGCGGGCGTGTACTGGCTCGCCGTGGCGCTGATCAGCGTCGTCGGCACGCTGATCAGCGACAACCTCACCGACAACATGGGTGTGCCGCTGGAGACCAGTACGACGGTCTTCGCGATCGTCCTCGCTGTCGTGTTCGTGGTCTGGTACCGGCGCGAGCGGACCCTGTCCATCCATCACATCGACACCACCAGCCGCGAGTCCTTCTACTGGCTGGCGGTGCTGTTCACGTTCGCCCTGGGTACCGCCGCCGGTGACCTGGTGTCCGAGCGCCTGGACCTCGGGTACTGGCTGTCCGCCGTACTGTTCGCGGCAGCCATCGCCGCAGTGGCCATCGCGCACTTCGCGCTGGGCCTGGACGCGGTGTGGAGCTTCTGGATCGCCTACATCCTCACCCGCCCCCTCGGCGCCTCCGTCGGCGACTACCTCTCCCAGCCCACCGGCGACAGCGGCCTGGGCCTGGGCACCGTAGTCACCAGCGCCCTGTTCCTGGCGGTCATCCTCGGTCTGGTCGTCTACCTGTCCGCCACCCGCAGGGACGTCTCCGAACCGGAGCGCGCCGGGGTACCCGCTGCCTGAGCTGCGGGAACAGGGGCGCTTCAGGAACCGTTCAGGCTCGCTCCGGCGGGGCCACAGGTCCCGTCCGCATCGACGGCTGGTTCATCTCACAGGGCATCCGCCCCTTCGGGCGGCTGCCCTGCCGTACGACCGGGTCATCCGGCAGGCAGGCTGACCATGAACCGTGCACCCGGGTTGTGGGCAGGGTCGTGGGAGACCTCGCCGCCGACGGCGCGGGCGAGGCGTCGCGCGAGCGGTAGCCCGAGGCCCGCGCCGTCGTGGCCGTCGCCGTTGGCGGCGCGTCGGCCGGGCTGGAACAGTTCGCCGGTGAACCCCTTCGGCACGCCGGGACCGTCGTCGACGACGTCGATCCGCACGGTGCCCTGGATCCGGCGCGCGGACACGGTCACGGTGGAGCGGGCGTAGCGGACGGCGTTGGCCAGGAGGGGACTGACGATGCGTTCGAGGAGAGCGGGCGACACCCCTGCCTCCAGTGCCTTGGCTTCGCTCTCGACCGTGGCCTTCACCCGGCCTGGGGTGTCGAGACCCTGGATCATGCGGTCCAGAACGGGGACGACGTCGGTCGTTCCGGGGGCCGTGGGCGGGTTCAGCGCGTTGTCACGGGCGTCGGTCAGGAGCGTGTCGCAGATCGTCCGCATGGACCGGGTGGCCTCGGCGATCACTTCGTGGGTGGCGCGGGTCTCGGCTTCCGAGCGGGAGCGGCCCCGCCACCAGTCGAGTTCGATGACGATGCGGGTGAGGGGGGTGCGCAGTTCGTGGGACAGTTCGCCGGTGAGTTGCCGTTCGTGGCGAAGCACGGTGCGGATGCGGTCCAGGAGCGCGTCCAGGGAGGCGCCCAGGCGGGCCAGTTCGGCCGGGTGTTCCTCGGCGCCGAAGCGCTCGTCGGAGCCCACCGCACTCCACTGGGTGGCCTGGTCGGTCATCGTCCGCACCGGGCGCAATGCCCGGCCGACCGCGAGACGCGTGAGCACGTAGGTGCACGCGAGCATGACCGCGTCCAGGATCAGGGATGCCAGCAGCAGGGTCTTGGCCGAACTGCGGTAGGGGCCGAGGTCCAGGGCGGTGACGACCGTTGCGGTGGCGTGGCGGCCGGTCAAGGGTCGGGAGCAGAGCAGGACGGGCCGGTCGTGGGCGTGGCCGGTCGTGCATGCCGGCTTGCGTTGTGCGGCCAACCGGTCGGCGGTCTGCGTCAGCCGGCTGCCGACCGTGGTCGATGGAGGGTTTTCGAGCAGTCGTGTGCCGGAGTAGATCCACACGTTCGCGTCGAGGAGACCGTCGTTGGAGGTTTCCAGGACGCGCACCCGGGGGCCGCTCGTGTCGACGGTCGTGGCCACGGCGGCGGCCCGATTGCGCAGTTCGTCATCGGCCTGATGCTGCAGATGCCGGTCCATCACCACGTTGAACGCCACGGTCAGGACGGTCATCAACAGAGCGGCGGTGGTCACCGCCACGAGAGAGAGCCGGCCGCGCAGGGTGCGGGGCGCCGAGCGGCGAAGGACACGGTCGAGCGTCATGACAGGTGGTGACCGATCCCTCGTGCCGTGCCGATCGTCACCGTGCTCCCGGCGTCGCGCAGCTTGCGACGCAGCCGCGTCAGATACTGGTCCAGAGTGTTGTCACTCACGCGCGCGCCTTCGGGCCAGGCCGCTCTGATCAGCTCGCGGCGGGGCACAGTAGAGCCTGCTGCGGCGACGAGCGGCGCGAGCAGCCGGAACTCGGTCGGAGTCAGCGCGACGCGGTCATCGCGCACGGTGACGGTGTGCCCGACCGGATCCAGGACGAGGTCCCCGGCCGTGGCCGTCGGAGTCGACGTGGCTCGTCTGAGGGCGGCTCTCAGGCGAGCGGTGAGCTCGGCGAGGTGGAAGGGCTTGGGCAGGTAGTCGTCGCCGCCGGCGGAGAAGCCGGACAGCCGGTCGGTGAGCCCGTGCCGGGCGGTCAGGAAGATCACGGGAGCGACGAAGCCGTTGGCGCGCATCGCCTGGCACACGTCCCGTCCGTCGGCGTCGGGCAGTCCGATGTCCAGAACGGCCCCCGCGCAGTCGGCGGTGGCCAGCCGCAGGGCCGTTGCGCCGTCGGCGGCGAGGACGGGGTCGAAGCCGTCCTCGGTCAGGCCACGACGCAGCACGTCGCGCAGAGCGTTGTCGTCCTCGACGACCAGGATCTTCTGACGCATGATCTTCCGGCGACTCCTCGGTCACGCGGCGGGCTGTGCCGGCGACGGTCGATTGGTTTGGGGGGCAATGAGCAGTGGACGCAGTCGCCCGGATGTGATCCACCGGGCCAGGGCTTCCGACCGTCTGCGCACCACGTTCATCAGCAACAGCCCGGTGAGTGCGCCGACGGCGATTCCGGCGACGATGTCGTGCGGGTAATGCGCGCCGACCCAGACACGTGCAGCGGCCATCGCCAGTGCCGCCACAGCCCCGATCGCACTCAGTCGCCGCGAGACGAACAGCAGCGCCGCCGCGGCGGCGGCCGCGATCGCGGCGTGGTTGCTGGGGAAGGACCAGTCGCCGGGTGCCGGACACGCCTCCAGTACCTTCACGTGCAGGCTCTGGCACGGGCGGTCCTCACGCACCACCAGCTTCAGCGCGGAGTCGGCACCGTACGCGGCGATGACGACCGCCGGTATCGTCAGTGCCTCCGTCGCGGCCGCGGGCCCCACCCGCCGGGCCCGCCACCAGCCGACCGCCGCGAGGACGGCGAAGAACGCGAGTCCGTACGTCGACCAGAACAACACCAGGTCGTCCAGCCAGCTCGGCGAGTGCTGGGCAAGGCGCACCACGTCCAGGTAGCCGGATCCGTCGATCGAGGACCCGTCGAAGGGCGAGGTCATCCGCGCTCCTGAGGCGCACTGGCAGCACGGCGGGAGCGGAGGACCTCGGCCAGCAAAGGGACCAGCGACACGACGACGATCGACGCGACCAGCGGCAGCAGGTAGCGGTCGACATTCGGGATCGAGGAGCCGAGTGCATAACCGGCGAGAGTCAGGCCGAGGCTCCACACCAGACCGCCGACCCCCTGCCACACGGTGAACGTCCGTGCCGGCACACCGAGCGCGCCCGCCATAGGATTGAGCACCGTGCGGACCACCGGCACGAAGCGGGCCAGGACGACGGCCTTCGCGTATCCGTAGCGCTCCAGCAGCTCCTCCGCCCGTTGCGCCCCCGCCCGCAGCCGCGTCGAGCGGCTGCGCGCGAGCAGCGCCCCGCCGGCCTTCCGGCCGAGCAGATATCCGCACTGCGCTCCGGCCACCGCTCCGAAGGCCGCGGCGATCAGCAACGGCCCCAGCGAGAGGTGGACGGCCTGGCCGGCCGAGCCCGTGCACAGCAGACCCGCCGTGAACAGCAGCGAGTCGCCGGGAAGGAAGAAACCGACCAGCAGCCCCGTCTCCGCGAACATCACCACCCCCACACCCAGGACACCGAACGCGGCCAGCAGCGACCGGGCGTCCAAGATATTGACGGCCGGTTGCGAGGCGAGGTGCAGCGCTGTGTTCATAGGCCCCGGGCCTTTCTGGGAGTGACTACAGTCTTGTAGACGACTTGTGAACTGTAGACGAATGAGGAGCGAGGAGCGTTCCCGTGGCCTGTGACCGCTGCCCGGCATACCTGCGCCGGGCAGGCAGGGGGAGTTTTCTTCCGGGTGGCACGAGACGGGCCTGGCCGCTCTCACGCGCAGTCGGCTCACGAGATGCTCGGCCGCGCCACGGCGTTCACGCCGGCTGCCGCCTCCCTCAGCACGGAATGGGAGCCCGTGGGAGCCGGATAACGAGGTTGGCTACCAAATGGCTCCCAAGAGGGCCGGAAAACGAGTCAGGGGCCGGACCCGCTCTCGCGGATCAGGCCCCTGACCTGTTGTTTCACTGTCGGGGTGGCGGGATTTGAACCCACGACCTCTTCGTCCCGAAGCAACTTGAACGAACGCTCTGCCTTTGGCTGCTGCGCCTCTCACCTGCGCTGATTGTCCGCAGGCGTCCGCACTCGTCCGCCGTCGTCCGCTGGCGTTGTCACGCAGTTGGACACTCACCGATGCTGCGTCCTGGTGGCGCTTGGAGCAGAGCAGCATCTGATCCGTAGTTCTAGAGAGATGGGTCGGAGACGGTCATACGGGTTGCTTGGCGGCCCATGACGGCCGGTGCGGGGTGCTGCCGGTTGCTTGGGTTGCTGTACCTGGCTGCTGTACGGCAACTCCCGGCCCTCATCCCATTGTCAGTCCCCCCTGTTAGCTTGCCTGGCGGGATGAGACCGGTCAGAGAACCTTCGAGGTCCGCGGTCAAGGGGGGTGGGCACAAAGGTCCCCGGGAGCCACCTCGGGACTATGTTGCAGGCCGCAGACCCCACCCCCCTCATCACCTGACCAACACGCTTTCCAACTGTGGTGGTGCTCCTGGGACCCTCGGACTGGGCTGTTCACCCGCGTTCATGAGCGGTCGGTCGTAAGGCGGCCACCTGCTGCGGCTCCGTCCGAACGGCTGTGAACGGCGCTGAATGAGACGGAAACTGAGACGGCCAGGCCAGTTGCCAAGCCGCATGGTGGGTCGCGTGACCTTGGGATCCGTAGCTCTAACCAGACGGATCGGAGACGGTCATAGGGGTTGCGCTCCGGCCTCAGGGGGACGCCGGTCGCTGAATCCGGCTGCGGTACAGCAGGATCCGGTGGGGGTGTCGGGTATGGAGCGGGAACTACTCGAACGCACGCTGGTCGGTAGCGATGAGGCGTCTGTGGCCGCTCTGGCGGCGCTTCGCTGCGGCGACTCCTACGTGGTCTGAGGCGGGGCTACGCCCACTGAGTCGCTGGCCCTCTATGGACGCCGACTGCTCAGGAAGGGTTTCCGACACTCACAGTTCGCCGCTGTTCTCCTCGTGACCGTCCGCGTTGTAGACGGAGATGCCCACGTCGCCCTTTTCGCTCGACTGCCAGTCGGTGAGGGCATCGATGATCAACTCAGCGTCCGAGTCGTGGTCGTACTCCTCCCCCTGGTAGTCCGTGTAGATCTTTACTTCCCATGCCTCCCAGTCGTCCGCGTTCCCGTCGAAGCCCTTCAGCTTGGTCACGTGATTCACCGCGGCCTTTTGCTGAGCTGTCCCGTGCTTCACCGTGACCGCCTTGAACTGTCGAGCCCACTCCTGCGGTGACCAGTCACCCTTCGGCGTCGGCGCACTGCTTTCGCTCGCGCTCGGCACAGGAGCACTGACTTCGCCGGCGCTCGACGCCGATGCGGCTACCGTCTTGGTGACAGTCGGGCTGGGCGTCGGTGCTGCCTCTGTGGTGCTTGCCGTCCCTATCGCTGCGCCCACGGCGAGACTCGCAACCCCGGTGATGACGTACGCCGCCACCTGACGCTTGCCCACAGACCCTCCTCTTGATCAGCAGCGCCCGGAGTCATTGGATCCGGATGCGATGATTCCGCGTCTTCGCGATGGGTGATCTTCACATCCTCTTCAAGGACTCTGCAAGCGATCAACTGTCAGTCACAGCTCGGGCACTCCGACTCCAGGCTGACGCTCAGGGTGTATAACGTGCGCCTGGTAGTCGACGTTGGTCATCATTGGCCACTGTCGAGCGACCTCGGACGGCCCAGGGACGGCCCAACTTCGGCGCGCTCGGCTGACGGCCAGCACCCTCGATGCGCCCTGTCTGAACCTGCACCTCAGCCGGCGACAGTCAGCCACGACGATGGCTCAGCCGCCAGGCAGGCACACGTGTGCCTCGCTGTGCCCCCGCCGGCCTGAGCCACGCTGTCGGCCGTCGACCAGCACAAGCCGCTACGACGGAAGCGGATAAGTGGCACCTTGCGTGATGACCTCTTCGTCCCGAACTATCGGCTGGGTGGTCATTGAGGTGTGCTGGGCTGGTTGACCGGCCGTAGACGGCTGTTGAGTATCACCTGCGGTCGTTGGGGTTGCTGTACTTCTCCGCTGTATAGCTTGGGCGGCTCGGCGCGCGTGGGTGACGGCGGCTTCCGCGCCAGCACGGCAGGCCGCCGGGGGCTCCTGGTACGTGGCACCGGTGGATGCCATCGAGGCTCTGCGGGCAGTGGCCGCCTGGCTGGGGAGCTGGGCGAACGGGCCCGCATACGCTCTGGTGAGGATGCACGTGGGCCCGTCGTCCGGGTGCGGGTTGACCTTCCGCCTGAAGGTCGGTCAGCTCAGCCGGTAGCCGTTGTAGCCGTATCCGATCTTGACGCGGGAGGCCAGCGGGTGCGAGACGTTGCCCGTGCCTTCGTACAGCCACAGGCTGCCGCTGCTGTCGCGGGCGATCAGGTCGGAGTGGCCGTTGCCGGTCATGTCCCCGTTCATCACGTACGCGGTGTAGTGGAAGCCGTAGCCGATCTTCACGCGGGACGCCAGCGGGGCCGTCGGGTTGCCGGTGCCCTTGTACAGCCACAGGTTGCCGGAAGAGTCCTGGGCGAGCAGGTCGAGCTTGCCGTCTCCGGTGAAGTCACCCTTGCCGAAGACGTTGGCGCCGTACATGTTCCAGCCGTAGCCGAGCTTGACGCGCGAGCCGAAGTTGCCGTGGCCGGTGCCCGGGTAGAGCCAGAAGTTGCCGCTGGAGTCCACGGCCAGCAGGTCCTGGTAGCCGTCACCGGTCACGTCGCCGGGCACGAGCATGACCTTCATGCCGTTCCAGCCGGACCCGAGCTTGGTGACGTCGGTGTTGCCGGTGGACAGGTTGTAGTGCTGCCAGTACAGGGTGCCGTCGGTGGTGCGTACCAGCAGGTCGGTGTAGCCATCGCGGTCCAGGTCGGCCTGGCGCACCAGGTTGACCCCGCTCCAGTCGCCGAGGGACACCCGGGACCCGAAGGACTTGCCACGCGAGTCGTACTCGTAGCCCTGGCCGTTGGAGGCGATCGCGAACATGTCAGCGCGGCCGTCGCCGCTCAGGTCGGCGTCATCGATACGCGGTTCGGCCGCCCCGACGTACGTACTCAGCTTGGTGAAGACGCTGTACGAGCCCTGGCTCACGCAGTCCTGCACGCCCCACGACACGACACCGACGACGCGCCCGCCGACGACCAGCGGGCCGCCGGAATCGCCGTTGCAGGTGGCGACCGTGCCGCTGTCGGAGCCGCTGGCCGACGCGCCGACACAGGTCATGGCACCCGACACGAAGTCGCTGCCGTAGAAACCCGAGCACGTCGAGTCGCCGTTCACCGGCACGGTGGCCTTGCGAAGGGTCTGCGAGATGTCCTGACTGGTGGAGCTGGTGCGCCCCCAGCCGTAGATCTGCGCCTGGGTGCCCGCCTTGTACGACGTGGTGTCGTCGGAGGTGGTGATGGGCAGCGGCTTGGCGCTGATCGGGTTGGGCAGCGTCAGCACGGCGACGTCGTTGACGGCGGTGCCGTTCGAGGTGATCTGGAACGATGGATCGTTCCACTGCCGCCACACGCCCGTCACCGTGCCGCCGTGGAGGTCGGTGGTGTTGGTCGACGAGTCGGTCGTCGGCAACTGGTCGGTCCCGTAGACGATGGAGCCGTTGTTGTGCCAGTCGTAGCCCGAGACGCAGTGCGCGGCCGTGAGGATCTTCGTGGGCGACACGACGGTGCCACCGCAGAAGAAGCCGACGTCGTCACTGGTGTCGGTGGTTCCCTTGTCGTCGTAGTACCACAGCTGCACCATCCATGGGGCTGTGGAGATGCTGGTGGTCGTGCCCCCGATGATCTGCGCGTCGGCAGTGCCGGAAGCTGACGGCTGCGGCTTCGGACTGGTGGTGGTGCCGGACGGCGCGCCAGTGCTCGCGGCAGGCCGCAGGGTTGCGGGGGTATTGGCGGCCGGCGCGGTGAGCGCGCCGTGCACGCGGGCGGTGAGCTGCGACTTGCCGACGCTGCTGTGGCCCTTGACGCCGATGTCCGTCGGTAGTGGTGCCGCGTTGGCGGGCGCCATGATGAGCGCACCGGCGCCGCCGATGAGCAGCGTGGCGACAGCGGCAGGTACGGCTATCCGGCCCCGGCGACGGTGTTTCCCGCCTCTGTGGGCAGAGGACACTTATGTCTCCTGTGATGAAGATGCTGGGGGGGTGGCATCGAACAAAGCGGCTGATCGTACTTCCGGCTCATCGATCTTCACCAGTTTCATGCGCCACAGAAGTCTTTAATTTTCTCGCCGTTGCCCTGCATTTTCCAAAACATTGGCAACACCACCGGCCACATCGTCTCTCGCCTGAACGGCCGCGGCGGCACAGCGGGCGAGTCACGCGCCGTGGAGTGTGACCAGTAGCCGGTCTACTGATCACGGGTCTCGCTGACCAGCGCGACTGAAGAAGCCCACGGCTCTGAACTGGTCGGACACCGTGGGCTTCTGTCGTTGTTGGTCGGCGTCAGACCGCCTCGGGCGACACCACCGACATCCTCACAGTCGGACGTGGATGTCAGCTAGCTCCGTCACCAACCACCGAACAGTGGTTGCAATGCAGCCGCTATGCCTGACGTGATCGCCAGGATGCCGCCCACGCTGGCGAGGATGGTGAAGGCGTTTGAAGTGAGGATATCGCCCTTTACATACCAGTAGGTTACTCGCCAGATGGGTGTGTTCTCGTCCGTCGTGAGGTTGACCATGACAGACCGGGCGGAGCGGCTCCGCTGTCAGCGGTTGCTCGTGGTGCCGATGTCGACGATGTGGTTGTACCGCTCCACCAGCACGAAAAGCTTGATCTTCTGCGTAGTCTCCCCGCTGCCGAAGGTCAGGGTGACGATGACCTCATGGCCGTTACCCACGGCGCCGTTGTCGGTCACCGTCCACTTCCGCGGGACGTTTTGGGCACGCAGGACACCGTCCGCCCCGTGCTTCTTCTCCCAGTCCGCCAGTCGCTTGGCGAAGTCGGGCGTCAGGTAGTGCTTGCGGAGCACCGTTTCCAGCGTGGCGTCCGGGTCCGTGTAGTCGCAGATCGCGTCGATGTACGCGCCGTAGAAGTCGGCGACCCGGGTCACCACTTGGCCGCTCGTGCCGCTGACCGACTGCGATGCGGCGGCGGACGACTTTGCGGGGGCATGGACGGATGCCTGTGCCGACACCTGTGTCGACACACCGAGTCCGACAGCCAGGACGAGGCCGGCGGCGACGGCCGCGCGGCGACCCGGACGGCGGTGTGCGGGGGACTTCCTGTTCATGTGCGTCTTCCTTTTCTGGTCCATATGTGGTTGCTCACGGCCCGGTGTCTTCGTGCCGGGGCCGTCGTGTGGCTATCGCCTTTTCGGGTCAGCGAGCGCTGCCCCGGAGTCATGAACATCTGCTGCTGCGCGGACTCGTTCCCTCCTGCCGCGGCTCTGGGTGCGATCGACGACACCAAGTCCTGCTGAGTCGCGCCGTGACCCTGTCAGCGGTCGGTTGGCCGCCCTCCCCACCCCCGTGGCGGAGGGCGGCCTCGGTCATGCGGTCAGCGGAGCTTGTCCACGGCCCGTGACGGCCGTCTTCTTGAAGGCCTTCACCGGCGCATGCCGGAAGTCGCCAGACGGGTGTCAAGGACGCCCCGGGAGGTCACCGTGTGCAGGCCGTAGCCGTGCCCGCTCTCCTCGACAGGCAGCGTGCCGTAGTCCTTCAGCGTGGCCTTGGTGTCCGGGCCGGCCTTCTCGATGCGTGCGCACCGGACTTGATGTCGTTGCTCGGCCGCGAGAAGCGCCCCTTCGCCACAGCCGTCCTGGACAACTGCACTCTGACCTGACGGACGGTCGCTCCTGTCCAGTTCGATGCGGAGCTCCCGGTACCAGGTCCGGGCCGTCGCCGCCCAGCGCCATGCGTGGACAGCGGTCCCGTTCCACCGCCTCCGGTACGCGGGCGGTGACCTTGCCGACCTTTCAGGACGAGTTTGGATACGACGGGAGATGGGCCGCCGTGAGGAAGCCGACGCCTTGGCCGCGACGTTTGCCGGTGTGGCGAGCGTCGTGCCGAGGGCGAGCCCGTGACGGCGAGTGCGAGGGGCGGGCCTGCTCGGGTGCGCTGGGGCATGGGTGTCCCCCGTGGGTGAGTGGATGAGTGTCATTTGTCGCCCGCTGCCGACTGGCCGGTCCGGCCCTGGTCGGTGCGACACCAAGAGCATCAGCCGTCACGACGGCTCCGCGCAACGCCGGACGCCCGCCCGGCGAGGGTGGAACCATCCCAGCCCACCTGACGTGCAGGTATATGGACAGCCTGAGATACGGGGACACGTGGGAGGTTGGGGGAGCGGTGTCGACCGAGGACGACGTCGAGCAGTTCGCGGCGCTGCTGCGCCGGCTGAAGGACCGCACGGACCGGAGCTACGGCTCCCTGGCCCGCCGTCTCGGCATGAACACCTCCACGCTGCACCGCTACTGCGCGGGCGAGACGGTCCCGCAGGACTACGCCCCGGTGGAGCGGTTGGCCGCCTTCTGCGGAGCAACGCCGGAGGAACGCCTCGATCTGCACCGCCTGTGGCTGCTCGCGGTGACGGCACGACAGCGGCCGAGGGCGGGTGAGGAGGCAGCGGAGCCGACACAGACCGAAGGGGCACTGAAGCCGACAGGGGACGAGCGGGCTTCGGGTCCGGACAGCCGGACAGCGGGGCGTGCGGGTGGCAGCACGCGCAGTGTGGGTGGCGGCGCCGACGGCATCGGTGGTGACGGGGACGGCACGAGCGGTTCATCACCGCGACTCGATGCGGGCGCCCCCGACGCCGCACTGGCTGCTCCCGACGCTCCCGGACCGGGCAGTTACGAGTCGACGGCCCACTGCGATGCGGTCCGCTCAACTGGACGGCCCTGGTACCGCCGTCGCCGTACCGTCGTCGGCAAAGCCACGGCGACCGTACTGCTGGTGACGCTGGGCAGTATGTCGGCGCTGTCGGCCGACCGGTCTCACGGCAACTCCGCCAAGGCCCCCGGTCAGTCCCGGACGACAGGAACCGGTACCTCACATCACCCCTCGGCCACTGCGGCCAGCCCCTCCCCCAGCCGTTCTTCGGCCTCGCCCTCCACAGGAGTACGGGCTTCAGGGAGCCCCGAGTCGAAGGGCGGATCGTCGGCTGAGACGAAGAGCGACGCCCCCGTGCCAACCGGTGTGCCGCTCGCGTGGACCGCCGACTCGCGGATCTGGGACCGCGGTTGCGGGCACGACTACGTCATGGGGAAGGAGCCGGCCCAGGTGCCCCCGCCGCCGGTAGAGCAGGACGCCGGAGTATGGGCAGCGACGCAGCAGGCGGTACCTGGGCGGCAGACGATGGTGCAGATCTCGGTGCAGGGGAAGTCGTCCACGGCCGTGGTCCTCGCGGCCCTCCGGGTCCGTATCGTCAGCCGCGGCACCCCGGTCACCGGCAACGCGTACGCCATGGGCCAGGGCTGCGGCAGTGATCTGCCGCCCCGCAACTTCTCCGTGAACCTGGACGTCGACCGCCCGATCGCCCACGCGCGCCCCGGCAACGACAGCGGAAAGCCCGTCCCCGCAGTGCAGTTCCCCTACCGCGTCTCCGCCGAGGACCCGGAGGTGCTGCAGGTCACCGCGACGACCGAGGCCTACGACTGCACCTGGTACCTGGAACTCGACTGGTCATCCCAGGGGCGCACCGGCACGGTCCGCATCGACGACCACGGCCACCCGTTCCGCACCAGCAGCATCAAGGGCCTGCCCCACTACTGGTACGGCACGAACGACCACGGTGTGCGTCAGTGGGTACCCACCGACTCTTGAGGGAACGTGGGAACTGCTCGGGCCATTTTCGCGATGTGACCGTTCCCCGTCACCCAGGCCCATGCTGCTGGAGGGGCCGGTTGCTGCCGCTTCGGCCAGGAACGCCCGCCTGGTTCCACTCAGGTTCGGTGTCGGCTCAGGCATGACACCTGTCATACGCAATACCGGATGCAGAGCACTGTGGCTCGCGGGCCGACGTCCGTACGGTACTTCCCATGACGAAGAGCAACAGGGTGAAGCCACAGAAGACCGACATCAAGGTGAGCCTGATCGGCGGTCATCGCCTGGCAGGAGCCACCCTCCACGAGAGAACCGTCACCGCTTCCCTCATCGGTGGTGCCGACGTCGATCTGACGGACATCGACATCCCGGACGGCACCGAGTTGCGCATCACCAAGTTGAGCCTGATCGGCGGCGTCAGCCTCAAAGTCCGCCGCGACGTCCGGGTAGAGGTCCACGGGCTGCGCCTGGGCGGAGTGAAGGACGATGGCCCGAGCGAGCCGGGTGGCCCGACGGTCCGGATCGACGCCTGGGGCCTGGTTGGCGGCGTCAGCGTCACCCGCGCCTAGCTAAAGTTCAAAGTAGCCACCAACCTCCCACAGGCAGACGACAGATGATGGATCGGCAGACGAGACGCAGATACCGCCGGGGTCGTGGCCAGTGGACACGGTGCGTGACCGTCGCCCGCGCCGTATCTTCACTGCATGCTGGACAGGTGCACGCTTTCCAACTGTCCGCGCGGCCGTCCGGGGGCGTTCGCAGGGGTTAGGGCAGGTCAGGGGGTTGCGCGCATGGCGGTGAACGGTGCTGGCCGTGGGCGCACTGGACAAAGACCAGGGCAACGAGGCAACCGACACCCGCTTTAGGAGAGAGGATGGGGTGTCTTGCCGGTGACCTGCGGCTTCATCGGTTGGGGTAACGGGCACGGATGCACCCGCCCGTCCCCGCTGTTGACCGCAGCTGACCCCTGTATCTGGCACGACTGTGGCACGCGACCTCTTCACCCCGAACTATCGGCTGGGTAGTTGCAGAGGTGCAGTGAACTGGTCAGGCAGCCATTGAAGGCCGGTGGCGGATGATTGCGAACTCCGCCAGGCATCAGAACATCGGGGACATCAACGACCACATACCTGAGGACTCGTGACGCTTCCTCGCTCCCGACAGCAGCGGCCCTCCGCACGGCAGAGCCCTGCCGGACAAGCCAGGAAGGCCCACAAACGAAAGCACCTCCGGCACAGAACAAAAGCCGCGTGTCGGGACCACGCCTACGCTTGACAAGCCCGGCCCTCATGGGTGGGCGAATGTCTGGTTCGTGGCCTCTACGGGCTCGGCCGCATTCACCGTGATTCCCCGCTGTTCCCCGCTCGATCTGATGCCCCTGTGGTGCGCCCGACACTCACCGCGTTGAAGGCTTCGCCTCGTGGTCGCCGTGCTGGGAGATCGGAAGGCCACTTACCCTCCCTCGCTAGTCGCTCGATCTGACCAGCCGTCAGCGTCTGCACGCACAGCCCCTCAAACCCGCCTGAACCATCGCCCGGGTCGTCCACCCACATGCACTCACGACCTGTTGCCCATGGCTCCCAGCCTGCGTCACCAACCATGACTGTCCGCTCGCGCACGTACGAGTAACGCCATGCATAGTCGTCGATCTGCTCAAGAGACGACTCATCGATCATCGTGCGGACGCGGATTCCCATGGGGTCATTCAGTCCCCGCCGCGTACGTTCCTGATCTTCAAAGTAGGCATCTATCCCGCGCTTCGCTGCCGCTGCGTCAGCAGCGGATCGGACGATAGAGCCGCTGCTGCAAGCGCCCACGGCCATCAGCCCAACGGCGGCGAGTACCAGCAGACGTAGTCGACGCAGTGATCTATCAGCCCCAACCATCAGCGTTACCTCCGCCGCCGTGTTGAGGGACACGTGCCCGCCTAGCTGCTCAGAGTAGTGCTGCAAGTCGGCGTGGGGGTGCGGTGGTCTCGAACGGCCCGCATGTCTCGTCAGGCGGTCGGCTTGAGGCGGTCCGTGACGAGTTGGAGGATGTCGGGACTTGCCATCCCTGTGTGTTGAGCGAGGTCGATGAAGTGCTGGCATGCCTCGATGACCAGGGCCTGGCTGGGGGCATCGGCGGTGACGACTGCCCCGCGTCCAGGACGGAGCTCGATGAGTCGCTCGTCCTTGAGGATCTGGTAGCCACGCAGGACGGTATGCATATTGATGTCCAGGCTGCGGGCAAGGGCGCGGGCGGGCGGCAGGCGGTCGCCCTTGCCGAACTTGCCGTCTGCCATGTTGCGGCGTACGGAGGCCGCGATCTGCTCCGCGAGGCTCTGGGGCGAGGAGCGGTCGATGGTGACCAGCATGTCAGCGACCTTTGCGTCCGTGCGCGAGGAGTTGGTTGGTGAGCTGCGGCACTGCCATGTGGTACTGGGGCAGCAACCTCGACTTCGGTCCGGCCTCGTGGCTCGACACCCTAGTCGCACCGGTCATCAGCAGCGCACTGGGAGTTGCGTTGATGACCTGGCTCCCCCTGGTGATCGAAGGCAGCCTGGTGATCTCCCTGCTGCTTCCGCAGCGACTGCGGTGGTGGGCCATGGGAGCCGGTCTCCTCTTCCACCTCTCCATCGCTCTCATGATGGGCCTGTGGAGTTTCGCCCTGGCCATGTCCGGCGGAATCCTCGTGCTCTGCCTGCCGCTCGGTTCAACCATTCAGTTCCGCACGGCTCGAGGCAGCCACGCAGCGCCGTCTGCATCCGTACAAGGCACCGAGGCTGAGGACCTCGACCAGCACGCCGATCGGTCCGCCGCTGCACACGTGCCGGCCGACCGTCCCGACGACCACAGCCCGACAACCGACGCCCTGTCTCTGAAGGAAAACAAGGAGGAACTGATCTGATGCGCATGCACGCATGGATGGTCACGGCCGTCACCATCAGCGCCCTGAGCTGCCCCGGCGGGTCTTGCTGAAGCCCGGCTTGCGGCTGATCGGTGTCAGGCGCACGTCGGCCACTACGTCGATCTGCGCATCGAGAAGCGAGGCGACGAACGAGTCGATGTCTCGACCCTCGTACCTGGCGGGCCACAGGCCAGGGCTCACCTTCGACTGCCGGAACAGCTCATCCAGAGATACCTCGAGGGCCTTTGCAAGCCAGCCGACCGTGAAAAAACCTGGCTGGATCGCTCGCCGCTTTCGAGGCGGGCGAGGGTGCCGGGCTGGACGCCGGCTTCCTTGGCGAGGCGCTCACGCGTCCAGCCGCGCTCCTCGCGGAGCCCACGCACACGCTGCGCGAGGGCACGTACGCGAGCGTGCTCCTGAGGGTTCGCGGGACGAGTGGCCATGTGTCGGGATCCTGGTCCCCGGCGAATCGGGACCTCCAGGCGCATGACCCGTGTGAGGGGACCCTCTCGATTCCGATTCCGATTGCGCTGCGGCGAAGGAGCCCTGCAGGGCGCGGAGTCGGCTGTCCGTAGGCGGAGGCCGCCAGTTACAGGCTCACCGGTCTACGGTCTTGCTGAGGTCGAGGCTCCGGCTCAACGCGGGCCTCCGATTCGCGGACGCGTAGGACCCGAGCTTGCCTATGGAACGTCTCAGGACGAGGCGCCGGGCCGCCGCTCGGGAGACGCCGACCAAGATCTTCTCCCAGCTTTCTCCCAAACGATCACCGGAGAAGCAGGAAGGGCCTGATCCTCAGTGAGGATCAGGCCCTTGACCTGGTGTTTCTCTGTCGGGGTGGCGGGATTTGAACCCACGACCTCTTCGTCCCGAACGAAGCGCGCTGCCAAGCTGCGCTACACCCCGATGTCGCTGCCTGTCGCGGCGACGACGTTTACTTTAGCCCACTGGCGGCTGGAGACGAAATCCGGTTTTCTGGCGGCGGGTGGGGTCCGGGCGGACGTGGTCGAGGGCGACCATGAAGAGGGCCAGGGCGAAGAACGCCAGGCCGAGCAGGAGTGCGTTGGCGAGGACGCTCTTGTAGCCGAGCCGGCCCGCGTCCAGGAACGGGTAGAGGTAGCGCTCCGGTGCGCCCGGCGGGAGTCGCTCGCCGCGGATCAGGGAGAAGATCAGGTAGGTCATGGGGTACAGCAGCCAGGTCCTCGCCTGGCGCAGGCCCAGGGGGACCGGGCTCGTCATCAGCAGCCAGTCGAGCAGCGCCGCGACCGGGATCAGGGTGTGCAGGATCTGGTTGGTGAGCGCTGCCCAGCCGGTGGGCGCGCCGGTCTGGCCGGTCATGGAGAAGGGGCCCGGTTCGTTCACCAGGAGCACGTGGTAGACGAGGCCGACGATCAGGGCGTAGAAGATCGTGCCTCCGGCCACCAGGGCCGGGAGCGGGCGGTGGGCCGTCCACGCCCGCCACGCCGACAGGGCGAAGACGAGCGCGAGCAGTACGTTGACCTGGATCGTGAAGTAGCTCAGCACCTGTGCCGGGCTGCCGAGGCGCAGGTCGACGGCCACCGCGGCGGCGGCCGTCAGGGCCACGATCAGGCGGTAGGCGGCCACCTTCGGGTGGTGTACGACGGCCACCACGGCGGTGGAGGGCACGGTGGACGGCAGCAGCGTCGGCATGCCCGGCACCGGAGGGAGGTCCGGGATGTCCTTGGGAAGCGGGCCGATCATGCCCTCACGCTAAGCAAATCGGGCAAAACGGGCGATATGGGTGGTCCAGGTGGGTTAGGCACCGCCCCCTGCGCGGGAGACCACCGGGCCGGTGGCTCCGCTACTCCCGGCCCACCAGCGTCAGCAGTGTCGCCTCCGGCGGGCATGCGAACCGTACCGGCGTGTAGCGGTTCGTCCCGCAGCCGGCCGACACGTGCAGATGGGAGGTGAGGCCTTCCGCCGTGTGCCGGGACAGGCCCTTCACCCGGTCGGTGTCCAGGTCGCAGTTGGTGACCAGGGCGCCGTAGAAGGGGATGCACAGCTGCCCGCCGTGGGTGTGGCCCGCCAGGATCAGCGGGTAGCCGTCCGCGGTGAACGCGTCCAGGGTGCGCAGATACGGCGCGTGGACCACACCCATCGAGAAGTCGGCCGACGTGGACGGGCCGCCCGCCACCCGCGCGTACCGGTCGCGCTTGATGTGCGGGTCGTCCAGGCCTGTCAGCTCGATCTCCAGGCCCTGGACCTTGAGCGTCCCCCGGGTGTTCGTCAGATTCAGCCAGCCAGCCGCGTCGAAGCCGTCCCGCAGGTCCTCCCAGGGGTTGTGGACGGCCCCGACCACGGGCGGATTGCCGTTCAGACCGTGGCTGCCCCTTGCCTTCTCCACCAGGTAGCGGGCGGGGTTGCGGAGTCTGGGACCGTAGTAGTCGTTCGACCCGAAGACGTACGCCCCCGGGAACTCCATCAGCGGGCCCAGCGCGTCCAGCACCTCCGGCACGCCCTCGGGGTCGGAGAGGTTGTCCCCGGTGTTGATCACGATGTCGGGGCACAGTCCCGCCAGGGAGCGCAGCCAGCGCTGCTTCTTGCGCTGTCCGCTCACCATGTGGATGTCGGAGACCTGGAGCACACGCAGTGGGCGCGAGCCTGGCGGCAGCACCGGGACCGTCACCCGGCGCAGCCGGAAGGACCGGGCCTCGAACCCGGCCGAGTACAGCAGTCCGGCGGTGGCCACCGCCGTGATTCCCAGGGGCACTCCGTATCGCGCTCGCATACGACCATCGTGTCAGAATCACGGCGCACCACGCGCCGGCCTGTGGACAACCGCGGCCGGGCGGCAGCGCGCGCGAGTTGGGGAGTCGCAACACCTCCGCGCCACCGGAAATCATGGGGCGGTCGCCCCGGCACACCTGCGACAATCGGAGCCATGACCACGCTCAAGTCGAAGCTGCAGGAAGACCTCAACGCCGCGATCAAGGAGCGCGACGAGCTCCGCTCCTCGACGCTCCGGCTGACGCTCGCCGCGATCACCAAGGAGGAGGTCGCGGGCAAGGAGAAGCGAGAGCTCTCCGACGACGAGGTCACCAAGGTGATCGCCCGCGAGGCGAAGAAGCGCCGGGAGGCCGCCGATGCCTTCACCCAGGGCGGACGCGCGGAGCAGGCCGAGCGGGAGAAGGCGGAGGGCGAGGTGCTCGCCGAGTACCTGCCCAAGCAGCTGTCCGACGACGAGCTGCGGCAGATCGTCGCCCAGGCCGTGGAGGAGGCGAAGGCGGCGGGCGCCGAGGGCCCGCGCGCCATGGGCCAGATCATGAAGATCGTCAACCCGAAGGTCGCGGGCCAGGCGGAGGGCGGACGCGTCGCCGCCGTGGTCAAGCAGCTCCTCGCGGGTAGCTGACCGGCCCGCCCGTCGCCCGGCGCTTACGGCAGTGGGGGCGCCCCTCCGGGTGAGGGGCCGCCCCCGTCGTCGTACGCGACGCCCTCCTGGGGCGTCCTGAGCGGGGCCGGCCCAGGGCTAGCCCCGCGGTCCGCCGTTGCCGTTCCCGCCGTTTCCGTTGCCCTGGAACCAGCCCTCCGGGATGGAGAAGGAAGGTGACGGGGCCGGGCCGCCGCCGGTCGTCCCGTTGGCGCCGCCGTGGGCGCCGCCGTTGGCCCCTCCGTTGCCCAGGCCGCCGATCAGCCCGCCGATCAGTCCGCCGTCGTCCTGCCCGCCGTTGCCGTTCCCGTGGCCGTCCCCCTCGTCGTGCGGCTCTTCGTCGTGGGTGCTGTCGGGGATGTCGACGAGGTTGAAGTCCTGGACCGGCTTGCCCTCCAGCGCGCCCGTCATCATGTCGCGCCAGATCGGACCCGGGACCTGGCCACCGTAGACCTTGGCGTAGGGGGTACCGCCGATGGTGATGTCGACCATGCGCCGCTTGTGCGCCGGGTCGCCGACCCAGACCGCGCCCGCCATGTTCGGCGTGTAGCCGACGAACCAGGCCGCGTAGCGGAAGTCCGTCGTACCGGTCTTGCCCGCGCTGGGACGGCTGCCGAGACCGGCCTGCGTACCCGTGCCGTCCTCGACCACGCCCTTGAGGATCGTGTTGATCGTGTCCGCGGTGGTCTCCGACATGGCGCGCGAACACGTCGACTTGGGAACGGCCAGCGACTTCTTCTGGTTGCCGATGGTCTGCGTGATCGACTCGATGGCGACGGGCGTGCAGTACGTGCCGCGGTCGGCGAAGGTCGCGTACGCGCTCGCCATCGTCAGCGGCGACATCTCCTGGGTGCCGAGGGCGATCGACGGGGCCTGGTCGATGCTCAGCCCGTCCGCACGGCGTACGCCCATCTTCCCGGCCATGTTGACCACCGGGCAGATGCCGATGTCGCTGATCAGCTGCACGTAGTAGGTGTTGACCGACTTGGCGGTCGCCTCCTTCATGCCGTACGGGCCGTGCTCCTCCTCGTTCTCGTTGGTGAGCTTGGCGTTCTCCGAGTTCATCCACCTCTTGCCGTCACAGGCCTCGACCGGGCTCGGGTACTCCATCTCGTACGGCGAGGGGTACTCCTGGGTCGCCGGCGTGCCGCCCTCTATGGCGGCCGCGGCCACGATCGGCTTGAACGTGGAACCGGGCTGGTAGCCCGCGCCGCCGCCCATGGCCTTGTCGACCGAGAGGTTGATCTGGGTCTCGTTACTGCCGAAGCCGTACGGACGGGACTGGCCCATCGCGAGGATCTTGCCGGTGCCGGGTTCGACGATGGTCGCGGCGGTGGCCACGTCGTCACTCTTGTTGACGTGTTCCTTGACCGACTTCTGCACCGACTTCTGGGCCTGCGGGTCCAGCGTCGTATGGATCGTCAGACCGCCGCGGTTCCAGATCTTCGCCCGGTCGGCCTTGGTCTTGCCGAACATCGGGTCGTTCAGGAACACCTCGCGGACGTAGTCGCAGAAGAAGCCCGCGCCCTTGACCGCAGTGATGCAGCCGTTCTTCGGCTCGCTCACCTTCAGCCCCAGGGGCGTCTTCTTGGCCTTGTCGGCCTCGGCCTGGGAGATGTTGTGGACATCGGCCATGCGCTGGAGCACCACGTTGCGCCGCTTCTTGGCCTCAGCCTCGTCGTTCACCGGGTCGTACCGGGTGGGGGACTGGACGAGGCCCGCGAGGAGCGCGGCCTGCTGGAGGTCGAGGTCCTTGGCGTGCTTGGAGAAAAAGCGTTCGGAGGCCGCCTCCACGCCGTAGGCCTGATGGCCGAAGAACGTGATGTTCAGATAGTTCTCGAGGATCTTCTTCTTGCCGAGTTTCTCCTCGATCTGGATCGCGTACTTCAGCTCGCGGACCTTGCGGCCGAGGGTCTGCTGGGTGGCCTGGGCGACCTTCGTCGGGTCGTCGCCGGCCTCCTCCACGAAGTAGTTCTTCACCAGCTGCTGTGTGAGCGTGGAGGCGCCCTGGGACACCCCTCCGCTCTGCGCGTTCTGGTTGAGCGCGCGCAGAACGCCCTTCAGGTCGATCGCGCCGTGCTGGTAGAACCGCGAGTCCTCGATCGCGACGATCGCCTTCTGCATGTACGGCGAGATGTCCTTGAGGTCCACCACCGTGCGGTCGCGGGAGTAGACCGTGGCGATCTGACCGCCCTGACTGTCCAGAATGGTGGTGCGCTGGCTCAGCTGCGGGCTCTTCAGGTTGGACGGGATCTCGTCGAATCCCTGGACCGAACCCTTGGCCGCGAGTCCGAGCGCACCCGCCGCGGGCAGCGCGATGCCGGCCGTCACCGCCCCCGCGAGCACACTCACTCCGAGGAACTTTGCGGCCTGCTGCACGGGGGACAGCCCCCCGCCCGAGCGCTTCTTTGGCATGAGGGCAGCCTACGTTCTCATTCGCCGGACACGCGTCTAGGCCTTGGCCTAAGCTGCTCACAACTGTCACAGCAGCAGGGCCACGTATCAAGTACGTCCGGCGACCCCGAATCGTTCCGGCGTTCCTCCAACTTTTTTGTTGGGTGCGTGTCCGAATCCGCCTCGTGTGTCCCCGAGTGTCCGTTGTGACGCAACTGAAGTGTGCTGGTTTGGCTTCGAAGTCACGTATGTCGTCAGCTCACTCCCCCGGGTGATCTGCCGCTTACCCATAGTCCGTTCGGACCATTCAAGATTGGGCCCGCAGGGGGTGTTGCGCTGTGCCCACCTTCCGTAACGTCCTCAACTGGCGGCGGTGAATATGCCGCTGCCGCCGTGGGGGAGCCTCGATTCGGGAGAGGACGGCGCCGGTATGGGCTGGGTAACCGACTGGAGTGCGCAGGCGGCCTGCCGCACTACCGATCCGGATGAACTGTTCGTTCAGGGAGCAGCGCAGAACAGGGCGAAGGCGGTGTGTACCGGATGTCCGGTACGCACGGAATGCCTGGCCGACGCGCTCGACAACCGCGTCGAGTTCGGCGTGTGGGGTGGCATGACGGAGCGGGAGCGCCGCGCACTGCTGCGCAGGCGGCCGACCGTCACCTCGTGGCGTCGCCTGCTGGAGACCGCGCGTACGGAGTACGAGCGTGGAGCGGGCCTGCTGCCCCTCGACGAGGAAGAGGCCTACGAGAGCTACGCAGCGGTGAGCTGAGCACGGTCACCGCCGGGCTGCGGTCACCGCCGGGCGCGGCTCCGGGCCGGTTGGCGGGCGGCCGTTCAACCGTCCGTGGCTGGGCTGTCGGCGGGTTGGGCTGTTCGCGGGTCGGACTGTCGGCGGGTTGACTGGTGGCCGTCGGACGCGGGTGGCCAGTGGTGCTTCCGGTGTGTCCTTGAGCGGTCGTGGCATGGCCCGGGGAGTGGAGTTCCTCGTCGGCCGGCGTCTCAGAGGCGTGCCCGAGGTACGGCTGTGCCGTGCCATCACGGGCATGCGCCACCCCCCACCGCCCGGGCATGCATGCGGCAACGACCGGAAGGGCCGTCGGCTCAGGCCCTCACGCGTGCGGCACGTCACGCCCAGGAGGGCTTGGACGCCGTGGCAGGCGCTCCGGGAGCAGGGCAGGCACCTGGCTGGGAGCACCTAGGCGCGTGCCTCACGCTCCTCGATGTACTCCGGCCCGTTGGCCGCGAGGCGGTCCCCGATGTCCCGTAGTCCCGCGAGGTCGTGGACGTCGCCGGGCAGCGCGGCCACCTCCGCCACGGCCACCTCGGGGTGGCGGGCGGTGAATCGGTCACGCGTGCGCTGTTCGCGGGAGAGCAGCTGCATACGTTCGGCATGCAGCCGGAGCAGACCCGCGGTGAGTTGCTCGATGCTCCGGTCCTGGTCCGTGGAGGCGGGGGAGCCTGCGTCGGGAACAGATGCTTCGGATGAGGGGGGTTCTGAACTTCCGTACGTGTCGGGAGAGTTACGAAGTCCAGCCTTCCCTTCCTGCTGATCCACAATGCGGGGGTCTTCAAGATTTTCGGCGGCGGCGAGCGCTCGCTCGGCCGACAGCTGGGCGGCGTTGCTGCCGTGCACCCGGTTGAGGACCAGACCGGCCAGCGGCATGTCCTCGGCGGCCAGCCGCTGCACGAAGTACGCGGCCTCGCGCAACGCGTCCCGCTCCGGGGCCGCCACCACCAGGAACGCCGTGCCCGGCGCCTGGAGCAGCTTGTACGTGGCGTCCGCACGCGTACGGAACCCGCCGAACATGGTGTCCATGGCGGCCACGAACGTCTGCACGTCTTTGAGGAGCTGCCCCCCGAGCAGCTTCCCCAGGACGCCGGTCATCATCGACATCCCGACGTTCAGGAACTTCATCCCCGCACGGCCGCCCACCTTCGCCGGGGCCATCAGCACCCGGATCAGCTTGCCGTCCAGGAACGACCCGAGCCGTTTGGGGGCGTCCAGGAAGTCCAGCGCCGAACGCGAGGGCGGTGTGTCGACGACGATGAGGTCCCACTCGTCCCGCGCGCGCAGCTGCCCCAGCTTCTCCATGGCCATGTACTCCTGCGTGCCCGCGAAGCCCGCCGAGAGCGACTGGTAGAAGGGGTTGCCCAGAATGGCGGCCGCCCGGCCGGGATCCGCGTGCGCCTCGACGATCTCGTCGAAGGTGTGCTTCATGTCGAGCATCATGGCGTGCAGTTCGCCGCCCGCGGCGTCCTCGATGCCCTTTACCCGCCGAGGACTGTTGTCCAGCGCGTCGATGCCCATCGACTGGGCCAGCCGGCGGGCCGGGTCGATGGTGAGCACGACCACCTTGCGGCCGCGCTCGGCGGCCCGCAGACCCAGGGCCGCCGCCGTGGTCGTCTTGCCGACGCCACCGGAGCCGCAGCACACCACGATGCGGGTGTTCGGATCGTCGAGGAGCGGGTCGACCTCCAGGACGGGTACGTGCTTCAGCGCGCGCGAAGAGCCCGTGTCCTTGTGGTTCGTGGATGCCTTGTCGTCGTGCGTGGGGGCCGGGTCCGGACTCATGAGATCCCTTGCTGACGCAGTTCCGTGGCCAGTTCGTACAGGCCCGCCAGGTCCATGCCCTCGGCGAGCAGCGGCAGTTCGTGCAGCGGCAGACCGAGGTCCGTGAGCACGACGCGCTGCTCGCGCTCCAGGGCGAACCGTTCCGCGTACTCGTCGGCCTGCTGGAGCAGCGGGTCCACCAGCCGCTCCGCGAGCCCGCCGCGGCGGGCACCGCCTAGCCCGGCATGCGACAGGGCCTTGGCGAGGGCCGCGCGCGGCACGGCGTGCGCGAGGTCGAGCTCCGACTCGTGCAGGACCGTGGGCCGCACCATGTTCACGATGATCCGGCCCACCGGAAGGCTCGCGGAGCGCAGTTCGGTGATTCCGTCCGCGGTCTCCTGGACGGGCATCTCCTCCAGGAGCGTCACCATGTGCACGGCCGTCTCCGGGGACTTCAGCACCCGCATCACCGCCTGGGCCTGATTGTGTATCGGGCCGATCTTGGCGAGGCCCGCCACCTCGTCGTTCACGTTCAGGAAGCGGGTGATGCGCCCGGTGGGGGGTGCGTCCATCACCACGTAGTCGTACGCGAACCGGCCGGTTCTGTCCTTCCTGCGGACGGCTTCGCAGGCCTTCCCCGTGAGGAGCACGTCCCTCAGACCCGGCGCGATGGTGGTGGCGAAGTCGATGGCTCCGAGTTTCTTCAGGGCCCGTCCCGCGCCGCCCAGTTTGTAGAACATCTGGAGGTAGTCCAGAAGCGCCAACTCGGGGTCGATGGCCAGCGCGTAGACCTCGCCGCCGCCCGGGGCCACGGCGATCTTGCGCTCCTCGTACGGAAGCGCTTCCGTCTCGAAGAGTTGCGCGATGCCTTGTCTGCCCTCGACCTCGACGAGGAGGGTGCGTTTGCCCTCGGTCGCGAGGGCGAGCGCGAGTGCCGCGGCGACCGTGGTCTTACCGGTGCCGCCCTTGCCGCTGACGACCTGGAGCCTGCTCACGTCTTCGAGCCTAACCAGTCCGCGCGCGGGCTACGCGGGAGGCTGTGGACAACGCCCGTCACAGTCGGCCACACGCCCGGCCGCGCACGGGCCCGTGGTCGGCCGCGTGCCCCGGTCGCCGCAGCGGCTACAGTCGGCCCATGACCAAGTGGGAATACGCAACCGTGCCGCTGCTCGTCCACGCGACGAAGCAGATTCTGGACACCTGGGGCGAGGACGGCTGGGAGCTCGTCCAGGTGGTGCCCGGGCCGAACAACCCCGAGCAGCTGGTGGCCTACCTGAAGCGGGAGAAGCAGGCATGAGCGCGGTCGAGTCCCGGATCGCCGAACTCGGGCTGACGCTCCCGGAGGTCGTGCCGCCGCTGGCCGCCTACCAGCCGGCCGTGCGATCCGGGGTGTACGTGTACACATCCGGCCAGCTTCCGATGGTGAACGGCAAGCTCCCGGTGACCGGCAAGGTCGGCGCCGAGGTCACCGCCGAGGAGGCCAAGGACCTGGCCCGCACATGCGCGCTGAACGCGCTCGCCGCCGTCAAGTCCGTCACGGGTGACCTGGACCGCATCGCGCGTGTGGTGAAGGTCGTCGGCTTCGTGGCGTCGGCCGCGGACTTCACGGGTCAGCCGGGTGTCGTCAACGGCGCCAGCGAACTGCTCGGCGAGGTCCTCGGGGACCGGGGCGTGCACGCCCGCAGCGCGGTCGGCGTGGCGGTGCTGCCGCTGGACGCACCGGTCGAGGTGGAGATCCAGGTGGAGCTGGCGGAGGCGTGACCGCGTCTGTCCGGCATCGGGCCTCGCAAGACCGCGCAGGCCTTGGACACCTCCTCCTGGGTCGCCGTTCGGCGCCCCCCGGCTCGGCAGGTGACCCGCCGGGTATGGCAGGTGACCCGCCGGGTGTGGCGATCATTGCCTCTCGAACATCCGCGCACTAAGGGATAGCCTCCGCCCATGGCGAATGGGCAGTGGTTTCCACCGGAGTGGCCGACACGGATCCGCGCGCTCGCGGAGGGCACGCTCACCCCGGTCACCCCGAAACGTGCGGCCACCGTCATGCTCCTGAGGGACACCGACGGCGCCCCCGTCGTGCACATGCTGCGCAGACGCGCCTCCATGGCCTTCGCCGGAGGCGCGTACGCCTACCCGGGCGGCGGTGTCGACCCGCGCGACCACGACCGCCGGATCGGCTGGGCGGGCCCCACGCGCGCGTGGTGGGCGGACCGCCTCGGCGTCGACGAGACATCCGCCCAGGCCATCGTGTGCGCCGCCGTACGGGAGACGTACGAGGAGGCCGGCGTTCTGCTCGCCGGCCCCACCCCGGAGACGGTCGTCGGAGACACCACGGGCGCCGGCTGGGAGGCGGACCGTGCCTCCCTGGTCGCCCGTGACCTCTCGTTCGCCGAGTTCCTCGACCGCCGGGGACTGGTTCTGCGCTCCGACCTGCTCGGCGCGTGGACCCGCTGGATCACCCCCGAGTTCGAGCCCCGCCGCTATGACACCTGGTTCTTCGTGGCGGCCCTGCCCGAAGGGCAGCGCACCCGCAACGCCTCCACGGAGGCCGACCGCACCGTGTGGATCCGCCCCGGTGACGCGGCCGCCTCGTACGACAAGGGCGAGCTGCTGATGATGCCGCCCACCATCGCGACCCTGCGCCAGCTGGTGCCGTACGCCACCGCCGCCGACGCGCTGAAGGCCGCGCCCGGCCGCGATCTGGCGCCGGTGCTGGCCGAGGCCCATCTGGAGGACGGCCAGGTCGTCCTGGTCTGGCCCGGGCACGACGAGTTCACCAAACACATCCCGACGGGTGAAGCGCCCGCATGACCCACGCGACGGAAGGCTCCCCCGCATGACGGACGCCGCAGCACTCCCCGGCCAGCCGCGCGGCGGGGTCCTCAGCGGTCCCGCCACCGCGCGCGCGGTGAACGTCCTCGCCCCGAACGCGTCGGCGATGACGCTGGACGGCACCAACACCTGGATAGTCTCCGAGCCCGACTCCGAGCTGGCGGTGGTCGTCGACCCCGGCCCGCTCGACGACGGGCATCTGCGCCATGTGATCGAGACGGCGGAGAAGTCGGGCAGACGGGTCGCGCTCACCCTGCTCACGCACGGCCATCCGGACCATGCGGAGGGGGCCGCGCGGTTCGCCGAGCTGACGCGCACCAAGGTGCGCGCCCTGGACCCGGCGCTCCGGCTCGGCGACGAGGGGCTCGGACCCGGGGACGTCGTCAGCGTGGGCGGCCTCGAGTTGCGGGTGGTGCCGACGCCGGGTCACACCGCCGACTCCCTCTGCTTCCACCTCCCCGCCGACCGGGCGGTCCTGACCGGTGACACCATCCTGGGCCGCGGCACGACGGTCGTGGCGCACCCCGACGGCCGCCTGGGGGACTATCTGGACTCCCTGCGCCGGCTGAGGTCGCTCACGGTCGACGACGGCGTCCACACCGTGCTCCCCGGCCATGGGCCCGTCCTGGAGGACGCCCAGGGCGCCGTCGAGTACTACCTCGCCCACCGGGCCCACCGCCTCGCCCAGGTCGAGACGGCGGTCGAGGACGGCTACCGCACGGCGTCCGAGGTGGTGGCCCATGTGTACGCGGACGTGGATCGCTCGCTGTGGCCGGCGGCCGAGCTGTCGGTACGGGCGCAAATGGACTACCTCAGGGAACACGGCCTGATCTGAGGGCCCCGGGCGGCGGGGGACCGGCTGGGGCCGGGGTGCTTCGACGCCGTGTAACACGCGCGTACTCCTCGGCGAGCCAGGGCCCGAGGTCGTCGACGTGAGGACCGCAGGACGGCCGGATCGTCGTTCGGCTCGTATGCGCGTATGGCCGTGGCGCACATCTGGGCGGCCCGCTCCGGGTGTACGCGGCGAATGCGTCGGCCATCTCCCCGAGGTGGCTGGTCCAGCCGTTCCAGCTGGGCATGGGAGCGCCGAAGCCGGTGCGCACCAGATGGCACCAGATGGCGGGAGATGCCCCGCACGAGGCCCCGACGGCCGTCCTCGGCGGTGGCCTCCGAGACCCGTGAGCGCCACCGCGGCGGATGCAGCGCGAGGTCGCCGTTCGGCCTGGCTCCTCGCTCGGCGCGACCAGCCGATCGAGGTCGCTGTGTCCCACGCGCGCGGTCCCGCGCGGAATCGACCCGTAGAGGACGGAATCGACCCGTAGAGGTACGCGCTCGTCATCCTCGCCCCCAAGACGACGGGAAGCCGCTCACGGGCGGCGGTGACGACGGGCCGGAAGGCGTCAGGGACGAGTCCGAGGGCTGCCTCACGCCGGATGTACCCCTGGGAGTCGGGGTCCCTTGTCCTGAGCGTGACGGTACGGCGGGACGATCATTCGGCAACTGAGCCGGCGTCCTGAGGCCGAGGGCGATGACTCAAGACCCCGGTGACGAACAAGACCCCCGTGACGAAAACGGGCCCCGTTTCCTCGGAGAAGCGGGACCCGCAGTCGAACGTACGGCCGGTACCGGGCGTCAGCGGGACCGCTTGGCCAGCCGCTCCACGTCCAGCAGGATCACCGCGCGCGCCTCCAGCCGGAGCCAGCCGCGCTGGGCGAAGTCCGCCAGGGCCTTGTTCACGGTCTCACGCGAGGCGCCGACCAGCTGGGCCAGTTCCTCCTGGGTGAGGTCGTGCACCACGTGGATGCCCTCTTCGGACTGCACGCCGAACCGGCGCGACAGGTCCAGCAGCGCGCGAGCCACACGGCCGGGCACATCGGAGAAGACCAGATCGGACATCTGGTCGTTGGTCTTGCGCAGTCGCCGGGCCACCGCGCGCAGCAGAGCCGCGGCCACCTCGGGCCGCGCGTTCAGCCACGGCTGAAGGTCGCCGTGACCCAGGCCCAGCAGCTTGACCTCGGTCAGCGCGGTGGCCGTCGCCGTGCGCGGACCCGGGTCGAACAGCGACAGCTCGCCGATCAGCTCCCCGGGGCCCAGCACCGCAAGCATGTTCTCGCGGCCGTCGGGGGACGTGCGGTGAAGCTTGACCTTGCCTTCCATGACCACGTACAGGCGGTCGCCGGGGTCGCCCTCGTGGAACAGCGAGTCGCCGCGGGCGAGGGTCACCTCACTCATGGAGGCGCGGAGCTCCGCGGCCTGCTCGTCATCGAGCGCCGCGAAGAGCGGGGCGCGCCGCAGAACGTCGTCCACGAGTTCTCTCCTTGTCGACCTGCTCAGGGGATCTTGCTCCCCGGGATACCAGGGGACCGTGTTCCCCATTTTGCCGGACCGTCCAAACAGTGTGATCTGTCACAAGGATGCCGCACGGATGTGCCGGGGTACGCGGCAGGGGTCCAATCGGGGCCCGATCCGCGGGCTCCGGGGCGGATATCGGCGCCGGGCCTTAGGCTGGCCGGGTGTCCAAATCGCCGGTGAGAGCACAGGCCAAGGGGGCTGGGCGGGTGGTTGTACGTCGCGATTCCGCTGTGGGCGAACAGGACGCCGCGGGCGGAGGAAAAACGGCAAAGCAGAAGAAATCGCCGCCGCCGCGGCAGGCGCCGGCGAAGGCGCCCGTCAAGACGACCACCGCCGAGGAGACCATGGGCAAGGAGACCACCGCCAAGAAGGCGGCGGCCGAGAAGACAGCCGCAAAGAAGGCGGCGGCCGCGAAAGCCACCGCCGAGGCGCCCGCCAAAGCCACCGCCAAGAAGACCTCCTCGGCGAAGAAGACCTCCCCAGCGAAAGGGACCTCTTCGGCGGCCAGGACCTCCCCCGCGAAGAAGGCCTCCCCCGCGAAGGCGTCCCGCGGCGCAAAGGCGGCCCCCGCGAAGAAGTCGGCCAGGAAGGCGGCGCACGTCGAGGCCGTCCCCAAGAGGGCCACCGTCGCCGTCGAGCACGTCGCCCCTGCCAGGACCGTCACCCCCGTGCCTCCCGGGAACGAGTCCCGGACCGCCCTCGTCCGCAGGGCCCGCCGGATCAACCGGGAGCTCGCCGAGGTGTACCCGTACGCCCACCCGGAACTGGACTTCGAGAACCCCTTCCAGCTGATCGTGGCGACGGTGCTGTCCGCCCAGACCACGGACCTGCGGGTGAACCAGACCACCCCGGCGCTCTTCGCCAGGTACCCGACCCCCGACGACCTCGCTGCGGCCAACCCCGAGGAGGTCGAGGAGATCCTGCGTCCGACGGGCTTCTTCCGGGCCAAGACCAAATCGGTGATAGGGCTCTCCAAGGCCCTGGTGGAGGAGTTCGGCGGTGAGGTTCCCGGCCGGCTGGAGGATCTCGTCAAGCTGCCCGGCGTCGGCCGCAAGACCGCCTTCGTGGTGCTGGGCAATGCCTTCGGCCGCCCGGGAATCACCGTCGACACGCACTTCCAGAGGCTCGTCCGGCGCTGGCAGTGGACCGACGAGACGGACCCGGACAAGATCGAGGCGGCCGTCGGCGCGCTCTTCCCGAAGAGCGACTGGACGATGCTCTCGCACCACGTGATCTTCCATGGCCGCCGTATCTGCCACGCCCGCAAGCCGGCCTGTGGCGCCTGCCCGATCGCGCCGCTGTGCCCGGCGTACGGAGAGGGCGAGACCGACCCGGAGAAGGCGAAGAAGCTCCTGAAGTACGAGAAGGGCGGCTTCCCGGGCCAGCGGCTGAAGCCACCGCAGGCGTATCTGGACGCGGGCGGCATCCCGGCGCCCCCGCTGGGGGCCGGGTGAGGCCAGAGCGGGGCCCGGTGGGCGGCCCGGTCCGCGCGCCGGTCCGCGCCCCCGGAAAGGGACGTCGTCCTGTGGATCGGGTGCACCCGGCCCACAGGGCCGGGTGGTCGGACACCCACATGAGGGACCTGCGGAACGATCCGTCGTGCCGTGGGCGTTGGGATCGGCAGAACGGGGGTGGCGATGACGCGCGCGAGTGATATGGGCCACATGAGCGAGACGGACAGCAAGCGACTGCGGCTGAGCACGGAGGGCCTGCCCGGCTGGCTCGACCCGGTCGTCGGGGTCACCCGGACCGTCGAGCCGCTCCAGCTCAGCCGCTTCCTGCCGCCGGAGAACGGCGCGGGGCGCCAGTCGGCCGTACTGATCCTCTTCGGTGAGGGCGACCACGGCCCCGAGCTGCTGCTGATGGAGCGCGCCAGCTCCCTGCGCTCGCACGCGGGGCAGCCCTCGTTCCCCGGTGGCGCGCTCGACCCCGAGGACGGCGACCCGAAGGCCGAGGGGCCGCTGCGGGCCGCCCTCCGCGAGGCCGAGGAGGAGACGGGGCTCGACCCGGGCGGCGTCCAGCTCTTCGGTGTGCTCCCCAAGCTGTACATCCCGGTGAGCGGCTTCGTGGTGACGCCCGTCCTCGGCTGGTGGCGCGAGAGAAGCCCGGTGGGGGTCGTCGATCCGAACGAGACGGCGCGCGTCTTCACCGTTCCCGTGGCGGATCTCACGGACCCGGCCAACAGAGCGACCGCGCTGCACCCCAGCGGCCACCGAGGTCCGGCATTCCTGGTCGAATCCGCCCTTGTCTGGGGCTTCACCGCCGGAGTCATCGACCGCCTGCTGCACTACGCGGGCTGGGAGCGCCCCTGGGACCGCGACAAGCAGGTCCCGCTCGACTGGCGCTCATGACAAGGTTGCCTCCGTGCTGTGGTCTTCCGGGGGATGCTGTGTCCCGCTGCCACCGCGCTACGGGCCGGCCCTCCGGCCGGATGACGGCGACCGGAAAGTGACGAGGCGAGGCTACAAGCAGTGAACGTGCTGGACATCCTGTTGCTGGTCGCCGCCGTGTGGTTCGCGATCGTGGGCTATCGCCAGGGCTTCGTCGTCGGCATCCTCTCGGTGACCGGCTTCCTGGGCGGGGGTCTCGTCGCGGTCTATCTGCTCCCGGTCATCTGGGACAGCGCCACCGACGGCGCCAAGGTGAGCACGACCGCCGCGGTGGTCGCCGTGGTCGTGGTCATCGTCTGCGCCTCCGTCGGCCAGGCCCTGACCACCCACCTCGGCAACAAGCTGCGCCGGTACATCATCTGGTCCCCGGCCCGCGCCCTGGACGCCACGGGCGGTGCGCTCGTCAACGTGGTGGCGATGCTCCTGGTCGCCTGGCTTATCGGCTCCGCCCTCGCCGGTACGACGCTGCCCACGCTCGGCAAGGAGGTGCGCGGCTCCAAGGTGCTCCTCGGAGTCTCCCGCGCCCTGCCCGCGCAGGCGGACACCTGGTTCGCGGACTTCTCCTCGGTGCTCGCGCAGAACGGCTTCCCGCAGGTCTTCAGCCCGTTCGTGAACGAACCCATCACCGAGGTCCAGCCGCCCGACCCGGCCCTCGCGGCCAGTCCCGTCGCCATCCGCGCGCAGCGCTCCATCGTCAAGGTCATGGGCACCGCGCAGAGCTGCGGCAAGGTCCTCGAGGGGACCGGCTTCGTCTTCGGTGACCGCCGTGTCATGACCAACGCGCACGTGGTCGGCGGCGTCGACGAGCCCACCGTCCAGATAGGCGGCGAGGGCAGGAAGTACGACGCGAAGGTCGTGCTCTACGACTGGCGGCGCGACATCGCCGTACTCGACGTCCCCGACCTGAAGGCGCCGGCGCTGCGGTTCACGTCCACGGACGCGTCCGGCGGCAGCGGCGCGATCGTCGCGGGCTTCCCGGAGAACGGGTCGTACAACGTCCAGCCCGCGCGCGTCCGCGGCCGTATCACGGCCAACGGCCCGGACATCTACCACCGGGGCACGGTCCGCCGCGATGTGTACTCGCTGTACGCGACCGTCCGCCAGGGGAACTCCGGCGGCCCGCTGCTGACCCCCGAGGGCAGGGTCTACGGGGTGGTCTTCGCCAAGTCCCTCGACGACGCCGACACGGGGTACGCGCTCACCGCCGACGAGGTCCGGCAGGACATCGCCAGGGGTCGTACGGCGAATCAGCAGGTGGACAGCGACAGCTGCGCACTGTGACGCCGGAGCACCGGGCGGGCCGCTTGCGGGCCCGCGCGGTCAACCGCGCGTGTGACGCAGTCGTACCGAGACCCAACGGGCCCGGCGGCGCAGAATGTGCGGGATCCCCACCCGGGGGTCCGTGCCCTGTAGTTGCGAGGCGCCCCGCTGGTGGGTGCCCGGCGCGGTGGCCGAGCGGCGGTCGCGTGCTGCGTCACTGTAGTCGTGCGTCCAGCCCATACCCCGACGTCTGCCCCTGCCCCATGGTCGATAACCGCCTTCCGGGCCCTCAATTGGCCTATGCGGCGGGCATGTGGCCGGTTGTGGAACAGCCGTTCCCGTCCGGAGTACGGGGCGCATGCGCACGGTCACCGAACGGGTTCGAGGCGTGGTCGGGCGCGCGCCGACGGCGGCGGGTCAGCGGTCGGGCTCGGGGTCCTTGAGCCAGTTGATCAGTTCGGTGGAGAACGTCACCGGGTCCTCTTCGTGCGGGAAGTGCCCCAGCCCGTCGAACAGCCGCCAGCGGTACGGCGCCTCGACGTACTGGCCCGAACCCGCCGCGCTCCTCGTCCGCATGACGGGATCCAGTGAGCCGTGCAGATGCAAAGTCGGCACCCGCACGGGCCGCTTCATGCGCCGGTTGAACTGGATTCCGTCGGGCCGGGCCAGCGAGCGCACCATCCAGCGGTACGGCTCGACGGAGCAGTGCGCCGTCGAGGGGATGCACATGGCGCGGCGGTAGGCCTCCACGACCTCGTCGTCCGGCAGCCGCGGCCCCGACCAGTCCCGGATCAGCCGGCCGACCAGGGCGGCGTCGTCGGCGGTCAGCCGGCGCTCGGGGATCCACGGCCGCTGGAAGCCCCAGATGTAGGAGCTTGCGGCCGTCTGCCTGACGTCGCCGAGCATCGCCGAACGCCAGCGCCGTGGGTGCGGCATCGAGGAGACGACGAGCCGCCTTACGAGCTTGGGGCGCATGGCGGCCGCCGTCCAGGCCAGGTACCCGCCCAGATCGTGGCCGACGAGCGCCGCGTCGGGCTCGCCCAGGGAGCGGACGACCCCGGTGATGTCGAGCGCCAGGTTGGCGGGGTCGTAGCCGCGTGGGGTGCGGTCACTGCCGCCGACCCCGCGCAGGTCCATCGCCACGGCGCGGAAGCCCGCCTCGGCGAGCGCCACCAACTGGTGCCGCCAGGCCCACCAGAACTGCGGGAAGCCGTGCAGAAGCAGCACCAAGGGCCCGTCGCCCAGCTCGGCGATGTGAAAGCGCGCGCCGTTGGCCGCGACGTCCCGGTGCGTCACCTCTCTCCCGCCGGGAACGTCGAGCCGTACGACCGAGGTGGATTGCGCCGAATGGGGGGCGGGGTCCGTCATGAGGACGAGCGTGCCACAGCTTCGGCCGCCTTGTCGGTCGGGTGCGGCTGGCGGGGGTGCGGCTTGGCGTGCTGGAGGACGCCCGCCGTCTCCTTCATCGACGCGGCGACCTTCTGCGGACCCTTGCCCTTCTTGGCCTTCTTTGCGAACACCAGGCCGATCAGCCCGAGGAGTCCCGCGACCACCACGTTCGCCGCGAAGGAGAGCAGAAAGCAGACGGCCAGGTTCCAGCCACTCCAGGTCCGGATCCCGTAGGCCAGTGCGAAGTTCAGCATGGGCAGGGAGAACAGCAGCACGGCGCCCGCGGCCGAGAACGCGCCTCCGCTTGTCGCGCCACGCTTGACGTCCCGCTTGAGCTGGGCCTTGGCCAGCGCGATCTCGTCGTGCACCAGTGCGGACAATTCGGTCGTCGCCGAGGCGAACAGCTGGCCGATGCTGCGTTCGGCGCCGACCGGGTTTCCGTCGGGTGCGCTCATCGCGGTCTCCCTGCTCTCTGCGTGTCTACTCCGCAGACATCGCGGAGTTGTGTGGATGTGTCAGATCATGCCGGACGGCCGTTCTCCCCGCTTGCCCCGCCCGCCACTTCGGCAAGCGTGCCGTTCCGGCCTCAACTCGGCCAGTCGTTGCGGGCGTCGGCCTGGCGAGCCGTATCCGGCCCGGGCGGTGTCCCGCTTCCAGGACCGGGCGGTGTCCGGCCGAGGTGGTCCTGGGCGCGGCGGTCCCGAGTGCGAAGGCCCCGAGTGTGGCGGTCCCGAATGCGGCGAGCCTGCGGTGCCCGGCGGCCTTGCGCTCGTGGATCTCGGCCGTCCGCAGGTGGTAGGGCGGGTCGTCCTGCACGCAGACGTCGGGAACACCGTCCAGGTCCTAGTCGCGTTCCTCCTCCGCGCACAGGGCGCGGTACTTGGCGTTGCGGATCTTGAGCAGCGTGGTCGCGCACAGGGCCGCGATCAGCGACCCGGTGAGGACGGCGGCCTTGACCTCGTCCGCGAGCGCCGGATCGCCTTCGAAAGCGAGTTCGCCGATGAGCAACGAGACGGTGAAGCCGATACCGGCCAGGCAAGCGACGGCGAACACATCGGCCCAGGCGAGGCCTTCGCTGAGCGAGGCCCGGGTGTAGCGGACCGCGAGCCACGTGCCGCCGAAGACGCCGATCGCCTTGCCGAGGACCAGACCCAGCACGACGCCGAGTGTCTCCGGCTTGGAGAACACGTCCCCGAGCGCCTCTCCAGAGACCGTGACGCCCGCGCTCAGCAGGGCGAACAGCGGAACCGCGAGACCGGCCGAGAGGGGCCGTACGAGATGTTCCATGCGCTCACCGGGGGAGTGCTCCTCGCCCTCGTGGCGGTGGCAGCGCAGCATGAGCCCCATGGCGACGCCGGCGATGGTGGCGTGGACGCCGCTGTTGTACATCAGCCCCCAGACGACCAGCGAGAGCGGAACGTACACGTACCAGCCGCGGACCCCCTTGCGCAGCAGCACCCAGAAGACCGCGAGGCCGGCGAAAGCGCCGCCGAGGGCCGGGAGATTCAGACGGTCCGTGAAGAAGACGGCGATGATCAGGATGGCGGACAGGTCGTCGACGACGGCGAGTGTGAGCAGGAAGGCCCGCAGGGCCGACGGCAGCGAGGTGCCGATGACCGCGAGGACCGCGAGCGCGAAGGCGATGTCGGTGGCCGTGGGGACCGCCCAGCCGGCGAACGATCCTCCGCCTGCGGCATTGGTGAGGCCGTAGACGGCCGCGGGCGCGGCCATGCCGCACAGCGCGGCGACGACGGGGAGCGCGGCGGCACGCGGATCCCGCAGATCACCGGCGACCAGTTCGCGCTTGAGTTCGATCCCGGCGACGAAGAAGAAGATGGCGAGGAGCCCGTCGGAGGCCCAGTGCCGGACGGACAGGTCGAGGCCGAGGGCGGCGGGCCCGAAGCGGTACTGGCCGACGCTCTCGTGGCTGCTGTGGAGCGCGGGTACGTTCGCCCAGATCAGCGCGGCGACCGCGGCCAGCAGGAGCAGCACACCGCCGAGGGTCTCCGTGCGCAGCGCATCCGCGACAAAGGTCCGCTCGGGCAGGGAGAGCCGTCCGAGGAACGTGTGGTTACGGGTGCGGGGCGCGGCCACGGTGGAAACCTCCGGTCGGGCAGGACAAGCCGATCACCGTCACGCGAGCTCACGGACGGCTTGCCGACCAGACTTCCCGGCACACCTTGAGCTGGTTACTTTACCGGACCCTTACGATCTGGGGCCCACCTTTCGGATCAATGGGATCAGGCCGACAAAACGCCCGGCGGAGTGCCGGGCGTCCTGTCGGTCGTGAGGGTGCTCAGTCCTCGCTCGGAGCCGCCGGCAGCTTCGCCTGGATCAGGTGCATCACCGTCGAGTCGGTCAGCGTCGTGACGTCCCCGAGTTCACGGTTCTCCGCGACATCGCGCAGCAGTCGCCGCATGATCTTCCCGGAGCGGGTCTTCGGCAGCTCCGCCACCGGCAGGATCCGCTTCGGCTTGGCGATCGGGCCCAGCGCCGCGCCCACGTGGTTGCGCAGCTCGCCCACGAGGCTCTCGTCCTCGGACGCCGTGCCGCGCAGGATCACGAAGGCGACGATCGCCTGACCGGTCGTCTCGTCCGCCGCGCCGACCACGGCCGCCTCGGCGACGGCGGGATGCGACACGAGCGCCGACTCCACCTCGGTGGTGGAGATGTTGTGCCCTGACACGAGCATCACGTCATCCACACGCCCGAGGAGCCAGATGTCCCCGTCGTCGTCCTTCTTCGCACCGTCCCCGGCGAAGTACTTGCCCTCGAACCGCGACCAGTACGTGTCGATGAACCGCTGGTCGTCGCCCCAGATGGTGCGCAGCATCGACGGCCACGGCTCGGTGAGCACCAGATAGCCGCCGCCCCCGTTGGGCACCTCGTTCGCCTCGTCGTCGACCACGGTCGCGGAGATGCCCGGCAGGGGCCGCTGCGCCGAACCCGGCTTGGCGTCGGTCACGCCCGGCAGCGGCGAGATCATCATCGCGCCGGTCTCGGTCTGCCACCAGGTGTCCACCACCGGCGTGCGGTCCGCGCCGATGTGCTTGCGGTACCAGATCCATGCCTCGGGGTTGATCGGCTCGCCGACAGACCCGAGGACGCGGAGGCTGCTGAGATCGAACTTGGCGGGGATGTCGTCGCCCCACTTCATGAACGTGCGGATCGCCGTGGGCGCCGTGTACAGGATCGTGACCCCGTACTTCTGCACGATCTCCCAGAACCGTCCTTGGTGCGGCGTGTCGGGCGTGCCCTCGTACATGACCTGGGTCGCGCCGTTGGCCAGCGGCCCGTAGACGATGTACGAGTGACCGGTGACCCAGCCGACGTCCGCGGTGCACCAGTAGACGTCGCTCTCCGGCTTGAGATCGAAGACCGCCCAGTGGGTGTACGACGCCTGGGTGAGGTAGCCACCGGAGGTGTGCAGGATGCCCTTGGGCTTACCCGTCGTACCGGACGTGTACAGGATGAACAGCGGGTGCTCGGCCTCGAACGCCTCGGGCGTGTGCTCGGCGGACTGCCGCTCGACGATCTCGTGCCACCACACGTCCCGGCCCTCGGTCCAGGCGACCTCCTGGCCGGTGCGGCGGACGACGAGCACATGCTCGACGTTGTCCACGCGCTCGATCGCCTCGTCGACGGCAGGCTTAAGGGCGGAGGGCTTGCCGCGCCGCCAGCCGCCGTCGGAGGTGATGACCACGCGTGCGTCGGCATCCTGGATGCGGGTGGCGAGCGCGTCCGCCGAGAAGCCGCCGAAGACGACGGAGTGCGCGGCGCCGATACGGGCGCAGGCCAGCATCGCGATCGCCGTCTCCGGGATCATCGGCATGTAGACGGCGACCCGGTCGCCCTTGCGGACCCCCAGCTCCAGCAGCGCGTTCGCGGCCTTGGAGACCTCGTCCTTGAGCTCCGCGTAGGTGATGGCGCGGCTGTCGCCTGGCTCGCCCTCGAAGTGGATGGCGACGCGGTCGCCGTGGCCCGCCTCGACGTGCCGGTCGACGCAGTTGTACGCGACATTGAGCTTGCCGTCCTTGAACCACTTGGCGAACGGCGGGTTCGACCAGTCGAGGGTCTCGGTGGGCTCCACCGCCCAGGTCAGCCGGCGGGCCTGGTCGGCCCAGAAGCCGAGCCTGTCAGCCTTGGCCTGTTCGTACGCCTCTGCCGTGACGTTGGCGCCCGCGGCCAGGTCGGCGGGGGGCGCGAACCTGCGCTCTTCCTTGAGCAGGTTGGCCAGGCTTTCGTTGCTCACGACATCTCCCTTTCCCGGGGTGTCCGTCGGGTGTTTTCCCGGGGTGTCCGTTGTGTCCCGGGCCACAGCTCACCAGACCGGGGGGCTCGGTGACAAGGGCCGACGGAAAATTGGTTTAGACCTGTCGTGTCCGCATGGGGGTGCACGACAGGTCTGCCCAAGGTCACGTGGCCCTCGCCGTCCCGGTTCACTCGGTGGCGGCCCCGGGCCCGGTGGTCCGAGCCTTGCTCCCGGCCCTTGGCCCGGGCTTCCGGCCCTTGGCCCGGGGATCCGGCGCCTGGCCCGGCCTGCTGTCTCCGGCCCTTGGCTCGGGGATCCGGCCCCTGGTCCGGCGATCCGGCGCCTGGTCCGGCTCTCTGCCTTCGGCCCCTGGTCCGGCGATCCGGCGCCCGGCCCGGTCTGCTGTCTCCGGCCCTTGGCCCGGGGATCCGGCGCCTGGCCCGGCCTGCCGCCTCCGGCCCCTGGCCCGGCGATCCGGCGCCCGGTCCGGGACCGGGGCCGCATCACCCCGGCGTCATGCCGGGCGGCGTGCGTACTCCGCAGCCCCCACCCGGGAGAAGACATCGCCGTCCTGGGACTCGGCGAGCAGATACGCCTGTGCCTCGCCCACGTGGAAGTACATGCCGTGCAGCTCGAGCGCGCCCTCGTCGAGTGCCCGGGCCACCGACTCGTGCGCCCTCAGGTGCTCCAGCTGTTGCACCACATTGGTCAGGCACAACTGTTCCGCCGTGTCGGCCGGCTCCCGCCCGGCGATACGGGCCCAGGGCCGCTCCTCGTCGGCCATCCGCTCCAGACTGGGCACCCCGTGGCGCAGCCACCGCCCGAGCGGGGTCCGCGCATCGCCTGGCTCCGAGGCGAGCAGCGCCTGCATCGCGCCGCAGCCGGAGTGCCCGCACACCGTGATGGAGTGCACCTTCAGGACGTCCACGGCGTACTCGATGGCGGCCGCCACCGAGTCGTCCCCCCGCTCCGCGCCGGGCAGCGGCACGAGGTTGCCGACGTTGCGGACGACGAACAGGTCGCCGGGACCGCTGGAGGTGATCATCGATGTCACAAGCCGTGAGTCGGCACAGGCCAGAAAGAGCTGTGACGGTCGCTGTCCCTCACGTGCCAGACGCGCCAGCTCGCCGCGCACCAGAGGCGCGGTGTGCCGCTGGAAGGCGCTGATTCCGCGCGCGAGTTGCAGCCCGCTCGGCCCGGACCCGGTGGCCGGCCCGCCCGGATGGCTGCCGGGCGGCACGGCCGGCCGCTCGCACTGGTGGTTGCGCCACGGCGTCCAGGGCCGGCACCGGCACGCGGATGCCTCCACGGGCTCCTTCTCGTCGACCGCGGGGGCGCCCGGGGTGGGAACCGCGGCCCGGTTTCCCGCGCGGCCGGTGAGAGCCACCGTGCCGCCCTGCGCAAGGTGTGTCCGCTGCCAGTCCTGGAGGGACTCGTACGCCGCGTGGTCCATGAACGATCCGTCCAGCTCCACGACGGCGGCCGCCCCGGCGGGCACCAGGTGCAGCGCCCGGCTGAGCCGCGGCACCGCGAGGAAGGTCAGCTGTCCTCGGACTCGTACGTGATGGACTCCTTTCCTGTCCTCTTGGGTGATACGGGTGCGGGTGAGGCGGTGCAGGGCTACGGCGACGGCTACGGCGACGCCCAGGGTCACGCCCTGAAGGACGCCCAGGAGGGTGACGCCGAGCGTGGTGACGACGTAGACCAGCACTTCTCGGTGGCGGGTGACCGTGCGGATGTGGTGCAGGGAGACCATCTGGATGCCGACGGCCATCACCAGCGCGGCGAGTGAGGCGAGGGGGATCAGCTCGAGCGCCGGGACCATCAGCAGCGCGGCCACTACTACCCAAACGCCGTGCAGCATCGTGGAGTTCCGGCTGACGGCGCCGGATCGGACATTCGCCGAACTTCTCACGGCGACGCCCGCGAGCGGCAGTCCGCCGAGCGCTCCGGAGACGACGTTCGCGGCACCCTGCCCGAGCAGCTCGCGGTCCAGGTCCGAGCGGCCGGGGTGCGGGTGGCGCCCCGCTGCCAGTCTGTCCACGGCGACGGCGCCGAGCAGCGACTGAACACTGCACACCAGGGTGGTGGTCAGGACGGCGGCGGCGAGACCGGGCAGGGGGCCCTCGGGAAGCCCGGCCATCGCGTGGCTGCGCCAGGACGGCAGATCGACCTTCGGCAGCGTGAGCCCGGCGAGCGAGGCGGCCGTGGTGGCCCCGGTGACGGCGACAAGCGCGGCCGGGACCCTGCGCAGGAGACGTCCCGCCCGTCCGGGCAGCCGCGGCCAGACGAACAGCAGGACCAGGGTCAGTGCGCTGACCGACACGGCGGCCGGATGAAGGTGTGCCAACTGGGCGGGCAGTGCCCGCAGGTTGTCCAGGACGGCGCTGTGCGGGGTGCCCCCGAGCACGATGTGCAGCTGGGCGACGGCGATGGTGACGCCGATGCCGGCGAGCATCCCGTGCACGATCGCGGGACTGACCGCAAGGGCCGTACGGGCCACGTGCAGGCAGCCGAGGCCTACTTGGGCGAGGCCGGCGAGGACGGTGATGGCGCAGGTCGTACGCCATCCGTAGCGGTGGATGAGGTCGGCGGTGACCACGGTGAGTCCGGCGGCCGGGCCGCTGACCTGGAGCGGGGAGCCGCCGAGCCGGCCGGCGACGAGTCCGCCGACGGCCGCGGCGACGAGGCCGGACTGGAGCGGGGCACCGGTGGCGAGGGCGATGCCGAGGGACAGGGGGAGGGCGATCAGGAAGACCGCGATGGAGGCGGACAGATCGGCGCTCGCGACGCGGAAGCGGCGGGGCGGCCGGGACGGCGGTGGGCTGTGGGGCTGGTGTACGCGCTTGGTCCGAGGCGAGTCGGTGGCGCGGGTGGGGACGCAGGCAGGCATGTTCCCGTCTCCTCCGGGGCGGCGCGGTCGCGGAATGGGGGCCCGGCCGACGGGCCGGGGGCGGGGCGCGGCCGTGGGTCACGGCGTACAGCGGCGGGATGTTTCAACACTCGGTAAATGGAGCGTAATGCAAAGTAAAGGAAAGTTATCCCATATGGGATCAAATGGCGCAACAAATCACTCTTCAGAGTGGATTGGCAATTTCATCGGCTTGTCATACAAATTCTGCCGACCTCCCATGCGACTTTGGCCGGGCTGCGCGTCGAGGCGGGCTGCCGCCGCAGCGAGAGGGCCGCCGCCGCAGCGCAGGACACGCGAGCTGCGTGGCCCCGGCCGAAAGGAAGAAGGTGGGCGGAAGATGGCCGCCAACCAGAGGATCGCAGCGGGCGCCGCACTGGCCGCGGCCTGCGCCACCGTCTTCGGCGGTTGTTCGGCCGGCAGGACCGCCTACCGTCAGGATGAGATGAAGGCTCCCGGTGCCCCGGCGCCGGGGAGTGCGGTTCGCCTGATCGGTGACGGCTCCACCGCCTACACCGGCATGCAGCCGCATCTCCCCGGTCCCGAGCGGCTGAGGCCCGGCCGGAAGCCACCGCAGTTCGTGGTCTTCTCCTGGGATGGGGCCGGTGAGGACAGCCGGAAGCTGTTCTCGCACTTCCGCAAGGTCGCCAAGGCCAACGACGCGACGATGACGTACTTCCTGAGTGGCGTGTACATGCTGCCCGAGGAAAAGCGCGACCTGTACCGGCCGCCCCAGCACTCCCCGGGCCGCTCGGACATCGGATTCAACGACGCGCAGGGAATCAGGGACACCGCCCGGCAGCTGCGCCTCGCATGGCTGGAGGGCAATGAGATCGCCACGCACTTCAACGGCCACTTCTGCGGCCCCGACGGAGGGGTCGGCCAGTGGTCGGTCGAGGAGTGGAAGGACGAGATCACCCAGGCCAAGGAGTTCGTGAAGTCCTGGAAGACCAACGCGGATCTGCAGAAAGAGCCCCCGCTGCCCTTCGACTACGACAAGGAGCTCATCGGCGCCCGTACGCCCTGTCGGGAGGGACGGAAGAACTTTGTGAAGGCGGCCCGCGACCTGGGTTTCCGCTATGACGCCTCCGGGGTCGACAACCAGGTCTGGCCCGGGAGGAAGGAGGGCCTGTGGGAACTGTCGATGCAGCTCGTACCCTTTCCCGGGCACTCCCATGAGCAGCTGACGATGGACTACAACTTCATGGCCGGCCAGTCGGGCGCCCGGACCCAGGGCGATCCCGACAAGTTCGCGGAGTGGGGTGACCAGTTGCGCGACGGACTGCTCCAGGGCTTCCAGCGCGCGTACGACGGGAACCGGGCACCCCTGGTCATCGGCAACCATTTCGAGTCCTGGAACGGCGGCACGTACATGCGCGCCGTCCAGGAGGTCGTCGAGCGGGTCTGCACCCAGCCCGAGGTGCGGTGTGTCTCCTTCCATCAGCTGGTGGACTGGCTGGACGCACAGGACCCGCGGGTCCTGCGGAAGCTGCGCACGCTGAAGGTGGGCCAGGCCCCCGAGGAAGGCTGGGAGTCCTTCCTGGCGGCCAGCCCCGCCCCGGAACCGAAAGGGGCCCCGGGGGCGCCGCCGATGAGGCCGTAGGCGGGGCGGCCGTCGCCTCTACACGGCGGCCACCAGACCCTCCCTGAGGACGAACCCCGGGTCGATCTGAGCCGCCAGGTCGGCCCCGGTGCGTTCGTTGCCCCAACTGGTCGCGTTCCTCAGGTGGAAGTGCACCATCTGGCGCATGTACCGCTCCCAGTCCCGTAGGTCGTACGTGGCGTCGGCGGCGACCTGGAGGACGCGCAGGGAGCGCCGGTTCGCGTCCTCCAGAAACTGGAACCGGGGCGGACGGCCCTTCTCCATGGAGCGCACCCAGTCCGAGTGCCCGACCGTCACGAGCAGGTCGTCGCCGACCTCGGCGCGGAGGAAGTCGATGTCGTCCTGACCCTGAACCTTGTTGCCGACGACCTTCAGGACGATCCCGAAGTCCCGGGCGTACTCCTTGTACTGGCGATAGACGGAGACCCCCTTCCGGGTCGGCTCGGCGACGAGGAACGTGATGTCGAAGCGGGTGAACATGCCCGAGGCGAAGGAGTCCGAGCCGGCCGTCATGTCGACCACCACATACTCGTCGCGGCCGTCCACCAGGTGGTTCAGACACAGCTCCACCGCTCCCGTCTTGGAGTGGTAGCAGGCGACGCCCAGGTCGGCGTCCGTGAAGGAGCCGGTGACCATCAAACGGACGACGCCGCCGTCGAGTTCCACCGGGCGTGCGCAGGCGTCGTACACCGGGTTGTTCTCCCGTACCCGCAGCAGCCGTGAGCCCTCGCCGGGCGGAGTCGTTTTGATCATCGTCTCGGCGGAGGCGATCCGCGGGTTGGAGCCCCGGAGGTAGTCCTTGATCAGCCTCAGCCGTTCCCCCATGGCCGGCAGCGCCGCGGCCTCGTCCTCGTCGAGTCCCAGGGCGGCCGCGAGGTGCTGGTTGATATCCGCGTCGATCGCGACGACGGGCGCTCCGGTGGCCGCGAGATGGCGAATGAAAAGGGACGACAGGGTCGTCTTGCCGCTGCCGCCCTTCCCGACGAAAGCAATTTTCATGTTCACCAAGCGTAGTGGCATGGTGGCTCTGCGTTGCAACCGACGTGAAGAAGGCCACTCCTTCGAGGGAGGGGGCGCGCGGGTGCGTAGTGTCGTACTCATGAGTACGACAGGTGCGACCGCCGACCCGCTGGCCGTGCTGGCCGAGCTGCCCGGCGTGGCCGAGTCCGTGGATTCCGTGCGCAAGGCCGTGGACAGGGTCTACGGGCACCGGATCATGCGGCGCCGCAGCAACGAGATCACCTCAGAGGCGGCGCTGCGCGGCGCACGCGGTTCGGCGGCGCTGTCCGGGGCCGATTGGGCTCTTGAGGAGGTGCGCCGACGTACCGACTTCAGCGGTGACGACGGGGCCCGGACGGTCGGTGCCGCCCTCAGGCTGACCGCCGAGGCGGGGCAGCTGCTGTCCATCTGGCGGCAGTCGCCGCTGCGGGTGCTGGCGCGGCTGCATCTGGTGGCCGCCGCGGACTCCGATCCCCGTGTGGGGCGCCCTCGGCAGGAGGGGGAGCCGGTCGACGAGCCGCTGGTGGAGCTGCCGCTGCCGGATGCGGCGGAGGTCTCCGGCCGTCTGGAGGGACTCTCCCAGCTGATCATCGCGGGCGGTGCGGCCCCCGCCCTGGTGACCGCGGCCGTCGTCCACGGGGAGCTGCTCGCCCTGCGTCCCTTCGGTTCCCACAACGGCCTGGTCGCGCGTGCGGCCCAGCGCATCGTCCTCGTGGGCAGCGGTCTCGACCCGAAGGCGGTCTGCTCCGCCGAGGTCGGCCACGCGGAGCTGGGCCGCGCGGCCTATGTCGCCGCGCTCGACGGCTATGCGTCCGGCACCCCCGAGGGCATGGCGGCATGGATCGCGCACTGCGGAAAGGCGGTCGAGCTGGGGGTTCGCGAGTCGACCGCGGTCTGTGAGGCGCTGCAGCGCGGGGCGGCGTAGCCGGCGTCGTCCCCAGACACCAGGCAGTCGTCCCCAGGCACCAGGCAAGAGAAAAGGCCCTCCCCCGAGGGCCTTTTGCCACGTGGTTGCGGCGGTACGAGGACTCGTACCGCCGCTGGCATGTTCACCGGGTTACCAAGCGTCCTCGATATGTGCCCATCAGGCGGGGAACTGTTGCCCGCGCCTGGTGCGGCTGGCCCGTAATCGACGGGTCGACGTCGCGTGGGTGCTCGGCGTTCATGCTCGGTCCGTGGGCCAGTTGCGTGTTTAAAGGCAATCCCTTCGGGTGTTCCTTTGGTCTCGCGGGCCGCTAAACCCTTTGTACTCCTGGGCCGGGACGAGCGGAACCCCCTCATGCAGTTCTTTACTTTTACGCGCAAAGAGGTCTGAATCGGGCGCCGATTGCGCGTCCCGCGCGCCGGGCGTTCATACGGCCGGTGGGCGGCGTCTGCTCGTGTACCACACGAGCCCCGCGGTGGCCGCGGCCGCGCCTATGGCCGCCATCGCGAGCAGGGCCGGCCGTGGCGGTACGGCCAGCCGCTGCTTCAGCCGGACCGGGTGGTGGAAGTCCAGAATCGGCCATCCGCGCGCGAGTGCCTCGCGCCGCAGGGCCCGGTCCGGGTTGACGGCGTGCGGGTGGCCGACGGACTGCAGCATCGGCAGATCGGTCGCGGAGTCGCTGTAGGCGTAGCAGCGCGCGAGGTCGTATCCCTCGGACTGGGCGAGCTCCTTGATCGCCTCCGCCTTCGTCGGTCCGTAGGCGTAGTACTCCACCTCGCCCGTGAAGCAGCCGTCGTCGCCCACGACCATGCGGGTGGCCACCACGCGGTCCGCGCCGAGCAACTCGCCGATCGGTTCCACCACCTCGGCGCCCGATGTGGACACGATCACCACGTCGCGGCCGGCGGTGTGGTGCTCCTCGATCAGGGAGGCGGCCTCGTCGTAGATGATCGGGTCGATGAGTTCGTGGAGCGTCTCGGCGACGATCTCCTTGACCTGCCGGACGTTCCAGCCACGGCACAGCGCGGACAGATACTCGCGCATCCGCTCCATCTGGTCGTGGTCGGCGCCGCCCGCCAGGAACACGAACTGGGTGTATGCGGTGCGCAACGCGGCCCGGCGGTTGATCAGTCCGCCTTGGTAGAAGGACTTGCCGAAGGTGAGCGTGCTCGACTTCGCAATGACCGTCTTGTCCAGATCAAAGAAGGCCGCCGTGCGGGGCAAGGAGTGGTTTTCCACGGGCCTGAGCATATGCGCCCACCATTCGGCGTAAGGTGGGGCGCGTGGGTTTGCCTGAGAGGGCTCTCGGGTACACCATGGAAGTCACGGATCGTTCGCGACCGTGCTAACCCGGTCCGACTCCTCCCCCCCCGAGTCGGCCGTGGGGACGACCCCCGCTCTCCCCCCCGGCGGGGGTCGTCGCATGTCCGGGTGGGTTTTTCCCTCTGTGTGGTGCGGCCCGCGGGCCGTCGGGCCGTCTGGTCGCCCTGGCCTCAGTGTACCCCCAGCCTGTCACCCTGCGTAGCCGTCGTGCTGCTCTGTGGAAGCTCCCCGCCCCCACCGGCGGGAGTGAAGGCGATATTCACAATCACTGAGTTGTCCACAGTTATCGACCAAGATCCACATGATTTCCGGGATGGCCGCACCGTGATTCCAACGCGTCCCACCGGCGGCGAGTTCATGGCCCGTCCGGGTTTGTCGGGCGTGTATGGCCGGTTCGTATCGGCCGTTCATATGCAAGCCGGTTGCCGGTTCTTCATACGAGCGGGAAGCGCGGGGCCCCAGTGACCTCGCGGACCGGGCGGAAGCAGCAGCGAAGGGGGCTGGAGATCGTGGCGGGAGCCATCACACACGTCGGGCCGGACGTCGCCGAGGAGCGGCGGAGCGGACCGCTGATCGTCACCGAGGACGCCGAACTCCTCGACGACCTGCTGCGGCTGTGCGCGGCCGCAGGCGCCAGACCGGAGGTTCATCCAGGGCTTCCGGCGCGCCGGGGCGGCTGGGAGGCGGCACCGCTCGTCATCGTCGGCGACGACGCGGTGCGCCGTGTGCGCGGGGCCGCGCGCAGGCGCGGGGTGGTGCTGGTTGGGCGGGATCAGGACGATTCCGGGGTCTGGCGGCGCGCCGTGGAGATCGGCGCCGACCACGTCCTGATGCTGCCCGACGGTGAACGATGGCTCGTCGACCGTATCGCCGACGTGGCCGAAGGGGTCGGACGCCCGGCGCTCACGGTCGGCGTGATCGGCGGTCGCGGCGGGGCCGGTGCGTCCACGCTCGCCTGCGCACTGGCCGTCACCTCCGCACGTGAGGGCAGGCGCACGCTGCTCGTGGACGCGGATCCGCTGGGCGGCGGACTCGACGTACTCCTCGGCGGGGAGACCACGGCGGGGCTGCGCTGGCCGGCGTTCGCCGCCTCCCGCGGACGCGTCGGTGGTGGCGCCCTGGAGGAGTCGCTGCCCGAACTGCACGCCCTGCGGGTGCTCAGCTGGGACCGCGGCGACACCGTGTCCGTCCCGCCCCAGGCGGTCAGGGCGGTCCTCGCCGCCTGCCGGCGGCGAGGCGGCACGGTCGTCGTCGACCTTCCGCGCCGCGTCGACGAGGGGGCCGCCGAAATCCTCGCCCAGGTGGATGTCGGGGTGCTGGTGATCCCCGCCGAATTACGAGCGATCGCGGCCGCGCGGCGGGTGGCGTCGGCCGTCGGCATGGTCCTGGGCGACCTGAGGATCGCGGTGCGGGGGCCGTACGCGCCGGGACTCGACGACCGCGAGGTGGCGCGGCTGCTGGGACTGCCGCTGCTCGGCGAAGTGCCGCACGAGCCACCGCCGAGGGACGGTGCCGTACCGCCAGGGGGAGCGGCGCGGGGGCCGCTCGCCCGGTTCTGTGCGGCGTTCTGGGAGCGCGCGCTGGCCGAGGCGGGTGAGTGACGATGAGCACGGACTGGGAGACCGTGGTGCGGACGGACCGCGGCGCGGAGGTCGGTCAGCGGACGGGCGCGGAGCCCGAGCGAGCGGACGGAAACGGTGAACGCGCACGGCTGCTGGACGGAGTGCGGCAGTGGCTGGTGGAGAGCGGCGCGGAGCCGACTCCCGCGCGCGTGGCGCAGGCCTTGCGTGAGCAGGGACGGGTGCTCGGAGACGCGGAAGTGCTGGGCGCGGCCCGGCAGCTGCGCTCCGAACTGGTCGGCAGCGGCCCCCTGGAACCGCTGCTCGCCGATCCGTCCGTGACCGACGTCCTGGTGTCGGCACCCGACCGGGTGTGGGTGGACCGGGGCGGCGGACTCGAGCTGACGGCGGTGTCCTTTCCCGACGCGGCGGCCGTACGACGCCTCGCGCAGCGGCTGGCCGCCGTGGCGGGGCGGCGGCTCGACGACGCCAGACCATGGGTCGACGCCCGGCTTCCGGACGGCACCCGGCTGCACGCGGTGCTGCCGCCGGTCGCGGTCGGCTCCACCTGCCTGTCCCTGCGGGTCGTACGGCCGCGGGCGTTCACCCTGGACGAACTGGTGGCGGCCGGGGCGGTGCCCCCGGGCGGGGATCGTGTGCTGAGGGCGCTGGTCGCGGCCCGGCTCTCCTACGTGATCAGCGGAGGCACCGGAACGGGCAAGACAACGCTCCTGAGCGCCCTGCTGGGCGTGGTGGGGCCGACGGAGCGCATCGTGCTGGCCGAGGACTCGGCGGAGCTGCGCCCCGATCACCCGCATGTGGTGCGCCTGGAGGGGCGGCCCCCGAACCAGGAGGGTGTGGGCCTCGTCGAGCTCCAGGACCTGGTGCGCCAGGCGCTGCGGATGAGACCCGACCGGCTCGTCGTCGGAGAGGTGCGCGGCCCTGAGGTGGTGTCCCTGCTGGCCGCGCTGAACACCGGACACGAGGGCGGCTGCGGAACTCTCCATGCGAACGCGGCCGCGCAGGTGCCCGCCCGGCTCGAGGCGCTCGGCACGGCCGCGGGCCTGGACCGGGCCGCCCTGCACAGCCAGCTGGCAGCCGCCCTGTCGGTGATTCTCCACCTCGTGCGCGACCGGACGGGACGCCGTCGGATCGCCGAGGTGCATGTGCTGGAACGGGACGCGTCGGGGTTGGTGGTGACGGTTCCGGCGTTGCGCTGGGGGCCCGAGGCGTTCAGGCGCGAGCGGGGCTGGGAGCGGTTCCGCGAGCTGCTGAGGCACGGAAGCGCTGGAGGCGATCCGAGTGACCGCCCACATGACGATCCGGGTGACCACTGAGGCGCCGGGAGCGAGTGCGGAAGGCGAGGGGGAGCGAGTGCGGAAGGTGACGGGAGCGAGTCCGGAATGCGATGGAAGCGATGCAGGCGATGGAAGCGGCGGAAGGGTGACGGGAGGGGATGGCTGTGACGGGATTCGGTCGGATGCCGGTCGCTGCGGGGCTGGTGTGCGCGGGCGTGGCGGCCTGGATGATGAGCGGCGCGCATACGGGGCCGCAGCGTGCCCGGGGGCTGTTCGCGGGCCGCGGCGCGGCGGCGGGGGGCGGACCGCCGCCCTGGGGACGGATCCTCGGGCGGATGCGGCGGCTGTCGGCCGAATGGTGGCCGCTCGCGGTGAGCGCGCTCGTCGCCGTGCTCGGCGCGTCCGTGCTGCCCCTGCTGATGGGGTCCGTGGGCGTACCCGTGCTGCGCAGGGTGCGGCGGGCGCGGGAGGCACGCCAGGTACGGGAGAGGCGCGGTGAGGCCGTGATCGCGTTGTGCGCGTCGCTCGCCGGGGAGGTGCGCGCGGGACGGCAGGCGGGTGAGGCGCTGCTGCGGGCCGCCCGCGACTCGGGAGGACTCGGCGAAGCCCAGGCGGCGGTGCTGGCGGCGGCACGGTTCGGCGGGGACGTGCCGGGTGCGCTCGCGGTCGCGGCACGGCAGCCGGGGGCCGATGGCTTGTCGGGGCTCGCGGCCTGCTGGCGGGTGGCCGTGGACCGGGGTGCCGGCCTGGCCGCCGGACTCGACCGGCTGGAGGCGGCCCTGCGCGCCGAGCGCGACCAACGAGCGGATCTGCGCGCCCAGTTGGCGGGCGCCCGCTCCACGGCGGTCCTGCTCGCGGGGCTGCCCGTCCTCGGTCTGCTGCTGGGCACCGCCCTCGGCGCCCACCCGCTCCATGTGCTGCTGCATACGGGCGCCGGGCTGGCCTGCCTTGTGACCGGTGGCGTGCTGGAGGGCGCGGGGCTGTGGTGGGCCCTGCGGATCGTGCGGGGGGCGGAGGCGGCATGAGCGCCGGGGTTGTCCACAGGCTGTGGGTGTTGTTCGGGGTTCCGGCGCTGTGGTGGTCGGCCTGGATCCTCGCCGTCACGCGGCGCGAGCGGAGGGTGCGGTGGCGGCTGGGGGCGCTTCTGTTGAGCGGCGGCGCGCCCCAGGGCCCGCTGGGGTCGAGGGTTGGGGCGGGCGGTGCACTGCCCGAGCGGCGGGGCGCGGCGCCGGATGGGCTGCGGTGGCGGCGCGGGGGGCGGTGGCGGAGTGAGGGGCTGGGCCGAGGGCGGTGGCTTGGCGAGACGCCGGCTGCCGGACGGCGCGCCGGGCTGCGACTGCCTCGGCACGTCCCACAGCGGTGGCTGCCGGGCCTGGCGGCGTCGTGGGCCGGCTGGGTGCTGATCGGGGGGTGGGGCGGGGCGGTGGTCGGGCTGGCCACCGGGGTCGGCGTGGCGCGATGGCGTGCCCGGCAGGAGCGCGACCGCCTCACGCAGGAGTACGACGCCGCCGTGGCGGCCCGCCAACTGCCCCTGGCCGCCGACCTGCTGGCCGCGTGCATCGCGGCCGGGGCGAGCCCCGTGTCGGCCGCCCAGGCGGTGGGCGAGGCGCTGCGAGGGCCGGTCGGGGAGCGACTGGCGCGGGGTGCGGCCGAGGTGCGGCTCGGTGGCGAACCGGCCGAGGCCTGGCGGCGGCTCGCCTCCCTCCCGGGTGCCGGGGCACTGGCACGTCTCCTCGAACGTGCGGGTGATTCCGGTGTACCGGCGGCCGCGTCGGTCGGTCGCCTTGCGGCGGAGGCCCGCGCCGAGTCGGGCCGTACGGCGACGGCTCGTGCGCGTCGCGCGGGGGTCATGGTCACCGCCCCGGTCGGGCTGTGCTTCCTGCCGGCCTTCATAGCGGTCGGGGTGCTGCCCGTGGTGATCGGGCTCGCGGGCGGGCTTCTGGGAGGAGGTGGCGACTGACGGCGGAGGAGATGTGACAAACGGCGATCGAACGATTCGAACAGGTCAAGGCACGGCAAGGAACGTCAACTGACGGGGGTTGGTATGAACAAGGCGGCAGGGGTACGGGCTCGGATGCGGGCGCTGGTGCGCCGAGTGCGGTCGGCGGTGCACCGGGATTCGGGCATGGTCACGTCCGAGTACGCGGTCGGGATCATCGCCGCGGTGGCCTTCGCGGCGGTTCTCTACAAGGTGCTGACGAGCGGGCAGGTCAGCGCGGAACTTCAGGACATCGTGAAGCGGGCTCTCGGTGTCCGGATGTGACGGCTCGTCGACGCGCCGGGGAGGGGATCGCGGCCGGGACCGAGGGTTCGTGACGGCGGAGGCCGCGGTCGCCCTGCCCGCCCTGGTGCTCTTCGCGATGGCCCTCGTGTGGGCCCTGCTGGCCGCGTCCGCGCAGATCCAGTGCGTGGACGCGGCCCGGGCGGGGGCCCGGGCCGCGGCCCGGCAGGAGCCGGCCGGCGTGGTCCGGAGAGTGGCGCGGCAGGCGGCGCCGGACGGGGCGAGGGTCACGGTGAGCCGACAGGGCGACCTGGTGCATGTGGTGGTGGTCGCCCACCCACCGGGCCCGGCCGCGCTGCCTCTCGAACTGCGTCACGAGGCTGTGGCAATGGCGGAGGACACGGTGGGGGTGAATCCGTGAGGCGATGTGAACCGATGGGCGGGTGCGAACCGATGAAGGGGTGTGAGCGGGGTCGTGGATGAGTGGCGGAGGGGGACGGGGCGGACATGGGCGGACCGGTGGATGAGGGGGTGACGGACATGCGCGGGTCGGTGGGCGAGCGGGGGACGAGAGGCTGGCGTGGGCCGGCGGACCTACGGCGGGGTGTGAGGGACCGGCGTGGGCCGGTGGACCAGCGGGTGATGACGGGCGGGCGAGGGGTGGTGTCCCGGCGGGGGTCTCCGGCGGACCCCGGGTCGGCGGGGGACCCCGGGTCGGCGGGGGACCCCGGGTCGGCGGGGGAGCCCGGGTCGGCGGGGGACCCCGGGTCGGCAGGGGTGCGCCGGTCCGGCGGCGGTGTCCGCTCCCCGCTCGGGCTGCTCGCGGCACTGAACGCCCGTGCGGAGGGCGTCCGGGGGGCCCGCGCGGCGGGCCTCCGCCCGGACCGCGGTTCGGCGACCGTCTGGGTCGTCTGCCTGATCGGAGCCTTCTGCGCCGTCTTCGCCGTACTACTGGCGCAGGGGCAGGCCGTGCTGGCCCGTCACCGTGCGGCCGCTGCGGCCGACCTGGCCGCTCTCGCGGCCGCCGACCACTGGATGGAGGGAGGTGAAGCGGCGTGTGCGAGAGCGGGCCAAGTGGCGGTGGCCCAGGGTGATCGGCTCGTGCGGTGCGTCGTCGCGGGTGAGATCTCCGATGTCACGGTGGCGTCGGTCTCCGGCCCTTTCACTGCCGAGGTGAGGGCGAGGGCGGGCCCGGCGGAACCGCCGGCGCCCCCCGCAGCAGCACCGTGAGGAGTCGTAGGGCGCCCCTCTTGTGGAGTGGGTCGTTGCCGTTGCCGCACTTGGGGGACTGGATGCAGGACGGGCAGCCGGCCTCGCACTCGCAGGACGCGATGGCCTGGCGGGTGGCGGCCAGCCAGGTGTGGGCCGTGCGGAAGGCCCGCTCCGCGAAGCCCGCGCCACCCGGATGGCCGTCGTACACGAAGACCGTGGGCAGAAGGGTGTCCGGGTGGAGCGGTACGGAGACGCCCCCGATGTCCCAGCGGTCGCAGGTGGCGAAGAGCGGGAGCATGCCGATCGAGGCGTGTTCGGCGGCGTGCAGGGAACCGCCGAGGATCTCCGGGCTGATCCGGGCCTCGTCCAGCTGGTCCTCGGTGACCGTCCACCACACGGCGCGCGTGCGCAGCGTACGAGGGGGGAGGTCGAGTTTCGTCTCGCCCAGCACTTCGCCGGTGATGAGACGTCGGCGCAGAAAGGAGACGACCTGGTTGGTGACCTCGACGGAGCCGTAGCAGAGCCGGCCCTCGCCCCAGGGCACCTCGAGATCCGTCTCCAGGACGGAGACGGAGGTCGTGTCGCGGGCGACCGTCGAATACGGCGGATCGGCCTCCTCCACCAGGGCGACGGAGTCCTCCAAGTCGAGTGACCGCACCAGGTACGTACGGCCCTGGTGCAGATGGACCGCGCCCTCGTGCACCGTCGTGTGCGCTGCGCCCGCGTCGACCGTGCCGAGCAGCCGTCCGGTGCCGGCCTCGACGACCTGGACCGGGCGGCCGCCCTGCCCGCGGAGGTCCGCGAGGTCGGCGGCCCGCTCCCGGCGTGTCCAGTGCCAGGCCTTGGTCCGGCGGCGCAGCAGTCTCGCGGCCTCCAGCTGCGGCAGCAGCTCGGCGCACGCGGGTCCGAACAGCTCCAGGTCCTCCTCCGTCAGCGGGGACTCGGCGGCCGCCGCGCACAGATGCGGTGCGAGGACGTACGGGTTGTCCGGGTCGAGCACCGTGGACTCCACCGGCTGGTCGAAGAGGGCCTCGGGATGGTGGACGAGGAACGTGTCCAGCGGGTCGTCGCGGGCGACCAGGACCGCGAGGGCGCCCTGCCCCGCGCGACCGGCGCGGCCCGCCTGCTGCCACAGCGACGCCCGCGTCCCCGGGTAGCCGGCGATGAGGACGGCGTCCAGGCCGGAGATGTCGACACCGAGTTCGAGGGCGGTGGTGGCGGCGAGGCCGAGGAGCTCTCCGGAGTGCAGGGCGCGTTCGAGGGCGCGGCGTTCCTCGGGAAGGTAGCCGCCGCGGTACGCGGCCACGCGCCGGGCAAGAGAGCGGTCGACCTCGGCCAGCCGCTCCTGGGTGATCACCGAGATCAGCTCGGCGCCGCGGCGGGAGCGGACGAACGCGACCGAGCGCACGCCCTGCACGGTCAGATCGGTCAGCAGGTCGGCGGTCTCGGCGGTCGCCGTACGCCGAACGGGCGCACCTTTCTCGCCGTGGAGCTCGGTCAGCGGCGGTTCCCACAGGGCGAAGACCAGTTCGCCGCGCGGGGAGGCGTCGTCCGCCACCTCGACCACCGGGAGGCCGGTGAGGCGGCGGGCGGCGACCGAAGGCTCGGCGGCGGTCGCGGAGGCCAGGAGGAAGACGGGAGAGGAGCCGTAGCGGGCGCACAGGCGGCGCAGGCGGCGCAGGACCTGGGCGACGTGGGAGCCGAAGACGCCGCGGTAGGTGTGGCACTCGTCGATGACCACGTACTTCAGGGCGCGCAGGAAGGAGGACCAGCGCGGATGTGAGGGCAATATGCCGAGGTGCAGCATGTCGGGGTTGGTCAGGACGTAGTTGGCGTACTGGCGTACCCATTCGCGTTCCTCGGGCGGTGTGTCGCCGTCGTACACAGCGGGGCGGACGGCCGTGCCCAGGGGCTGTGAAAGTTCCTTCACCGACCGGCACTGATCCGCCGCAAGGGCCTTCGTGGGGGCCAGGTACAGGGCGGTCGCGCCACGTCCGTTCGGGGCCTCGGCGCCGTCCAGCAGACAGGACAGCACCGGGACGAGGTAGGCGAGCGACTTGCCCGACGCGGTGCCCGTGGCGACGACCACCGAATCGCCGTCCAGAGCGTGCTCGGCGGCGAGCGCCTGGTGGGCCCAGGGGTGCTCGATGCCGGCGTCCCGCACGGCGGCGACGACCTCCGCGCGGATCCGGTCCGGCCAGACGGCATGGCGGCCCTCTCGCGGGGGCAAGTGCTCCGTATGAGTGATGCGCGAAACCCGGCTCGGTCCGGAGGCGAGCCGGTCCAGCAGCGTGCCCGGCGCGAGGCGGGACACGGCGTCTGCCGGGGATCGATCGGATCGGTGATTCTTGGCCATTGGCACCGAGTGTGTCACTGGCGTGACGGACAATGGGGCCAAGGCGTCGTGCACGCCTGCCGGTAAGTGATTGAATGCCATCGCGGCTGGCGAACCGTCCCGGGACTCTGCCGAGGTGTCCCAAGGGGCGACCGCTCGATAGCAAGGTGCTGGAGGATCCGTGGACCTGTCCCTGTCGACCCGTACCGTCGGCGATCGTACGGTCGTCGAGGTCGGTGGCGAAATCGACGTATATACCGCGCCCAAGCTGCGCGAGCAGCTGGTCGAGCTGGTGAACGACGGGAATTTCCACCTCGTCGTCGACATGGAGGGCGTCGACTTCCTCGACTCCACCGGGCTCGGCGTGCTGGTGGGCGGCTTGAAGCGTGTGCGGGCCCATGAGGGCTCCCTGCGCCTGGTGTGCAACCAGGAGCGCATTCTCAAGATCTTCCGCATCACCGGCCTCACCAAGGTGTTCCCGATCCACACCTCGGTCGAGGAAGCGGTGGCGGCCACCGACTGACCCCGCTTCCGGGCCCTGGCGCCCGGACGGCTGAAGTAAGAGCGGGGGACCGGGCCCGGCGGCCCGGCCCCCTGATCGCACGCCCGAGTTCCGAGGGGGATGCATGGCCACCGTTGAACTCCGCTTCAGCCCGCTGCCCGAGCACGTCAGGACCGCCCGACTGGTGGCGGCAGCGGTGGCGCGCAGGGCCGGAGTGGAGGAGGCCGTACTCGACGAGGTCAGGCTCGCCGTGGGCGAGGCCTGCACCCGGGCCGTCGGACTGCATCAGAGCAATGGCATCTCGGCGCCGGTGCGGGTGCTGCTGACCGAAGAGGAGAAACAGTTCTCCATCGAGGTCGGCGACGAGGCGCCGCACGTGGCGCCCGGTGACAAGGCATCGGGGACCACCGGTGCCGACGAGGCCGAGGCCGAAGAGGACGAGATGGGCCTCGCGGTCATCAGTGGCCTGGTCGACGACGTCGAGGTCTCCGCCGGGGAGGACGGCGGGCTGATCAGGATGAGCTGGCCGACCACGCCGCCCGCCGCGCTCCCGGCCTGAGGGGCCTCCCAGGCTCCCTCTTCCTGAACGGCTCGTGAGGTTTCGAAGGGCCCTGCTGTGTGCAGGGCCCTTCTTTTTGTACAGTCACACCGTCATTAGTGAATTGCTTCACGATCAATCACCCGATAATTTGATCAAGCACTCATCTCGTCAATGCTTTTGGGGCATTACCGCTTTCGGGTTCAGTGTCTCACGTGCGATCTTTTACTGAAGAGCACGTGGAGGCCAATTCCGCTTACCGCGCACTGTTTTGATCAGGGCCGGGTACCTACAATCCGTCCACATCTTGAGCTCAGCCCAAGCGTCAAGGAGGACGAATGGCGGGGCTTTCTTCCCCTCAACAGTTTGATCACCCCACAACCCTCGCAGCGGCAGTACTGACCGGCAGCAACCGCCTGATCGTGATCGTCATCGGTGCGGTGGCCCTCGCGGCCCTCGTGGTCGCCGGGATTCTGGTGCGCCAGGTGCTTGCGGCGGGTGAGGGCACCGACAGCATGAAAAAGATCGCCGCGGCGGTACAGGAAGGCGCCAACGCCTATCTGGCCCGTCAGCTGCGCACGCTCGGCGTATTCGCCGTCGCCGTGTTCTTCCTGCTCATGCTGCTGCCTGCGGACGACTGGAATCAGCGTGCCGGACGGTCGGTGTTCTTCCTGATCGGTGCGGCGTTCTCGGCGGCGACCGGTTATATCGGCATGTGGCTGGCCGTACGCAGCAATGTGCGGGTCGCGGCCGCGGCACGCGAGGCGACCCCGGCCAAGGGTGAGCCCGAAAAGGACCTCACCACCGTCTCGCACCGGGCCATGAAGATCGCTTTCCGCACGGGCGGCGTCGTCGGCATGTTCACGGTGGGGCTCGGTCTGCTGGGCGCCTCCTGCGTGGTGCTGGTGTACGCGGCGAACGCCCCGAAGGTCCTCGAGGGCTTCGGTCTCGGCGCGGCACTGATCGCCATGTTCATGCGTGTCGGAGGCGGCATCTTCACCAAGGCCGCCGACGTCGGCGCCGACCTGGTCGGCAAGGTCGAGCAGGGCATTCCGGAGGACGACCCGCGCAATGCCGCGACCATCGCCGACAATGTGGGCGACAACGTCGGCGACTGTGCGGGCATGGCGGCCGACCTCTTCGAGTCGTATGCGGTGACGCTGGTCGCCGCACTCATCCTCGGCAAGGCCGCGTTCGGCAACTCGGGCCTGGCGTTCCCACTGATCGTCCCCGCGATCGGGGTCGTCACCGCGATGATCGGCATCTTCGCGGTGGCGCCACGACGGGCCGACCGCAGTGGCATGTCCGCGATCAACCGTGGCTTCTTCATCTCTGCGGTGATCTCGCTGGCGCTGGTCGCCGTGGCCGTCTACACCTATCTGCCCAACACGTACGCCGGCCTCAAGGGCGTCTCCGACGTGGCGATCCGGGCCAAGGACGGCGACCCGCGGATTCTCGCGCTCGTCGCGGTGGCCATCGGTATTGTGCTCGCCGCGCTGATCCAGCAGCTGACCGGCTACTTCACCGAGACCACCCGGCGCCCCGTGCGGGACATCGGCAAGACCTCGCTGACCGGCCCCGCGACCGTAGTCCTCGCCGGTATCTCCATCGGCCTGGAATCGGCCGTTTACACGGCGCTGCTGATCGGGCTCGGGGTGTACGGGGCGTTCCTGCTGGGCGGCACGTCGATCATGCTCGCGCTGTTCGCGGTCGCACTGGCCGGCACGGGCCTGCTCACCACGGTCGGTGTGATCGTCGCCATGGACACCTTCGGGCCGGTCTCCGACAACGCGCAGGGCATCGCCGAGATGTCGGGCGACGTTCAGGGCGCGGGCGCGCAGGTGCTCACCGACCTGGACGCCGTGGGCAACACCACCAAGGCGATCACCAAGGGCATCGCCATCGCCACCGCCGTTCTCGCGGCCTCGGCGCTCTTCGGCTCGTACCGCGACGCGATCACCACGGCCGCACAGGACGTGGGCGAGAAGGTCGGCAACGGCGGACCGATGAACCTGGTCATGGACATCTCGCAGCCCAACAACCTGGTCGGCCTCGTCGTAGGCGCGGCGGTCGTCTTCCTCTTCTCGGGGCTGGCCATCAACGCCGTGTCGCGGTCGGCGGGGGCGGTGGTCTTCGAGGTGCGTCGGCAGTTCCGTGAGAAGCCCGGGATCATGGACTACACGGAGAAGCCGGAGTACGGCAGGGTCGTGGACATCTGCACCAAGGACGCCCTCAGAGAGCTGGCCACACCCGGTCTGCTCGCGGTGATGGCGCCCATCGCCGTCGGGTTCACGCTCGGTGTCGGCGCGCTCGGCGCGTACCTCGCGGGTGCGATCGGCACCGGCACGCTGATGGCGGTCTTCCTCGCCAACTCCGGCGGCGCCTGGGACAACGCCAAGAAGCTCGTCGAGGACGGGCACCACGGCGGCAAGGGCAGCGATGCGCATGCCGCGACGGTCATCGGCGACACGGTCGGTGACCCCTTCAAGGACACCGCGGGCCCGGCGATCAACCCGCTGCTGAAGGTGATGAACCTGGTGTCGCTGCTCATCGCGCCGGCGGTCGTCAAGTTCTCGTTCGGCAGCGACAAGAGTCTCGGCGTGCGGGTCCTGATCGCGATCCTCGCTCTGGTCGTGATCGTGGGTGCGGTGTACATGTCCAAGCGGCGCGGAATCGCCGTGGGTGACGAAGACAACGCCGAGCGGGTCTCCAAGTCGCCCGACGCGGCGGTGGTTTCGTAGCCGGACGCACGGCACCCGCTCTTCCGCGCCTGGTCAGGTACGGGACAAAGGGGCGGGCGTACGGCGCTCATCGAGAGCCCGTACGCCCGCCCTGTCCGTGTTCATGCACCTCTGCGTGACCCTTCTCTCTCTTGGTGTAAATGACGGCAAGAGCGGTCATCGGCGACAATCGCCACGCGGGTGTCGCCCGGTTGGCGTGTATCTTCCGGGGCCGAGAGAGCCATGGAAGGGACCAATCCGGTGAACAAGAAGCTCGCGGCCGCACTGTCCGGCGGTGCGGTACTGGCACTGGCGCTGTCGGGGTGCTCCAGTGACGAGAAGAGCAGCGCAAGCGACGACAAGCTCGGCTCCTGGGCCAAGCAGGTCTGCGACGCGGTGCAGCCGCAGGCGAAGAAGATCGCGGACGCCAGCACCTCGATCCAGAAGCAGACCTCGGACAACAGCACCCCCGAGCAGGTCCGGAAGACGGACTCCCAGGCCTTCCAGGACATGTCCGACGCCTACAAGGCGATCGGCGCGGCCGTCCAACGGGCCGGCGCGCCCGAGGTCGACAACGGTGCGACCAAGCAGAAGAACGCGGTCAAGGAGCTGGACGGCATCTCCACGGCCTACGCCGAGCTCAAGAAGCAGGTGGACGGGCTCGTCACGAAGGACCAGGCGAAGTTCGCCGACGGGCTCAAGGAGATCGCGACCCGGCTCGACAAGCTGAGCAAGAGCGGGAACGACGCGCTCAGGCAGCTGGAGGCGGGCGAGGTCGGCGCGGCGATGGCGAAGCAGGCGAGCTGCAAGAGCGCCTCCACGTCCGCCTCGGCCCCGGCGACGGCCGGCTGAACGGCGCGTTTCGCGTACCCGCAGCTGCGGTGGGGGCCGGCCTTCCCGAGCCACAATGGGGGGCGTGAGTAACTCCAGTCTGTCCACGCTGCCCTCCACCGATCGCGCCGACGTCACCGCACGGCTGCGGGACGCCCTGCTGGCGGCCTCCTTCACCGCCGACGGGCTGCTTGAACTGCTCGGTGCGCCCGCGTATGCGGCGCTCGCCCGGAGCGAGACCGTGCCCGCGCTCCGGGCCACGCGCGGGGACACTCCCCTGGAGACCCTCGTGCGGCTGTTCCTGCTGCAACAGCCGGTGCCGCACGCGCGCGTGGAGCGCGTCCTGCCCGTCGAGGCGTGCGTGGACGCCGGCTGGCTGCTGCCCACCGGAGGCGGCGAGATCGCCGCGACGGTGGACGTCCGGCCGTACGGCGGATCCGGCGGCGAGGACTGGTTCATCGTCTCCGACCTGGGGTGCGCGGTCGGCGGGGCGGGCGGCATCGGCAGCCGGGACGAGCAGGTCGTCCTCGGGGTCGGCGGCGCCTCCACCACCCTCGCCGGGGTCACCGTACGCACCCCCGTCGGTTCCGCCCTCGATCTCGGCACGGGTTCGGGGATCCAGGCGCTGCACGCCGCCCAGCACGTCACGCGCGTGACCGCGACCGACGTCAACCCACGTGCCCTGCACATCGCCGCGCTGACCCTGGCGCTGTCCGGTGCCCCGGCGGCGGACCTGCGCCAGGGCTCGCTGTTCGAGCCGATCCGGGACGACGAGACGTACGACCTGATCGTCTCCAACCCGCCCTTCGTGATCTCGCCGGGCGCGCGGCTCACCTACCGCGACGGCGGAATGGGCGGGGACGATCTGTGCCGCACGCTCGTTCAGCAGTCGGGGGAGCGGCTGAACAGGGGCGGGTTCGCGCAGTTCCTCGCCAACTGGCAGCACGTCGAGGGGGAGGACTGGCAGGACCGGCTGCGCTCGTGGGTGCCGCGCGGCTGCGATGCCTGGATCGTGCAGCGCGAGGTCCAGGACATCACGCAGTACGCCGAGTTGTGGATGCGGGACGCGGGCGACCACCGCGGCGACACGGCGGAGTACCAGGCGCGGTACGACGCCTGGCTGGACGAGTTCGAAGCGCGCAAGGTGCGGGCGGTGGGCTTCGGCTGGATCGCGCTCCACCGGACGGACGTCGCCGAGCCGTCGATCACGGTCGAGGAGTGGCCGCACCCCGTCGAACAGCCGCTCGGCGGCACGGTGCGCGCGCACTTCGACCGCGTCGACTACCTGCGGAAGCACGATGACGCGGCCCTGCTCGCCGGGCACTTCAGGCTCGCCGCCGAGGTCGTCCAGGAGCAGGTCGGGCTGCCCGGCGCGGAAGACCCCGAGCATGTGGTGCTGCGTCAGAACCGCGGAATGCGGCGTGCCACCAAGGTGGACACGGTCGGCGCGGGCTTCGCCGGCGTCTGCGACGGCACACTGAGCGCGGGACGGATCCTCGACGCCATCGCCCAACTGGTCGGCGAGGACCCCGTTCTGCTGCGCGACCGGACACCCGCACAGATCCGGCTGCTGGTCGAGCAGGGTTTCCTGGAACCGGCGCGATAAGGGGGCGCACGCGGCGCCCCCGCGCCGGACCCGCTCGGACCGGTTCGCGCCCGCGCGGGCCCCGGCCGGGCTCGGCTTTCTCGCCGTGCGGGCGGTGGGCCGCGGGCCGAGGCGGTACGGGGGCGTGAAACCGGCCAACATCCTTTGCGTGCCCCGAGTCCTCTCGGGCGCCGGAGCAGGGGGCGCGTAGGGGAGGTAAGGCGGGTCGTCCGCGGCGCGTTCACTCCAGGTTCGCGCGCACGCTTCCCGGATGTGTCAGCCTGCCGCCCCAGGACAGTCCCAGGAGCGGAGGCAACGGGCATGGAGAGCGGACCGGCGATCTTCGCGGGTACGGTGTTCGCCCTGTTCGGGGCCGGACTGCTGACCTGGACCGCGACGCGGTTGCACCGCCGCGAACCCGTTGCCGAGGGTGTGAGCCACATCGCATCCGCCGTCCTGGCGAGCCTCGCCGCGCTGGCCGCGCTCGCCGCCGGTGCCTGGTGCCTCACCCGCCTCTGACATCACGGTTCCCGGCTGCAGGCCGACGGGGGCACCGGTAACTGGGGGATCACAGTCCGGATAGGGCCGGATGGGCTGTCGGCGACTCCGGGCGGCAGGAATGCCGGTAGTCGGGTTACCGTTCGAGTGGCCGTTGCGGGCTTTTCCCGTTTGACACGGGGGCGGGATGTACCGTCACACTCCGCAGCGTCACCATGACCCGACCCCGGGACGAAGGCCTGGGGAGGCCCCAGTCGACCGGAGAGAAGAGCGAAGTTGTCCCCGACCAGCGAGACCGCACAAGGCGGTCGCCGACTCGTCATCGTCGAGTCGCCTGCCAAGGCGAAGACGATCAAGGGCTACCTCGGCCCCGGCTACACCGTCGAGGCGAGCGTCGGGCACATCCGCGACCTTCCGAACGGCGCCGCGGAGGTGCCGGAGAAGTACACGGGTGAGGTGCGTCGCCTCGGCGTGGATGTCGAACACGACTTCCAGCCGATCTACGTCGTCAACGCCGACAAGAAGGCGCAGGTGAAGAAGCTCAAGGATCTGCTGCGCGACTCCGACGAGCTCTTCCTCGCCACCGATGAGGACCGTGAGGGCGAGGCCATCGCCTGGCACCTCCAGGAGGTGCTCAAGCCCAAGGTCCCCGTCAAGCGGATGGTCTTCCACGAGATCACCAAGGACGCGATCCAGCAGGCCGTGCGCAATCCGCGCGAGCTGAACCAGAAGCTCGTGGACGCCCAGGAGACCCGCCGCATCCTCGACCGTCTCTACGGCTACGAGGTCTCGCCGGTCCTGTGGAAGAAGGTCATGCCGCGTCTGTCCGCGGGCCGCGTCCAGTCCGTGGCTACCCGACTGGTCGTGGAGCGGGAGCGGGAGCGGATGGCGTTCCGTTCCGCCGAGTACTGGGACCTGACCGGCATCTTCGGCACCGGCCGCGCGGGCGACGCGTCCGACCCGTCGAGGCTGGTGGCACGGCTCGCGACGGTCGACGGCAAGCGCGTCGCGCAGGGCCGCGACTTCGACTCGCTGGGCCGGCTGAAGACCGCGAACACGCTCCACCTCGACGAGGCGAACGCCCGGGCGCTCGCCGCCGCCCTGGAGAACACCCGGTTCGCCGTCCGGTCGGTCGAGTCCAAGCCGTACCGCCGCTCCCCGTACGCGCCGTTCCGTACGACGACGCTGCAGCAGGAGGCCAGCCGCAAGCTCGGCTTCGGCGCGAAGGCCACCATGCAGATCGCGCAGAAGCTGTACGAGAACGGCTTCATCACGTACATGCGTACGGACTCCACGACCCTGAGCGACACGGCGATCGCCGCCGCCCGCGCCCAGGTCACCCAGCTGTACGGCGCCGAGTACCTGCCCGAGCAGCCGCGCACCTACGCGGCCAAGGTCAAGAACGCGCAGGAGGCGCACGAGGCGATCCGGCCTTCGGGTGATCGTTTCCGCACTCCGGCGGAGACGGGCCTGACCGGTGACCAGTTCAAGCTGTACGAGCTGATCTGGAAGCGGACCGTCGCCTCCCAGATGAAGGACGCCACCGGTAACTCGGTCACCGTCCGCATCGGTGGCCTTGCCGCCGACGGCCGGGACGCCGAGTTCAGCGCCTCCGGCAAGACGATCACCTTCCACGGCTTCCTGAAGGCGTACGTCGAGGGCGCCGACGACCCGAACGCCGAGCTCGACGACCGCGAGCGCCGGCTGCCGCAGGTCGCCCAGGGCGACCCGCTGACCGCCGAGGAGATCACCGCCGACGGCCACTCGACCAAGCCGCCGGCCCGCTACACCGAGGCGTCGCTGGTCAAGGAGCTGGAAGAGCGCGAGATCGGCCGCCCGTCGACGTACGCGTCGATCATCGGCACGATCCTGGACCGCGGCTATGTGTTCAAGAAGGGCACGGCCCTCGTGCCCTCCTTCCTGTCCTTCGCCGTGGTCAACCTCCTGGAGAAGCACTTCGGGCGCCTCGTCGACTACGACTTCACCGCCAGGATGGAGGACGACCTCGACCGCATCGCGCGCGGCGAGGCCAAGGCCGTGCCGTGGCTGAAGCGGTTCTACTTCGGCGAGGGCACCGTCGAAGGGGTCGCCGCGGACGCCGGGAACGGCGACGGCGACCACCTCGGCGGCCTCAAGGAACTGGTGACCGACCTGGGCGCGATCGACGCCCGCGAGGTGTCGTCGTTCCCGGTCGGCAACGACATCGTGCTGCGGGTCGGCCGCTACGGCCCGTACATCGAGCGGGGCGAGAAGGACGCCGAGGAGCACCAGCGGGCCGACATCCCGGCCGACCTCGCGCCGGACGAGCTGACCGTCGAGCTGGCCGAGGAACTGCTCGCCAAGCCGAGCGGTGAGCGCCCGCTGGGCACCGACCCGGAGACGGGCCGGCCGATCGTCGCCAAGGACGGCCGCTACGGCCCGTACGTCACGGAGATCCTCCCCGAGGGCACCCCGAAGACGGGCAAGAAGGCGATCAAGCCGCGCACGGCCTCGCTGTTCAAGTCGATGTCACTGGACACGGTGACGCTCGAGGACGCGCTGCGGCTGATGTCCCTGCCGCGGGTCGTCGGCACCGATGCCGAGGGGCAGGAGATCACCGCGCAGAACGGGCGCTACGGCCCGTACCTGAAGAAGGGCACGGACTCGCGGTCGTTGCAGTCCGAGGACCAGCTCTTCACGATCACGCTGGAGGAGGCGCTGGCGATCTACGCCCAGCCCAAGCAGCGTGGCCGCGCGGCAGCCAAGCCGCCGCTGAAGGAACTGGGCGAGGACCCGGTCAGCGGGAAGCCCGTCGTCGTGAAGGACGGCCGCTTCGGGCCGTACGTCACCGACGGCGAGACCAACGCGACCCTGCGCTCGGGCGACAGCGTCGAGACCATCACCCCGGAGCGCGGCTTCGAGCTGCTCGCGGAGAAGCGTGCCAAGGCGCCCGCCAAGAAGACGGCGAAGAAGGCCGCCGCGAAGAAGGCGCCCGCCAAGAAGACGGCGGCGAAGAAGACGGCCGCCAAGAAGACGACGGCGAAGAGCACGGCGGCGAAGAAGACCGCAGCCGCGAAGACGGCGGCCGCCAAGGACACCGTCGAGGGCTGAGCGGACGGCCTGTGAGGCGAAGGCCTCGCACGGGCTCGTCTCGGCTGCGCGGAACGCACGCTCCGGCATCATTTCGATGACGGGGCGTGCGCACGTTCGGGCGCCTGCCACGGGCTGTCGGCGGCTGCCGATAGGCTGAAAGCATGACGCGAGCCGAGCAGCCAACGGCCCACAATCCGGCCCCCGACGACGCCCTGGTCGCAGATTCCCGCGAGCGGGCCGTCCGCGCACTGTTGCGCCGACCGCAGCTGAGGCGGCTGTGGAGCGCCCAGCTCGTGGGCGGAGTCGGTGACGCCCTCGCCCTCTTCGTACTTGTCATGCTCACCCTTCAAGCGGCCATCGCCGAAGGTTCCTTCGGTGGCGGTTACCGGGGCGTGGCGTTCGCGATCGCGACCGTCTTCGGCGCGCGCATTCTCGCCACCTTGCTCTTCGGCGCCGTTCTCCTCGGCCCGCTCACCGCGCTGACGTCCCAGGACGGGCCGCTCGACCGCCGCTGGACCATGGTCGGCGCGGACGGGCTCCGGGCCGCTCTGCTGATCGTCGCCCCGCTGTGGATCGCCTGGACGCCGGACAACGCGCCGGCGATGCTGCTGGTCACCGCCTTCGTCACCGGTGTCGCCGAGCGCTTCTGGACGGTGTGCCGCGAGAGCGCGGCGCCCGCCCTGCTGCCCGCGCCGCCGCTCGAGGGCGCGACGGTGCGCCCGCTGCCGGACCGCATGGACGCGCTGCGGCGCCTGTCGCTGCGTACGGGATTCGTGGCGGTGCCGCTGGCGGCCGCCGGGCTCGTCCTCGTGTCGCTGCTGAACAACCTGCTGGGCACGGCCGTCACCTGGTTCTCCCAGCACCAGGCGGCTCTCGCCTCCTACGTCGCGGCCGGTCTGTTCGCCGCCTCCCTGTCCGTCGTCACCTCCCTCCAGCTGCCCGACACCCGCACCCCCCGCGCGCGGTCGCCGCTGGAGGGCCTGCGCCGCCCCAGGACGGGCGGGGGTGTCGAGAAGGGCCGTACTGGCGCGATCCCGCTGCTGGTACCGGCCTGCGCGGCCGTCGCCGGGGCCGTCTCGGCCGCCGTCGCCGTCTCCGTGCTGCAGGCCAAGGACCTGGACGGCGGCCCGGTGACGTACGGCCTGCTGGTCCTCGCGCTGACCGGCGGCACGGTCGTCGGTATCCGTACGGCGCCCCGCGTGCTGCCGTCGCTGTCACGGCGCCGGCTGCTCGCGCTGGCCATCGCCTTCACCGGGCTGGCGCTGCTCGCCGGCGGGCTCGTCCCCGACGTCACCACCGTGCTGCTGATCCTGGCGCTCGCGGGTGTCGGCGCGGGCGTCGCCGCGAACACCGGGCACACGCTGCTCGACCAGGAGACCGAGGACCACCGGCGGGCCCGGACCACCGAGCACCTGCAGGCGGTCGTACGGGTCTTCGTCGCCTTCGGGGTGCTGGTGGCGCCGGTGGTGGCCGCGGCGATCGGCCCGCACCGGCTGCAGAACGGCAAGTTCGTGTTCGCACACGGGGGCGCCGCCTTCACCCTGATGCTGGTCGGCGCACTGCTGCTGCCGGTGGCGGCGCTGGTCCTCGCCAAGGCCGACGACCGCTCCGGGGTGCCGCTGCGGCACGACCTGCGTGACGCGCTGCGCGGCGGCGACGACCCGGTGGAGGCACCCGCGGAGAGCGGCTTCTTCATCGCCCTGGAGGGCGGGGACGGAGCCGGGAAGTCCACCCAGGCCGAGGCGCTCGCCGAGTGGATCCGCGCCAAGGGACACGAGGTCGTGCTCACCCGTGAGCCGGGGGCGACGCCGGTGGGCAAGCGGCTGCGGTCGATCCTGCTGGACGTCTCCAGCGCCGGACTGTCCCATCGCGCGGAGGCTCTGCTGTACGCGGCGGACCGCGCCGAGCATGTCGACACGGTGGTACGGCCGGCCCTGGAGCGGGGCGCGGTCGTCATCTCCGACCGGTACATCGACTCGTCCGTGGCCTACCAGGGAGCGGGCCGCGACCTGTCCCCGACCGAGATAGCCCGTATCAACCGGTGGGCGACCAACGGTCTCGTCCCCCATCTCACCGTGCTGCTGGACGTGGCCCCCGAGACGGCGCGGGAGCGGTTCACCGAGGCTCCGGACCGGCTGGAGTCGGAGCCGGCGGAGTTCCACGCGCGCGTACGGTCCGGTTTCCTCACGCTGGCCGCCGCCGACCCCGGGCGCTATCTGGTCGTCGACGCCGGGCAGGAGCCCGAGGCGGTCACGACCGTCATCCGGCACCGGCTCGACCAGCTGCTGCCACTGTCCGAGGCCGAGGTGAAGGCCCAGGAGGAGGCGCGCCGCAAGGCCGAGGAGGAGGCCCGGCGCAAGGCCGAGGAAGAGGCCGCGCGCAAGGCCGAGGAGGAGCGGCAGGAGCGCGAGCGCCGGGAGCAGCTGGCCAGGCTCCGGGCCGAGGAGGAGGAACGCAAGCGGCGCGAGCTGGAGGAGGCCCAGCGCCGAGAGGCGGAGCGGCAGGCCGAGGAGGCCCGGCAGCGGGCCGAGGAAGCCCGTCGGCGCGCCGAGGAGGAGCGGGCACGTCTTCTCGCGGAGGAGCAGGCGAGGGCGGCCGAGGAGGCCCGTCGCAAGGCCCAGGAGGAAGAGCGGCGCAGGCAGGCCGAGGAGGAGGCCCGGCTGCGGGCCGAGGCGGAGGAGCGCCGCCTGGAGAAACAGCGCAAGGCCGAGGAGGCGCTGCTGCGGGCCGAGGAGGCACGCCGGGCCGCGGCCGAGGCGGCGGCTTCGGCTGCCGCGGCGGCTTCGGGTACGGCGGCGGCTCCCGGGGCGGCGGCTTCGGGTTTGGCCGGTGGCGGTGCCGGAGCGTCCGGTTCCGGGCGTGGGGCTTCGCGGGGTCCCTCGGTCTCCCGGGGGGACAACGAGACCACCGTGTCCACGCCGCTCGTGGCGCCGTCGAACGCGTCCGGCGGACCGGCGGACGAGACCGCCATCCTGCCGCCGGTACGGGCCGGGCAGGGCGACGCCGAGACCACGGCGCAGCTGCCCAGGCCGCCGGAGCCGCAGGGTGCCGCCGACGAGACCGCGGTGCTGCCTCCCGTGGTGCCGGGTTCCGTGGACGAGACGGCCGTGCTGCCGCCCGTACGGGACGGCGGCGCCGGTGATCCGGCGGACCGGGTGCCGTCGGACTTCTTCCGCGACGAGCGCGCGACGCCCCGGCCCGACGGGGCCGAGGACCGCACGCGTGAGCTGCCGCAGATGGACGCCGAGGGCCGTCCGCGGCGTCGGCCCCGTCCGGAATGGGCGGAGGAGACCCCTCTGGACGACCTCCCGACTCTCGCGGACGAGCTGCTCGGCCCGCGTGAGGACGAGGGCCGGGACGACGACGGAGGCGGCCGGCGCCGCTGACAGGGGCGGTGCCGCCGGGGGTCTGTCTGCGAGCCCGTAGCCGACCCCCGGCGTCGGGTGAGGGCCCGGGTGCCGGGTGAGTACCCCGGGGCGGGCGGGCTCGGCTGGTCCGTCCCGCATGCGGCCCGACCGTCGGCCGTCCCGGTGCCGTCCCGGTGCGACCGTCGGCTGTCCTGGTGCGGCCGTCGGTTGTCCCGGTGCCGGCCTCGTTGTCGGTGGTGACCCGCACAATGGATCGCGGTAGGGCCGGTACGACGGAAAGGCGGTGTCCCGTGACCGTGTGGGACGACCTGGTGGGACAGGAGAGGGTGAGCGAGCAGCTCGACGCGGCTGCCCGCGATGCCGACGCCCTCGTCACCGCGGCCGCCGCCGACGCCCCGCTCCCCGGGGCCTCCAGGATGACGCACGCCTGGCTGTTCACGGGCCCGCCCGGCGCGGGGCGTACGCAGGCGGCGCGGGCGTTCGCCGCGGCATTGCAGTGCGTCAGCCCCGACCGCGCGCTCGGGGGCGCCCCCGGCTGCGGCTTCTGCGACGGTTGCCACACCGCCCTGGTCGGCACGCACGCGGACGTGACGACGGTCGCCGCCGTGGGCACGCAGATCCTCGCCGACGACATGCGCGACACGGTCCGCAAGTCGTTCACGTCACCGGCGAACGGCCGCTGGCAGGTGATCCTCGTCGAGGACGCCGAGCGGCTGAACGAGAAGTCGGCCAACGCGGTCCTGAAGGCGGTCGAGGAGCCCGCCCCGCGTACGGTCTGGCTGCTGTGCGCCCCGTCCCTGGAGGACGTGCTGCCGACGATCCGCTCCCGCTGCCGCCACCTCAACCTGCGCACGCCGTCCGTGGAGGCGGTCGCGGACATGCTCGTACGGCGGGACGGCCTCGAGCCGCAGGTCGCGTTCGCGGCCGCCCGCGCCACCCAGGGGCATGTCGACCGTGCCCGCCGCCTGGCCACGGACGAACGTGCCCGGGCCCGCCGGGCCGCCGTGCTGAAGCTCCCGCTGCGGATCGACGACATCGGCGGCTGCCTCAGGGCGGCGCAGGAGCTGGTCGACGCGGCCACGGAGGACTCCAAGCAGCTCGCCGAGGAGGTCGACGCCAAGGAGACGGAGGAGTTGAAGACGGCACTGGGCGCCGCGCAGGGCGGTCGGATGCCCCGGGGTACGGCGGGCGTGATGAAAGAGCTGGAGGACAAGCAGAAGCGCCGGAGAACGCGTACCCAGCGCGACAGCCTGGACCAGGCCCTCACCGATCTCACGGGCTTCTACCGTGATGTGCTCGCCCTCCAGCTCGGCTCCCGTGTCGCCCTCGCCAACGCCGACGCGGAGGATGCCCTCGAGCGCCTGGCCAGGGGCAGCACGCCCGAGTCGACACTCCGCCGTATCGAGGCGATCGCCGCCTGCCGGGAGGCCCTGGACCGCAATGTCGCACCCCTGCTGGCGGTGGAGGCCATGACGATGGCCTTGCGGACCGGGTGAGACGCCCCTGAGAGGGATACCGCCCGCGGCGGATTGACCGCATCACTCGTACGAAGGGCCGACGCGACGCAGAGCTATCCTTCCGTCGCTCAGGGTTACGCTCACGAGATGCAGACCAGGTGCATTCCCGGACCCTCTACCCCTTCCCGCCCTCCCCGGCCTTCGCGTCGTTCCCGACCGTCCCGCCTTCTCCGTCTCCTCCGTCGGCCCCGGATGATCCGGACGGGCGGCACGCTGCTCGCCGCCACGGCGCTGCTCGCCTCGGCGTGCTCCGCCAGGGACGCGACGACGGCCACGGCGGCGGATGCGGCGCTGGCCGCGCTGCCCCGGACCACGCCGTCGGCGCTGTCCCCGTACTACGCCCAGAAGCCGACCTGGCGCCCCTGCACGGTCGCCGGCTTCGAGTGCGCCACGATGACGGCGCCCCGTGACTACGCCCGGCCTGCCGCCGGCGATGTGAGACTGGCCGTGGCCCGCAAGCGGGCCACGGGCCACGGCAAGCCCCTCGGCTCGCTGCTGGTCAACCCGGGCGGGCCGGGCGGCTCGGCCGTCGGCTATCTGCAGGAGTACGCGGGCGCCGCCTACCCGTCAGAGATCCGCGCCCGCTACGACATGGTGGCCGTCGATCCGCGCGGGGTGGGCCGCAGCGAGCCGGTCCGCTGCCTCGACGGGCCGCGGATGGACGCATACACACAGACCGACCTCACGCCCGACAACCCGGTGGAGGTGAAGCAGGTGGTCGCCGCGGACAAGGCGTTCGCGGAGGGGTGCGGGCGGAACTCGGCCGGCCTGCTGCGCCATGTCTCGACGGTCGAGGTGGCCCGTGACATGGACATCCTGCGCGCGGTGCTGGGCGACCGGAAGCTGAACTATGTCGGGGAGTCGTACGGGACGTTCCTCGGGGTGACGTATGCGGGGCTGTTCCCGGACCGGGTGGGCCGGATGGTGCTGGACGGCGCGATGGACCCCACCCTGACCGCCCGCAGGATCAACGAGGGGCAGACGGCGGGCTTCGAGAGGGCGTTCCAGTCCTTCGCCAAGGACTGCGTCCGCCGGCCGGGCTGCCCGCTGGGCGGCCCGGGCACCTCACCGGCGAAGGTCGGCGACCATCTGAAGGCGTTCTTCGCGAAACTCGACGCGTCCCCTCTCAGGGCGGCCGACGCGAGCGGCCGCAGGCTCGGCGAGGCCCTGGCGACGACCGGGGTGATCGCCGCGATGTACGACCAGGAGGCCTGGCCCCAGCTGCGCGAGGCGCTGACCTCGGCGATGAAGCACCACGACGGGACCCCGCTGCTCGTCCTGTCCGACAGCTACTACGAGCGGGACGCGCGCGGCAGGTACTCCAACCTGATGTTCGCCAACGCGGCCGTGAACTGTGTGGACCTGCCTCCGGCGTTCGCGGGTCCGGCGGAGGTGGAGAAGGCCCTCCCGGCGTTCGAGAAGATGTCTCCGGTGTTCGGAAGGGCCCTGGCCTGGGCGTCGCTGGGCTGCGCCTACTGGCCGGTGCGGGCGACGGGTGAGCCGCACCGCATCGAGGCCAAGGGTGCGGCGCCGATCGTGGTGGTCGGTACGACCCGCGACCCGGCGACCCCGTACACGTGGGCGCGGGCCCTGGCATCCCAGCTCTCCTCCGCCAGGCTTCTGACCTACGACGGAGACGGGCACACGGCGTACGGCCGTGGCAGCAAGTGCATCGACTCGGCGATCGACGCGTATCTGCTGCGGGGCACCCCACCGGCGAAGGGAAAACGCTGCTCGTAGCCGCCCCCGGCCACCTCCCCGGAGGCATCGCTTCCGGGGGGTGGTCGGAGCACTCTCGGGAACTGTGTAGACTTACCGACGTTGCTGATCGCACCATAGTGCGGCCAGCGCGCCGCCTTAGCTCAGATGGCCAGAGCAACGCACTCGTAATGCGTAGGTCTCGGGTTCGAATCCCGAAGGCGGCTCCATCCGAACCCCAGCCCAGACGGCGTCTGAGCTGGGGTTTTTGCGTTCAGCGGATGCGGCGACGGCGGCGGGCGCGGGCCTCCCTGGTGCTCGTGGTCTCAATTGTGGTCTCAATTGCGGGCTCAGACTGAGGCATGAAGGCGTCTCCCATGCGGCGCATGGCGTCCTTCGAGAGGTGAGATCTCCCCTTCACGTACCGCCGGGTCTGACTGATCTGGGTGTGCCGAAGGATCTCCATGATCGTAGGCATGTCCACGCCCAACTCGTTCAGGATCGTGCCGGCCGTGTGGCGGCTTCCGTCGTACAGGCGGCGGTCGTCGATTCCGGCTTCCTCAAGCAGCTCCTTGAACTCCGCCCAATCGGCTCGTGGATCTAACGGCCGACCGTCCGGACGCGTGAACACCGCGCCGTGCTCCTCCCACGCGTCGCCTGCGGCGGCTCGCATCTCCTCCTGCCGTGCCTTGTGCTCGTGCAGGTAGGGGATGAACGGCGGCGGGATCGGCACGGGGTTGGTGCTCTTCTTGGTCTTGGGGCGCGTGAAGACCAGTCCGCCTCCCTTGCGCTCCGGGCACGCGCTCGCGTGCTTCGTGCAGTTCTTTGTGCACGGCTTGGGGCATCCGCGCTTGTAGTTCTTGTGCGTCTTGCACTCCGACGGGCACGGCTCGAACCGGTGGAGTCGGGAGCCACAAGCGTGCGGGTCCTTGCAGCCGTGCCGCCACGTGAGCCGCTGAAGCTGCCATTGGGGGTGGAACAGCTCGTTTTCGAGATCCACGTACTTCCAACGAAGCCCCAGGGTCTCTCCCTGCCGGAAGCCCATCCCGACGCCGACGCACCACCGCATGAAGGTGGGCCGCCTGACCGCCGCTTCGAGGAATGCCTTGGCCTCCTCGGTGGTGAACGGGTTCGCCTCGGTCTCGTCGACCGTCGGTGGGTCCACGAGTGTGGCCACGTTCTCGGCGATGATCCGGCGACGGTGGGCAATTTTCAGGGCTCGCGACAGGATGCGGTGCACCTTGAGCACGTGCGACGGCGCGTGTCCCTCGTCGAGCATCGCGCGATACATCCGCTCAAGGTGTTCCGGCTGGAGCTTGTCGAGCCGGTGCTTGCCGATGCCGGGGATGATGTCGTTGCGGGTCTTGGACCAGTAGTCGTCCAGGGAACGCGGCTTGAGCTTCAGGCTCGCGATGTCGGTGAGGTATGTCTCCATCCACGCGGCCACGGTCGGCTTGCGTCCGGCCTTGGGGGCGCGCCCCTTGTCGCGGAGTGCTTCCAATTCTCGGACCCTGCGGCGAACTTCGGACTCTGTCTTGGCCCGGCGGTGGCGCCGGTCGTAGCTGCCGTCATCCTTGACGCCCATCGTGACGCGGCCGTGCCACCAACCGTCCTTGCCCAGGTAGATGGACGACTCCATGTTCAGCTTCTTGGGGCGGGGACTCATGTACTCCTCCATGCGAGAGGCGGCCCCGGATCGTGGTCCGGGGCCGCCTCGGTTGGGCTCGGGTCAGTTGGGCATCGGTTCGAGGTTGTTCACGTACGCCTCCAGGTCACTGCGACGTATGCGGCGGGAGCGGCCTCGCTTGACGTACTTCAGGGCTCCATCGGCCATCAGCTCGTAGACGGTGGAGCGGCCGAAGCGGAGGACTTTCGCGGCTTCTTTCGGGGTGTACAGCAACTGATCGGTGGGCGGGAGCGCGGTGCTCATACGGCGGTGCCTCCTCGGCAGGGTTCCGGGGGTGGTGGCCCCCTTCCTGTCAGGTCCGCTACTTCCGCTACCTCCGCTACCGCCCTGGTCAGGGGCCTGATCGAGGTAGCGGATAGGTGTGCGGGTAGCGGATGGAGCCGCTACCGGCCCCGGGTTCGTGGCCGCGGGGCGGGTAGCGGATGGGGTGGTGAGGTAGCGGATGCGGAGCGGCTTGCCGCTACCCGGAAACCGCCTCTGAGCTGCCCGGTAGCGGAGGTAGCGGAAGTAGCGCACTTTCCGCGGGGGGTGGGCAGTAGCGCTGCCACGCGTCGTGCAGATCGCTCGCGTAGTAGCCCTTCATGACGCTGCCGCCCGCCTTGATGTTGCGGGCCGCGATGGGGGTGTTGTCCGCGGTCATGTACTCCCGCAGCATCCGTGACAGTCCGCGGGCGTCGAGCGGCTTGCCGCTCATGTCCGCCCAGGGCGCCTCTTCGAGGCTGTGCAGCCTGTCGAGGATGGCGACGGTGGGCAGGCGGTCGATGCCGTTGAACACGTAGTCGCGCAGGTCCGTGAGTAGGCGGATGCCGATGCTTCCCTTGTCGCTGGTCTTCGCCGCGTTGACCAGCTCGATGCAGGCGGCGCGGGCCCGCTCCGGCCACGCGCCGCCCGCGGCGTCGGCCACGGCGAGCAGGGGCTCCCATACGTCCGCGGGCCGGTCGCTGATGCCCTCCGGAAGCTCCGGGAACACCCCGTCGACAAGGTGACGCACGGACTGTGCCCATGCGGCGAGCCGGTCGCGCAGCGCGTGGCCTTCCTTCTCGTGGATGCGCTGCCGGAACGGCTCCACCCGCTCATTCGGCGCGCGGCGGCGCATGCGGACGATGACGGAGCGGGTCAGGATCGTGTCCGGCAGCGAGCCGAGACCGGCGACCGCGACTCCGCAGAACGAGGGGAACTCCTGTACCTGCTGGTTGGAGCCGTCGCCCACGCACCGCCACATGACGCCGGAGCGGCGGTGGCCTGCGTTCAGGAAGCCGCGGAGCTGTTCGTTCTCTCCGGCCTTGGGGCCGAAGACGGTATCGATCTCGTCGAACAGGATCGTGGGCCGTCCCTCCATCCCGGACACAGCGCGGAAGAGCGCGGAGGCGGAGGCGTTGACCGCGACCATCGGTTGCGGCACGAGGGTTTCTACGATCTCCAGCGCGCGGGACTTGCCCGAGCCCGGCTCTGGCGAGAGGAACGCGAGCCGCGGGGTGGAGTCGAAGCAGTCGAGCAGGTGCGCGTGCGCGTCCCACAGCGTCACGGCGACGTAGGCGGCATCGAGGGGGAAGATGTTGAAGCGCCGGTGGAAGGCTTCCACCTCATCGAGCAGTGCGGCGCCGTCGGTGGTGGGTGCCGGCGGATTGGTGCTCATGCCGCCTGCCTCCCTTCCTGGTTAGTGCGGAGCGGGCATGCGTCGCGGTGGGCGGTGTGGTCGGCGATCAGGGCGAGGACCTTCGTGTGGCCGACGGCGCTGCGGTCCCTGCCGCACAGGCACTTCGAGGTGGCGGTAGGCACGGCGCCGCGCGGTGCGGAGATGTGCAGCCACGCGACCGGGTGCCGTCCGTCTCCCCGGTGCGGGTCAGGACGAAGAGCAGAAGGGACGCCCTTGCGGGCGGCGCCTTTCGGCTCGCCCACGGCCGGACCGGGCGCGGCTTGTGCGGCGGCGCGCGGACCGGTCGGGGTGGCGGGGAGGCTCTTCAGTGGGGGGCGCGGCGGGGTGCTCATGCCGCCCTCCGCTGGCCGTTGCGGGCAATCGACCAGTTCAGACCGCTGCGAATGGTCGCTTCACACGACCGCGGCGACAAACCGGCTTGCTCCCCCGCCCACTGAAGAGCCTCCTCAACCTGCTCCCTGGGAAGGTCGCCCCACGCGATGAACCGCCCCAGGGCTCGCGCTGCCCGGAGCAACGTGGCGTTGCGCTCGCCCTCCGGGGCCTGCCGTACGGACGCGGTTTCTGCGTTCAAGCCCGCTGCGGCGTAGCGGGAGGCTCGAACGGCCGACGGTGCGGCCATTAGTCCCTGCGAGTTCTGGCGGACCGTCAGACGGGCGCTCAGCCAATCCGGCAGAGGTGCGGGCGGCATGTCATTGACGACCGCGTAGGCGCCCGTGGGGGTGATGCTGCCGGGCGCGACGACGTAGCCGCCCCATGCGCGGGTGTCGATGCGCTTGCCGAGCCGTCCGGCGGTGTTGCCGAGCCGGACGCCGGGTGGGGCGGTGAAGTACAGGTGGACCCCGCCGCTCGCGGTCCGCACTGTGCGGGTGGTGGGGACGGCCTGTCCGGCGCGCTCGCAGAGCGCCGTGAAGGTCGTCACGCCGTTAGGCGTGTCCGTACTGCTCTTCCGCTTGGGCATGTCGAGGTCGACGACGACCAGCCCGGACGGGCCGGTGGCGATGCCAACGTTGAACGCCAGGTCGCCCCACGCGCGGCGGATGCGATCCGGGTCGATGGTGGCGCGCTCTTCCCACTTGCGGTGGCCGCCCGCGCAGTCCCCGATACCGGGGCAGACGTCCTCACCGTGCAGGGCCGGACGCTTGTCGCCGGGACGGAGCGGCAGCACCGCCCATCCCCGCTCCGCGGCGTCCAGGGCGGCGAACAGGAGGTGACGGTTCATGCCGCCACCCCCAGCGCGTTCAAGGCGAGGAAGGCACGGCCGATCCACTCCGCATAGGCGGGCGGAATGGCCTCGGTCAGCTCCTCGCGCACGTCGGTCCACGTGATGCCCATCGCGGCCTGAAGCTCAGGGACGGATGGCTTGCCCCCGCCGCTCCCATACGCGGCGACGTACGGGCCGTCGTAGAAGCGGCCGTGCCGGTAGCCGCGCACCCGCCCGCGGTGCGGGACGTGCGCCGGCTGCTCGGTGGTCCAGCCGCCCAACTCGAAGTTGCGGTGCCGGATGACTCCGAGCCCGAACATCTCGCCGCACAGGGTCAGGTCCTTGCGGATCTCGGCGCGGCCGTTGGGCTGCTCGATGACGTACGGCAGGCCGGTCTTGTCGAGCAGGTCTCGGGTGGGTGCCACGAGGTCTTCGTGAGTGCCGCCCCAACCCTGCGAGGCGTTGGTTCCTACGGTCAGGGCACATCCGTGCTGGCAGGGCGGGGAGGCGTGCACGAACGTGTACCGCTCGATCTCCCCGGACAGGATCAGCGCGGCGAGTCGTTCGAGCGCGTCACCCCGGTGGTACGGGAAGGGGTAGTTCGGCCGGTCGGCGATGTCGACACCGTCCACGACGAACCCAGCGCCGGCGTACCCCACGGCGGCGCCGCCAGCGCATGAGAAGAGGTCCAAGAGACGAGGCCGCAGGCCGTGGCGCCTCTTCCGGGTGGCATGGGCCGGACGGCCCTCGCCGAATGATGCTCGTTGGGTCATGCTGGAGGTCTCCTGCTCTCTTGGAGGGACTGGAGAACCGGGGCGGGCGCAGGCTTGTGGTGAGACGGCGCCCGCCTCGGGCGAAGCTAGCCGTGGAAGTGATTGCGCTTGAAGACGGCCTTGCGGATGTTGACCGTGGTCCCGCTGCGGTGGCCGCTCGCGCTGAGTACCTGCACAGCGACCCACCCGCCGAAGATGACGGCGGCGAGGGTGATGAGCTGAGTGATGAGCGCGGTCAGCGCGGTGATGAACGCGGTGAGCAGGAACAGTCCGCCACAGACGGCACCGAACCCGATGCCCCCGAGGGCGATGTTCACCGCCGCGCGCGAGACGGGCGGCTTGGTCGTGACGGGTTCGGGCTTGGCGGGTTCGAGGGTGTAGCCGGTGACGACGCGTCCGTCCGGCAGGACGATGCTCGTCACCGCCGGGAGCGTGCCCCACTGCACCGGTACGACCGGCGCCGACTGCACCGGGGCGAGCGGAGTGGGCCGGTGGACTTCCACGGTCGCCTCACGACGGCCGGTCACGAGGGGCTTGGCGGGTTCGTTCATGGTTGCGGTCTCCTGTCAGCCGAGGTTGCTGAGGGCGTCGGCGCCCGCCTGCACGAGGTTGTGGATGGGCTCGTACGCGCCGGTCCCGGCGGCGAAGAAGCCGAAGAGGAACAGGACGATGGCCGAGCCGCCTCCGGCGGACTTGGTCTTGACGGCGAGCGCGGACGCGGCGCCGAACAGCAGCACGGCAGAGATGTCGAAGATCACGGCAGAGAAACTCGCTTTCGGGCGAGGTGGACGGGTGGATACGCTCTTCGAGCCCCGGGTGCTGGCAAGCTCGGGGCATTGACCGGCGACCGCGCCCACCTGGCCACTGCGTGTTGCGGGGTCCGTCTTATGGCGGGCGGTCGTCTGTCTTCTCCTGTCAGCCGGTGCCTGCGCGGTAGATGCGGGCCCAGCGGTTGTAGAGCCAGCGGCCGACGCGTATGCGCTTGCCGGTGGCCTTGCAGCGGCGGCAGTCCTTCCCGCGCTTCATGCGGCCCTTGCGGTCGGTCTTCATGGCGAAGCCCCAGCCGTTGCACTTGCGGCAGTTGCCGAACGGTGAGGCGGCACACACGGCGACGTAGCACAGCGTTACGCCGAGAAGCAGGGTGATAGCGAGTAGGACAGGGGTCATGACGGGCCCTTCCAGGCGGGTTTCGGGGGTTTCCGCTGATGGGCCGCTATCCGCTAGCGGCCTGATCAGAGGGAGTTTGGGGCGCTAGCGGGGCCGCTAACGTTAGCGGTGTGTGCCGCTAGCGCTAGCGACCCCGGAGCCTCAGCCCGCGTCCCGCTTTCCGTCACGCTCCGCAATTGCGGTGACGATGTGGGAGCGGTCGATGCCGCGCCGGTTGACGACCTTGCCCTTGACGCGGCGGCCCACCTGGATGGTGGAGACGCCGTGCGGCTTCAGGGCCGCGGCCAGTCCCTCGGGGTCCCAGCCGTCGTAGACCTCCTCGCGCAGCTCTGCGAGCCGGGCGACGACGGTCTCGGACCACACCTTGGGCTCATCGGCCGGCACAACCGCGAGGATGTCGCGCAGCAGGTCATACGCGCTGGTGACCGGCTCGGGTGCCTCCCCGAGCGCGTGCCCGGACAGGGTGCCCGCCTCCTCGCGCAGGCGGCGAGCGCGGGCGCCGATGGCTTCGGCGTCGCGACCGTCGACGTAGATGGCGCGCACGATCCGGGCGTCCGAGCCTTCACCGACGAAGTAGTGAATGCCCTTGTCACCCCAGGCGAACATGGTTGCCCGCACGCCGCGCTTGTAGGCGGACGTGCCGAGCACCATGTCGTTTTCGAGCTGGCCCATGACCTTCAGGCACCACCGGGCCGACGCGTTCGCGCTGATGCCGGTGGGCAGCGCCTTGGCGTCCGGGCGCTGGGTGGCGAGCAGCAACACGATGCCGGTGGCCGGACCGCGCTTGACCAGGTCGGTTGCGATCTCCTCGAACTCCTTGGCGTGCTCGGGGTGCTCGAACAGCACCTGGCACTCATCCACCCCGATCACGATCGGGTGCAGCCCCAGGGAGCGCTTGTCGGCAAGGGCGCTGGTCACCTTCGACTCCGGGCAGACATCTCGCGGAAGCGAGCGGATCACCTTGGTGCGGCGCCGCAGTTCCTCGCGCAGCGCCCGGAAGTCGTTCAGGCAGTACTCGATGGACTCGTCGTCGTCGCCCGCGGCGTGCCGGTGCGAGACGGCGTCGCCGACCGGGTCAAGGTCGCCCGTGCCCTTCATGTCGTAGGTGTGCAGCTCCGCCCGCGGGTCCAGCGCGGCGATGAGCAGCAGCAGCCTGAGTAGGAAGGTCTTGCCCATGCGCGGGATGGCGCCGATGACGCCCGCGATGTACATCAGCGTCGCGTCGACCCAGCGTCCGCGCTGGTCGGTGCCGTAGGCGACCGGCTTGAACAGGTCCACCGAACCCGACTTGAGCAGCGGCCACTTGGGTTGCTTGGCGCGAGACATGTCCTGGTCGCCGACCCAGAGCACGAGGTGACCGGTGTGCTCATCCGGCACCGCCTCGGGCCACACGCAGCCGAGCGGGCGGCGCAGGCCGGACGCCAGCCGGTCGCGGCGCTCGATGACGTCGGTCACCGTGACGCCGTACGGGAGGTTGCCCTCCGCGCGCCAGCCGGGGCCATCACGAGTGATGGGCGCGGTGAACTCGAACCCGTCGCGGCCCTTGGCCTGCGCCTGGTTGATGGCGGGGATGCCGAGCGCCCCGAGCGCACGCAGCACGATGTCACTGGTGAGCTTGGTCGCCTTGGGCAGTTCCACAGCCCTGTGGATGACCGGGGCATCGGCCTTGCGTCCGGCGAACCCGAGCGCCATCACGACCGCGCTCACCGACACCGCCTGAAGCCAGTCGGGGGCGAGCACGTACATCGCGAGCGCGGCGCCCAGTCCGACGAACATCGCGAGCACCGCCACGAGGGTGCGCAGTCGGACGCGTCCGTCGCGCTGCCGCGACAGCTTCAGGTACTCCGCGGCGTCCTCACGGCGGACCGCGGCGAGTCGGACCGGCTCGCCCTCGCGGTCGGCCACCCACCGCATGGTGCCGCCCACGAACTTCGCGGCGCCCGCGGGGGCCTGGAGGGTGAGGCGGGCGGCGTAGACCGGGGCACGCAGCGCGTGATACCCGGCGGCGTGGGCGTAGTGGCGAGCCACCCACGCCGCGGCGGTTCGAAGTTCCGCCACCGACCGCAGCCACTCGGGAACGACCGCACGGCGGTGTGCTCCCGCGAGCCGACCGAGGTAGCCCGGACCGGTCGCCCGCGGGGTCGACTGGTCGACCATCACAGGTGCCGTCGGGTCGGCCGACTCGGCACCCGACCGCGCGGTGTCGGAGTCGGCCGACGGGTCGGTGTCGGGTCGGGCGGTCGGGTCGACCGACTCGGTACGGGCCGACCGCGCCTTATCGAGGTCGACTACCTCGCCCCCGGAGTCGGCAGCCATCTCGGCTTCCAGTCGGTTGAAGAGTTCGTTGTCGTCGTCGGGGTGCTTCACTGAAGGTCCCTTCCAATCGAGGGAAAGGCGGGGCCGGCCCGTCGCTGTAGGAGGTGAGCGGACGTGCCCCGCCGGATCGTGGGGCGGGGTGTTCAGGCGGCGCGCTGTTCCTCGGGGTAGGCGCAGGGCACGCACATGCCGAGCGAGGTGGGGATGACGTATCCGGCGTCCTGTCGGCACAGTGGGCAGGTGCGGCGGGCGCGGTTCGCCTTGGCGAGCGCGGCCCACTTGCCCGGCGTCATCGGCCGGACGGGCTTGGCGCGGTCGACGCGGTAGAGGTAGGCGACCAGCGGGCCGCGCCGGTAGCGCGGGCGCATGATCTGCGCTGCGATGGACTGCCCACCGGGCCGTAAGCCGCGAGCCCGTAACTGCCGTTTGGTGGCGAGTCCGTCGGGGGCGCAGCGCCACGGGTAGGTGGGCAGTCCGTGCCTCGCGCCGGTCGGGTCGAAGCACTTGGCGAACATCAGGCAGCCTCAGCCGCCGTGCCGTCGTCCTCCGAGTCGTTTACGGAGTGCAGTGGACGGCTGTTGGCGCGCTCCGCCTTCAACTCATCCCGCAACTTGCGGGCGTTGGCCTGCGAGACGTGCACGGCGGTGCGGATGCGGTCCGCGGTCAGTTCCGCCTCGGTCCACTCCGCGGTGGCCGCGCGCGACTCGGTCAGCAGCTCCTCGAAGGTGCGCTGTGTCTTGGCCTTGCCCTTGGGTTTGGGCTGTCGGCGCGGGCGCGGCTTGGGGTCGACCAGCGGTGCCGGCGGATTCTCCAACGGGGGCGGTTCGGGCGTCTCCTGCTCGCCAGCGGGGGCCAGTTCGCCCATGCGCAGCATCACACGCTCGCGCCGCGGCGTCTTCGAGCGCCACTTGCGGCCGTACCGCTCGCGCAGGTCTGCGCGCGCCAACTGCCGTTCCTTCTCCCGTGCCAGCGCCTCGGAGTAGGAGGTGACCTCCCACAGGGTCATGCGGCGCCACAGCGCGAAGGTGGAGGGGAAGGCGAGCAGCCAACGGGAGAACCGGATCTTCTCCATGCGTCGACCGGTCACGGCGCCGATCCGCACGGCGTAGATGTGCGCGCCGATCTCGGAGAACACCACCCACAGCAGCGGCATCGTGCCGTGCGCGACCTTGGCCGTCAGCGAGTGTCCGGCCGCGATGTTCAGCCCGCACGTGATCAGCGTGAGCGCCCAGGGCACGAACCGCACCCACGCGAGCGCCATATCCATGCGGATCAGCAGCAGGTTGGCCACGGTGAATACGGGGATGGCCACGTCGATACCGACCGGCAGCATCCACGGCTCGCCGAAGCCCCACCGGGTCGCGGCAGCGCAGACCGCGTCGAAGGAGGAGATCAGACCGAGGGCGCCGACTCCGGCAGCGGCGAGCGCTCCGAGGCCGGCGAGCCCCATTTCCGGGCGAGTCAACGGCGGCACGGACGGACGCTCGATGGGCTGAGTCGTCATGCCGCCACCGCCTTGCGCGTCGCACGGCGCCGGACGGGACGCGGCAGCGGAACGACGTCGAACAGCTCCGGGTGCGTGTCGATGAACTCGGCAGCGATGCGGGCCACGTCGTCGGCAAGGCCGGGGTTGTCGGCGAGGATGTCGCGGGCCGCGTCCAAACGGGCCGCGCGTTCCTCCTCAGTCTCACCATCGACTCCGAGCCACAGTTCGACCGGGGTGCCGAGCGCGAGTTCCACGAACTCGTCGGTAGTGACTGCCTGCTGATGCCCGATGAAGGTACGCATGTCAGGGCTCCTGATTGGAGGGACAGGGAGCCGGAGAGCCGCAGGCGTGTTGGTGAGACGGCGGCTACTCCGAGCCCCGGCCGCGAGCGCGGCAGGGGTGAGTGCCCCGGTCGGGAGTCGAACCCGGCCTACGACCATCGGAGCGGTAGTGCGAGGGTCAGACGGTGACGATGACCAGTGCGGCGACCAGCAGCCACAGGTGATGGAAGGACTGGTCAAGGGCGTACGCACCGGTGCCGATGTGCGGGTTGTCGTCATGGCCGGCGCGCGGGGCTCCGAGCCGGTAGAACTCGCCCTTGCCAGTCACCTTGGCCAGCCACGCGAGCGTGCTGCGACGGTCCGCCCACCAGTGCGTGACGGCGTCGATGCCGAGCCCGGCGACCGTGCCGAGCACCGACAGGCGCAGGTCCAGCAGCCACGCGACCGGCAATAGAACGGCGACCTTGGTGGCGGTCAGGGTTGCGGCGTGCCGGGTGTCCGCGAGACGGGCGACCCAGCCGGGACGGCCCTTGTGTGCGGACTGGTGCGAGGTCTGCACCCAGTGGTCGCCCACGCTGTGGGCGACGTACAGGGAGACGAACACGGCGGCGAAGGTGGCGGCATCCACAGCGGTCACCGGCTCTCGTCGCGAGACTGAACGAGCTGAATGGCCAGCCGGGCGAAGTGCGCAACGGCGTCGAAATCCGCGAACGTCACGCCGTGGATCTCAGCCGCCTGGATCATGTCGCGCAGGATCGTGGCGGCGTCAGCCTTCTGACTGGCGGTCGGCCGGTAGCCGGGGGCGAACTCCAGCGCAGCGGACGCGATGCGGTGACCGATGTCGTTGAGGTCGTTCTGGTTCACTGCTGCTCCTCAGTCGGAGGGACACGAGGCCGGAGTGGCCGCAGGCGTGTGGTGAGACGACGACCACTCCGGAAGCCCCGGGCCGCGGGATGCGGCAGGGGTGAGTGCCCCGGCTGGGAGTCGAACCCGGCCTACGACCATCGGGGCAGTTCTGGAAGCGAGCGGGGCCGACGGCACGAAACGCCAGGTCGGGCCCGCTGGCAGGATCAATTGCGCGGGTCTTGCGCCGCGCGGGCCGCCTTCTTGGTGCTGAGGACAGGCGGTAGATCCTCGGTCCACTGTTGAGTTCTCAAGGTGCGATCAGCGCGGGGCCCGCGGCGCGCGGCCTAAGCCGCCTTCCGACCGCCGCAAGCGGCAGTCATACGGGCAGTCCCGAACCATTCATGCAGGTCAAGCGGCCGTTATCCCCGAAGTTCCGGGCGACCTCTTGCTGACTAGCTTGCACTAGTCTGCTGTGGTGCACAACCCCTGTGGGGTGATGCGCGCTAGTTCGCTGTGGTGGGTACGCTCAGAGCATGACTGTCACAGGAGGCCCCAAGCCGAAAGCAGTGCAGGTCGCGGACGCACTACGCGACGACATCAAGAAGATGAAGCCGGGGGACAAGCTCCCGTCGCAGCGAGAGCTGATGGACCGATTCGGGTTCGCGAGCCAGACCATCCAGAACGGGTTGGCCGCACTCCGAGCCGAAGGGCTCATCGTCTCGGCCGGGAACCTCGGTAACTTCGTCGGCGACGGGTCGGCCCCCACCGGCGACGTACGCGACGACATCAAAGAAATCCGCTCCCAGATTCAGGCGTTGGCTGAACGGGTCGCAGCGCTCGAAGAACGCTCCGCCCCGGGTGGTGCGTGATCTGCAACCAGCATGCGGGGAACGGGAGTTGTGGAGTAAGTGACAGCCAGGGGACGGCGGAGCGGAGGTGGGGACATGTCCAGTGACACCCCCCTGTCCCCTTCCCTGTCCCCCCTGCTCGCGCGCGAGACTCGGAGTAGGCACTCAGAGGAGGGCGCATGACCGACGACAGGCCTGCATGGGCGCGGCGTATCGCTGCCGAACGAATGGCGCGCGACTGGTCGCAGCGCCAGGCAGTGAGGGCACTGCGAGCGCACGCTCCGACGGAGCTGCCCGCTGAAGACAGCATGATTCGCCAGTGGAAGCGCTGGGAGTCAGGTCAGATGCCGAACGACTTCTACCAGCCGATCATCGCGGCCCTCTTCGGCACAGTGACTCACGCACTCTTCCCGGCGCCCACTCGGCGGGACGGGGACAAGGAGATCCTGGCAGCGTCCGGAATGGAGACGCTGGAGATCGTGAGCCGTCTCAACCGGTCCGACGTCGACAATGCCACGCTCGATGCCCTGCGGATCACGGCGGACCGGCTCGCCTCCGAGTACCCGTTCATGCCGAGCGAACAGCTCCTCATCGAGGGGCGTCAGTGGCTTCGTCGTGTCGTCGAGCTTCACACGAAGAGCCTCACGCTCGCGCAGCACCGCGAGGTTCTCGCACTGTCCGGTTGGCTCGCGCTGCTGGTCGGCTGTGTCGAGTACGACACGGGCGACCGCCACGCGGCCGAGTCGACGCGACAAGCCGCGCTCTCACTCGCGACCGAGGCTGACAATGCGGAGGTCGCCGGGTGGGCGCACGAGATGCGTGCATGGTTCGCCCTAACTACCGGCGACTACCGCGGCGTCATCGCAGCGGCACAGGCCGGAGCCGAGACGGCGCAGCATCACGGCGTGGCCGTGCAGCTCGCGGCCCAGGAAGCCAAGGCGTGGGCGCGGATCGGGGACCGCCGGCAAGTCGAGGTGGCCTTGGACAAGGGGCGGCGGTTGCTCGAAGGGATGCCGTACCCCGAGAACCTGGACAACCACTTCGTGGTGGACCCAGCCAAGTTCGACTTCTACGCGATGGACTGCTACCGCCTGGTCGGCGAAGACAAGCTTGCGCGCACGCTCGCCGAAGAGGTGCTGAGGGCGGGAACAGACTTCGACGGCACCGAACGCTCACCTATGCGCAACGCGGAAGCCCGCGTCACGCTGGGCGTGACAGCGGCACGTGAGGGCGACTTGGAGCAGGCACTCATCATGGGGGAACAGGCCCTTGAAGGGGAGCGGCAGTCGGTGCCGTCACTCATCATGACAAGCCGGGAGCTTGCTGCCGAGATGAAGCGCCGGTATGCGACGGAGCCCGCGGCGCGAGAGTACCTTGCCCGCCTGCAGGCACTCGGACAGGAAAAGCCGGGATTCCTGCCTCAGTGACCCATTTGGCACAGTTAGGCCAGTAAGCGCGCTTTCCGTCCCGACTCAGCACGACGCAAGGTCACCACGCCCAGCACCTTTTCTGCTGCGAGGTTTGGATCCTCGTGCTCCCAAATTCGAATGGACACCCACCCAGCATCGCGCAGCAAAGAGTCTGTTTGGCGATCTCTCTCTTTGTTGCGCTGAATCTTGGGCACCCAGTAATCAGGGTTGCGGCCCGCGAGTACGCAATGCTGTGGACATCCATGCCAATAGCAACCATCCAGGAAAACAGCTACCTTGGCACGGGGAAAGACGAGATCCGCTGTACGACGAACCGAAGGCAAAGGCCGCCGGCATACGAAGTACCGCATCCCCCGGGAATGCACAGCCCGCCGCAGTTTAAGTTCCGGGGCAGTATCGCGACTGCGATTCGATCGCATGCTTGCGCGCACGCGATCACTCGATGCCCACGACCTTCGCTCACGTGCCACTACTCTATTATACGTTCACGTTCTCAACCCCGCCCCAAGGATGCACCTCGTAGACGAGTCATTCGCTCTGCATGGCGATCTTCATGAGTAGTCGTGAAGGCGGGCGGCCTGGTTGAAGGGTCGCCCTTTGTCTTCTCGGGTTTCAATTCCCAACCCAGGTACTGGGCAATGTGCTCGACAACGGCTCGCGCGAGCGGTGGCGGAACAGCATTACCCACCTGGCGATACTGCTGCAGCCTCGGCAATGGATCGGGCCAAATGAAGGAGTCCTCGAATCCTTGAATCCGGGCACTCTCGCGCACCGTCACAACCCTGTCATACTTGTAGTGAACAGGCCGCAGAGGCGAGAAGTTTCCGGACCCTGCCCGCAAGGTGAAGCTCGGGCGGTCTGGGTGCAACCGGTCATGGAAAGACTTTTTGTCCCGCATCCCCGGTTCTAGGCGAGAAAAAGCCTCCAGCATCTTTTCGCTGTGCATGGTTGGTTCGTGGTTCGGAATGTCCTTGGCCGCTTCTTCCCAAACATCCGGCAAGTCACCGATCGCGTCTTTAGCCGTGCGATATGCCTGAGTCTCACCGAACAGACTCGGCACCTCGGAATGAGTGGGAAGAGGGGGAAGATCAAAAGACTTGTGCTTCCCTGCAATACCGACAACGAACACACGCTTCCGCCCTTGCGGAACCCCGTAGTCTGCAGCATTTAGAATGGCATGCCGCACAGTGTACCCGGACTGCTCGATCATTTCGATTAGGCTCTCAAGGACACGGCCCTCGTCGAATCTTGCGAAGTTGGGCACGTTCTCAAAGAGGGCAACGCGCGGTCGAATTTCACTGACGAGGTCAGCAAAGCGATGAACTAGACCGCCTCGCTCGTCCTCAAGACCCATGCGCTTGCCAGCGATACTGTATGGCTGACAAGGAGGGCCACCAGCTAGGATGTCGACCTCACTCACACCGGCGAGCTTTAGTAGCCCTTCACCACTGGCCGCTGCAAGATCCAAGACATGCCCTGAGCAGCCCCGATATGCATGGTTGTAATCGAAAGCTCGAATGCTTGGGGCATCCTTATCGAAGCCGGCCACCACCTGAACTCCGGCATCCAGTAGCCCTGTGGAAAGTCCTCCGCAACCACTGAATAGATCGATCGCCGTTGGTGTCACAAGAGCCTCTGATCGGTTTGCCGGATAAGTTCAATCTGTGCTTCAGACAGGTGGATATCGTAAGCTGCGGAGCGCAGAATAGTCAAGTCTGCTGCTTCTTCGGTGGCGTTGAATTCCAACACGTGGACAATGGATTCGTAATCCACTTTGATCGCAAGCGGCCGCACCTCATGCCCTGGGAAGTAGGTTTCACAGAATGAAACCATAGCGCTGATCTGAACGCGGTTGATTGCGTCGGCTACGGCTTTCGCTTCAACCGGAACTATCACGGGCTGTTCGTCTTCTCGCTGAGCAATCGCTACGCTAACCTCATCCAATTCGGCTTGGCCGATGCGTGGAACGCTCTTACGAACATGACTACGAAGCCTGAAGTTCGTCAGGCCCGTGAAGTGGTCAAGGATCTTACAGTAACCAACGACAGTAAGTAGAGCTTGCTCGTCAAACTCGGCAAGTTTTTCGGGTAGAAGTCGCCGTACGGGGAGTGGGGTTAGGTCGAGGGTGCCGAGCAGCTTGTTCTCGGGGAGATCGATGATTGCCGAATCGGCCTTTCCAAGACGATACTTTCCCCGACCTACCGCACTGAGGATGAAAAAGCCCTCGTTGCGAATCAGTTCCGGAAGAACGGTCCGGGAGCGCATCCTGTAAGCAAGGTCGGCGGGATTCCGTACAGAGATACCAAGCTCTTGAGCGGCCGCTCGGATATCATCCAGGGTGAATTCTACGACTTCGTCCCCTTTGGTGTATTTCGCGTTGAAGATGTTCACCAGGATGGGGACATATACGCGACTTGAAAGGCCGTGAGTCTGAAGAGAACGGTTATCGCTCGGCATGTCGAGATCATAGTCAGCAAAAGGCTGGCTCATGACGGGTCTTCAGCAAGACAGCCACGGCTCAAGGGGCACGTGTCCGGCACCTCTACGTCAAGCGGTTGCAAACCCATGACGGACTCCTCCCACCCCACCTGTCGGGAGTAGTCCCCGGGGGCCAAACGGGGCAGCCCCACTGAGACGCGCCCGGACGGCCATGGACAGCTCTGAAGCCAACATGCACAGGTCGGTGGTCTCGTACCTAGGTCACCCAGACGTCCGATCGCGTTCGGAGCGAAGAGGTCGTGGTCTCAACTGTGGTCTCAACGCCTGTCTGTTCCAGGGCGGTCCGCAGGCGTCCACGGAAGTCTGGCACTGCCTCTGACCAGGCGCGCGAACCTCACGGCGGACGCCCGTGGACGCCTCTGGACCAAGATCGGACAACTCGTAATGCGTAGGTCTCGGGTTCGAATCCCGAAGGCGGCTCCACTGAACCCCAGGCGGAAATGCTTCCGACCTGGGGTTTTCACGTTCAGCGTGCGCGACGACGACGCGAGCGGGCTACGTGGCTGTCGGCGGTCTCAGTTTTGGTCTCGGTGGGGCTTGTCGCCCTTGTGCGTGGTGTGCCGTCCCTGAGCGCACGAATCGAAGCGTGCAGGCGCGTCCCACAGGCGTGCGGGTCGTCGCAGCCGGACCGCCACGAGAGTCAAGGCAAACGGGGCGCCGAGGCCAAGCCGTCGAAGGGGTCCTCCTACCAGCCCTGGCCGGCCCCGTGCTCCCTGATCGAAGCGTGCGGCGGGCAGCGGCCTCAGGTCGGCCCCGCCCGCATGGACCGACGTCGTTGCGCCGTGACGCAGTCAGTGCAGCGGAGATGTGCCCGCAGGAGCCCTCTGTCCGCGGACTTCTCGCGGGCGGAGGGCTCCTGCATGAGGTGCGGCAGACCGGTCAGCCGATGGTTGCGATGCCGTCGGTGGTGACGGTCGGGCGGCCCGAGGTGCCGACCACGACGATCTTCAGGGTGTGCTTGGCGGAGCTGGACCAGTTCTTCGTCCAGATCGCCTGGCGGTAGAGGGTCGTGGAGGACTTCAGGTCCACGGTGGCGACCTTGGTGCCGTCGACGTAGATGTACGCCTGGCCCGAAGTGGAGGCCCGCGAGACGATCCAGGCCACCGAGCGTCCGGTGAAGGTCCAGCTGATCGAGGCCTTGGCGGACGACGAGCTGTAGGAGTAGCCGCCCAGGTAGCTACTGCTGCTCTTACGGGTCCAGGTGCCGGTGCGGGTGGCGGAGGTCTCCTGGATGATGCTCGGCTGGCGGTAGACGGAGGCGCCGGCGCTGTTGCCGACGACGTCGTAGGCCTTCAGGGCGAACAGGTCGGAGGTGCCGGGCTTGGCACTGGTGGCCCAGGACGTGACAGTGGGGCCGAAGGTGGCCGAGGAGGGCGAGGTCGCCACCACCTTGGCCAGCACCCTGTTGTCGGCGGCCTTCCAGGTCACCGTGACCGGGACGGAGGTGGAGTTGACCGTGCCGGTGCGCAGGTTCGCGCCGGGAGCGGTCGGGAACGTGGGCGCGGTGGTGTCGCCGACCAGGGTGACGCCGCCGGACAGCGTGGTGGAGCCGCGGACGTGGGTGGCGCGCACCTGGACGGTGTGGCTGCCGGCCGTCACCGAGATCGAGGTGGAGCGAGCGGAGCCGGAGGTGTGTGCCACGGCCTTTCCGTCGACCAGGACGTCGAAGCCGGAGATCACCGCGGACGGAGTGGAGGTCGTCCAGCTCACCGTGGCCGAGCCCTTGGTGTAGTAGCTCGTCCCGGACTTGACCGCCCCGCCCGCGAGCCCGGAGACGGAGACAGCGCTGACCGGGCCGGACGCGTAGGAGCGGATGGTGCCCAGGGCGTTGTAGAGCTGGTTGCCGGGGCAGTCGGTGGCGAAGCCGTTGCGGTGGCCGGAGATGACGTTGAACGTGTAGTTCTTGCCGAGGGTGAAGCCGGAGCTGTCGGAGGAGCCCTCGGGCAGAGAGGCGGTGGCGGTGGCGGGGTCCACGCCCGTCATGCCGAACTTCCAGGCCGCGATCCGGGCGATGGAGCTCAGCAGGGCCGTGCTCGGCGTGGCTCCGGTGAAAGAGGTCTCCTGGGAGTCGCCGCCGCTGAGGTCGGTGTAGGTGCCGATGGCGGCCACACCCATGCTGTTGGTGTTGAACCCGTACGTCTGGGCGCCCACGACCGGCAGCGCCATCCCGCCGAAGCGGCCCTCGAAGATGGTGCCGCACTTGTCGACCAGGAAGTTGTAGCCGACGTCGCGCCAGCCCTGGCTGAGGTGCGCGGCGTAGAGGCTGCGCACGATCGCCGGCGAGTCCGCGCAGGAGTAGTCGTTGGGGGTGTCGGTGTGGTGGACGAACATCACCTTCACCGCCGAGCCGTACGACGGGTAGCCGGTGTCGCGGGCGCACTCGTCCGCGCCCCAGCCGGCCCGGGTGACCACGGTCGGCGGTGCCACCGTCGAGGTGGTCCCGGCCGGCATCGGGTCCGGCGCGGTCGGCGCCGCCGACGCGGAGGGGCTGCTGGAGGAGGTCGTGCAGGACGGGTACGCCTCGGACAACGACGGAAGCTGGCTCGGCCAGGACGTCGGGGACGCGCTGGGCGAGACGGAAGCGGAGGCGGAGGTCCCGGTGGACGGCGCGACGGAGGCCGAGTCCGTGTCCGTGGGGGTGTCCGTGGGGGTGTCCGTGGGCGAGGCGGAGTCCGTCGCCGTCGGGGTTCCCGAAGCGTCGTTGCCTGCTGTGGCCGTCGCGGTGTCGGTAGGGGCGACGCTGTCCGTCGGCGTCGCGGTGTCGGTGGCCGTCGCGTCCATGGCGTATCCCGCCGGGTCCATGCCGGACTGCTGCGTCGCGCCGGTGGCGGACTTGCCCGGGTCGACCAGGTCCACCCGCAGCCCGGCGGGCAGCGCGGTCGCCTTGCCCGCGCCGGTCACGCGGACCTGGATTCCGTTCGACGGGCCCGACCACATGGGCGACATCCCGCCACGCACACCGGGACGGTTCAGCTCGGCGGCGTCCGGGATGTCGTCCGGCTGCTGCATCTTCAGCCACGATGTCCAGTGGCCGCTGACAGCGGAACGGGTCCGCACCTCCACCGTGCCGCGCAGGTTGGCGTGCGCACCGTTCCAGGTGACACCCACCATGCTGAACGGAGCCGTGGACTGGGCCCCCAGCGTCTTGAGCGACGCACTGGTCCCGGTCAGGGACAGCGAGTGGACATGCGTCTTGACCGGTCCCCGCGCAGCCGACGGTCCGGCACGGCCTCCCGACCCGGCCATCGCGACGGTCGCCACAGCCACGCCGCCCCCGGCGACGACCGCCCCCAGCGCCAGCCACGTGCGTGGTTTCAGGCCGGCTCGACGACGACCGCGCCGAACCCTTTGTTCAGTTCTCATGCCCCACCCTTGAAGCCCCGTTGTCGTTGTCATCCAGCCATTGCGGGGCACAGATGTCACAGGAGTGCCCTGTAGTAACAGCGCACGCGAATGTTGAAGCGTCACACACCTCGAACCCGGGCAGGGAACAGATGCACGCCACGGTGGCTGTTGCGCCCTTGCACACCGGACGAGGGAAGTAGGGCTGCAGTAGTGCCGAGCTATCGATGGGGCGCGCTGTTTGCGGACGTCGACGGTGGGGCCGGTACGGCGGGCTGCGACACAGCGAGGCGGGCGGGTTCCGCGCTCGGAAAGCGTGTTGGGCTTGACCTTGGTACCGAGGCGCGTCCGCGTCCGGGACGCCTCAGGGGCCGGTCCGCTCGTACACCGTCACCCGCCGGCCGCGGACCTGGTCGTCCGACAACACGGTGAAGTACGTCTTGAGCACGGAGGTCTTCACCCTGTCCCGCTCCGCCGCCACCGGCTTCGCGACCTTCGCCGCGTCCGTGACCAGCAGTATGCGCCGCCGGCTCAGGATCGCGGCCCGGATCCGGGCCGGGTCGGCCTCCACGCCCTTCAGTGTTCCGGACTCTTCCGGGCTCTCCGCGAGAGCGATGTCCCGCACACCCGTGAAGGCGTCGGGGGAGACCAGCCTGGTGTCCCGCCGTGCCGCCGGTATGAAGAGCACCGCGTCCCCGGCCTTCTTGAGCCCCCGCACGTCTGCCGCCGCCGCCAGAACGTCGTCCACCCGGCTCGCCGGGGACCGCTTGGCCAGGCACTGCGGCAGCAGCGCCACCATCGCCACGGCGACCACCACGGGAAGGATCCCCATCGACGCCCTCGGGAGCCGTGGCGTGGCCGCTCGTATCGCCGCAGCCAGCGCCGCCCCGATCAGCAGCGCCAGACCGAGCAGGCTGAACAGAACGTACCGGTCCAGAAACAGCGGCCTGACCAGGGAGAGGCCGATCAGGGCGATCTGCGGCACCGCCAGCAACGGCAGCCCCACGGCCGCCGCCGACAGCCGGCCTCTCCGCGGCCGGTCCGGCAGGGCTCCGAGGCCGCCGATCGCCAGCAGGATCGCCGGGCCGATCAGCATGTGCCAGGTCAGCGGCGGAATCCAGGAAATCTGGTCGGACTGGCCCCGGCTGAACAGGACCAACGGCAGCACACACGCGGTCGCGGCCGCCGAGGTCGCCGCCCAGCGTGTCCACGTCCCGCGCGCGGCACGCGTCCAGATCAGGGTCGCCGCGTGCGCGGGCAGAACCAGCAGCGACAGCCAGTTCAGCAACCCGCACGTCAGGACGGTGCCGCCGTACGCCGCCCAGCGCACCGCCCCGCCTCGCCCCTGGAGCACGGTCACCAGCAACAGGGTGGAGACCGCGGCGCCGGCCGCGACCAGTGCGTAGGGGCGGCCCTCCTGGAGATAGAACTGCACGGCCGGGAGCAGCCCGAACGCCAGCCCTCCTGCCAGCCCCGCCCAGGCCCCGGCCAGCCGTCGGCCGATGACCGCCAGACAGCCCGCCGCCACCGCCATGGCCAGCACGGAGGGCAGCCGCAGGGTCGTGGTGCTGGGTCCGAAAAGTTCGAACAGTCCGTGCATCAGCAGGTAGTAGAGCCCGTGCACGGCATCGACCTGCCCCAGCATGTGCCGGATCTCGGCGGTGGAACGTCCGGCCACCTGCCAGGTCGCGGCCTCGTCCCGCCACACGCTGTGCTGCCGGGACAGCCCCCACAGGCCGAGGCCGATGGTCCACAGCACGGGGATGGGCCAGACGGGCAGGCGACGCCGGCGAGCGACCGTGAGGGACGTCGAAGTCATGTAGATGTGGCGCCTCGAGGGAGTGGTGCGAACCGATGTCAGCGGTTCGTGGACACGAAGAAGAGGCACCGGAGGGGCCGTTGGGTTGCTCGGGGCGCCGGAGAAGGGACGAAGTCGTTATGGTCCGGGGGAGGAAGGGGGACAAGTCGGCGCTCGGCAAGGCGCCGACAACGGGCGCCCGGCCGCCTTGCCGGAGTGTTTCCCGGTCACGCTCGACGCCGGTGCCCGGCACACGGCGGCCGGGTCGGCACGGCGGTTCTCAGCGGTGTCCGTCTGCCATACGCTGCCGGACGGCCTCGTAGGTGAAGAGGGCGGCCGACACCGCGACGTTGAGCGAGTCCACCTGGCCGAACATGGGGATCTTCGCCTTGGTGTGACTGCCTGCCAGCCACTGGTCGGACAGGCCGTACTTCTCGCTGCCGACCAGGATCGCCGTGGCGCCGGACATGTCGACGTCCGCCATCAGCACATCCGTGTCGGGGGTCGTGGCGACGACCTTCACCGAGTGCTCGGCCAGCCAGTGCATGACCTCCTCGGAGTCGGCCGAGGCGATCGGGACGGCGAACACGGTGCCCTTGCTGGCCCGGATCACGTTCGGGTTCCCCCAGTCGGTCACCGGGTTGGCGGAGATGACGGCGGTCACTCCGGCCGCGTCCGCGGTGCGCAGCATCGAGCCCAGGTTGCCGGGCTTCTCGACGCTCTCGCACACGAGGAAGAGGGACCTGTCGTCGACCTTGATACGGGACAGGTCGGTCTCGATGTCCGGTACGACGGCGAGCCAGCCGTCCGGTCCCTCGCGGTAGGCGGCCTTGTCGAAGGCCTGCCGGCTCAGGCTGAACAGGGCGGCCCCGCGTTCGGCCGCGCGGTCCAGGACGTTCCTCGGGTCCGAATCCCCGGTCAGCGCCGGGCAGAAATACAGCTCGCGGGGACGGACTCCGGCCCGCAGGGCGAGATCCAGCTCCTCATAACCCTCCACGAGGGTCACTCCGGAATTCTGCCTGTTCCGTCGGCGGCGGAGGGCGGCGAGTTCCTTCACATGAGGATTGCTGGGGCTGGAGATTTCCTTGGGCGAACCAGCCCGCGGGTTGGACGGCATCGGCGGTGGGAATCACGGCGCCTTTCGGGCTCCGATCCTCCGTCCCCTTTCTCTTGTGCACTGCGCGCGGTCGTGGTCAGGGTACCGGACCCGGTGGGCCGTCGCTTCGCGGTCGCCGAGCGCTCAGCGGAGGCTGTGGGCCGGCCGCGGCTACGGCTGTGAGGGCGACGGAGGGACGGCCGGCGGCGACGCCTTCGAAGGGGAGCGAAGGTGGAGAGTTCGCGTCAGCTCTCCGAATTCGGTTGAAGAGCGTCGTGCGTCGGAGAGTGGGTTCGTGTGTGGGTTGCCGGGTGGGAATCAATCGATTCTGGGGGGATGTCGCATTACCGAATTCGGTAATCGGCGGCGAATTTCCGGTCGGGGTGAGTGTGCCGGGAGCCGGGAGCCGGGAGCCGGGAGCCGGGGGGCGGGGGGCGGGGGGCGGGGGGCCGGGGCAGGGGTGGTGGCGGCGCTGCGCCGCCCTCCGGGGAGGAGGCGGGCCCGCTCGCGAGGCCCGAAACGTGCCCGACCGGTCAGAAAATCATCCGGCGCGAGGAGAACCGGGTGACTCCTGGCGTCCTCTTGGTTAACGGTTAGCATCGCGTGCACAGTCGTCGGCCGGGATGGGGTGGGTGTCGTGTCGCAGCCGCAGCAGGAGCCGGGGCCCCGTATCGCCGTCGCCGTCGTCACCATGGGCAATCGTCCCGCGGAGGTCGACGCCCTCCTCACCTCCGTCGCCAAGCAGGACCTAGCCCCGTCCCGCATCGTCATCGTCGGCAATGGCTGCCCCCTGCCCGAGTTCGCCGAGCGCCTCGGCCTTCCCGGTGAGGTCACCTGCATCGAGGTCGACGAGAACCTCGGCTGCCCCGGCGGGCGAAACGTTGCCCTTGCCCGGCTCCGGGAGTTCGGGGACGTCGACGTCGTGGTCGAACTGGACGACGACGGACTGCTCGTGGACGCCGACGTCCTCCGGCGAGTACGGGATCTCTACGCGGCCGACCCCAGGCTGGGCATCGTCGGTTTCCGTATCGCCGATGAGCACGGCGAGACCCAGCGGCGGCATGTGCCGCGAGTCGGGGCCGCCGATCCGCTGCGTGGCGGACCGGTGACCGGGTTCCTGGGCGGGGGCCATGCGCTGTCCATGGCGATGCTCGCCGAGACCGGGGACTGGCCCGCCGAGTTCTTCTTCGCGCACGAGGAGACGGACCTCGCCTGGCGGGCGGCCGACGCCGGCTGGACCATCCTCTACGTGCCCGAACTGCTTCTCCGGCACCCGAAGACCTCGCCCGCCCGGCACGCCATCTACTACCGGGTCACTGCGCGCAACCGGGTATGGCTCGTGCGGCGGCGGCTGCCCCTGCCGCTCATCCCCGTGCACCTCGGCGTCTGGATCGCCGTCACCCTCCTGCGCACACGGTCGGTCGGCGGGTTGAGAGCCTGGTTCGGCGGATTCGTGGAGGGTCTGCGGACCTCGGGCGGGGAGCGCCGGCCCATGCGCTGGCGCACCGTGTGGCGGTTGACGAGACTCGGCCGACCGCCTGTTCTCTAGCACGTCCGCAATACGTCCCCGACACGTCCGCGGGTGGTAGGTCCCCAGTACGTCCGCGGGTAGTACCTCCCCAGTACGTCCGCGGGCCAGGCGTCGTCGAATGACGAAGGACCCGGTCGTTCACCTCTGCCGACCGGGCCCTTGCTTCCGGAATCCGGCCGCGGCGGCGACACTCCCCCGAGCTGCGCATCTACGCGCGCACCGTCGGGCCAGATCCGATGAAGGGATCACATCAGGCCACGCCAACAGATCGCTAACATGTGGCCAACGGTTCTCCAAGGAGCCGTGAGCTGGTCGGTTCCCCGGAGGACTCGTGGGCCGGACGGTCGAAACTCGCCGCACGCGGACGCGAAGTCCACGGCGGAACGCGGCGGTTGTGCCGCACGGCAGGGCGGTGCGGGGCAGCCGTGCCGCACGATGAGGTGAGGCACGGCGGTCGGGCCGTGCGGAAGGGCAGCGGGGCGGCTATGCGGCACGGGCTGCGTTTCGGACTGCTGGGTCCGCCCGTCATGTACGACATCGACGGCGAGAGCCGGCCGATCGGCAGCGGCAAGATGCGTGCCCTGCTGGTCGCGCTGTTGCTGGAGCCCGGCCGGGTCGTCTCGGTCGACGCGCTCAAGGACGCCCTGTGGGGTGGCGCCCCGCCGGCCTCCGCGCAGGCGTCCCTCCAGAACCACGTCACGCGCCTGCGCCGCCTGCTGGGCGAGGACGGCCCCGAACGGCTGCGGGCCGTGCCGCCCGGCTATCTCCTGCGGGTTCACGAGGGTGAGCTGGACATCCGCGTCTTCGAGGGGCACGTTTCCGCGGCCCGCGCCGCGCACACCGGCCGTGACTGGGAGCGCACCGTCGACGAGGCGTCCGCCGCGCTCGCGCTATGGCGCGGAGCCCCACTCGACGGACTGTCCCCGGAGGCCGGGGGACATGCGCTGGCGCAGCGTCTGGAGGAGGCGCGGCTGCTGGTCCTGGAGTGGCGGCACGACGCCGAGCTGCACCTCGGCGGTGTCCGGCTCGGCGGTCTCGTACCGGAGCTGGCCGCGCTGGTGGCCGAACACCCGCTGCGGGAGGGCTTCCATCGGCTGCTCATGCTCGTACTGCACCGTACCGGCCGCCCGGCCGAGGCCCTGGCCGTCCACCGCGATCTGCGGGAACGTCTCATCGAGGAACTCGGGGTCGAGCCCGGCGGCGCGGTGCGCGAGGCCCATCTGGAGATCCTCCGGGACGACCAGGGTGCGCCCGGACGGCGACAGGGGAGCGTCGGACCTGCGCATGCCGGCGGCACCCGAGGGGAAGACAACGGCACCGACGGCATCCGCGCCCGCCGTACCGGCACCAACGGCATGGCGGCGGACGGTGGGCACATCGGTGGCAGACGCGGCGGCGATGGGGAGACCGGCGGCAGGGACGCCGGTGGCGGAAATGCCGACGGCTGGGACGTCGACGGCTGGGACGTCGACGGTGCGGACGCCGGCGACAGAAACGCCGACGGCAGGGATTCCAGCGGCAGGAATTCCAGCGGCAGGGACTCCAACGGCAGGGACTCCAACGGCGGAAACGTCCGCCGCACGACCCCCGACGGAACGCACGCCGCAGGCGAACCCGCAGCTCACGGCGCCCCCGGCGCAGGTGCCCCCGCCGCCCCCGACCTGCCCTGGACCGCTCACGGCGTACCCCGGCCCGCCCAACTTCCCCCGGCGCCCGCCCACTTCACCGGCCGCAACGCCGTTCGCGACGCACTGCTGCGCTTCCTCGGAGCCGAACGCGACACCCCTCGCGTCGCCGTGCTCAGTGGTATGGCCGGGGTCGGCAAGAGCGCGCTCGCGCTGTTTGTCGCGCACGGGCTGCGGAAACGTTTCACCGACGGCCAGCTCTACATCAATCTGCACGGCGCCACGCCCGGTATGACCCCGCTCACCCCCGAGCAGGCGCTCACCGCACTGCTGTGCGACCTCGGCGCCGAGCCCCGTCGTATCCCCGCACACCCGGACGCGGCGGCCGCGCTGCTGCGCTCACTGCTGGCCCCCACCCGCACCCTGATGGTGCTGGACGACGCCGCGAACGCGGCCCAGGTGAGACCGCTGCTGCCCGGCGGACCCGGTTGTGCGGTGATCGTGACGAGCCGTTCTCCGCTCACCGCGCTCGACGGCGCCCACCGGGTCCCGCTCGCCCCCCTGTCCGACGAGGACAGTGCGGCTCTGCTCCGCGCGGTCTCCGGCAGGGACGGGCTCGACGCCACGCATCCGCTGGTCGAACTCGCCGGCCGGCTGCCGCTCGCCCTGCGTGTCGTCGCCGCACGGCTCGCCGCCCGCCGCGCGCTCGCCCCGGACGTCCTGGCCGGCCAGCTGGCCGCCACCGAGGGCCGGCTGCACCACCTGGAGTACGACGACCTGAGTGTGCGCAGATCACTCGCCGTCGCGCACGACGCCCTGCGGGCCTCGGACCGCGAGGCGGACCGGGACGCGGCGCGGGCACTCGGCCGTATCGGCGCGCTGGACCTGCCCGGCTACGGGGCGGCCCTGCTCGCCCGCCTCCTCGGCACGGACGAGCGCCGTGCCGAGGCCGCCCTCGACCGGCTCGTCGATGTCGCCCTCCTGGAGGAGACGGCGTACGGGCGGTACGCACCCCACGACCTCGTCCGGGACTTCGCCCGCGAGACCGCGGCGAGCGAAGAGGCCACGGGCCGCGGTACGGCGAAACCCGCGGAGCCCTCTCCCGCGGACGCCGCTCTGCGCTGGTACACCGCCATGGCCACCCGCGCCTACGAGGCCACCGTCGAGTCGGGCACCGAGCGTGAGGACAGGCTGCGGGCGACCCCCTCACAGCCCGAGTCGTACGCCGCGGACGTGGCGGCTGTGCCCGTCTTCGGGTCCGCGCGGGCCGCCGCCGACTGGATCGTCCTCGAACTGGACAACGTGGTCGCCCTGGTGGAGCGCCATGCCGACACCTCCAGCCATGTCCCGCTGCTCGTCCGCCTGATCGCTCCCCATCTCCAGCGCCGCGGCCGCCTCGCCGAGTTGGAGGTGCTCGTGTGTGCCGCCCTGCGCGGTGCGCGCCGGCTCGGAGACGCGCCCGCGCAGGCGTTCGCGCTGCTGGACCTGGCCGGTCTGCATTGTCTGAAGGGCCACGGCAACGACGCGCTCGCCCGGCTCGACGTGGCGCTGGAGACATGGCGGCGCCTCGAGCACCTCTCCTGCCTGCTCCGGGGCCTCAACAATCGCGCGGTGCTGCTGGAGCGGCTCGGCCGGTACGAGGAGACCGGCGAGACGCTGCGGCAGTGCCTGGAGTACACGCGGATCCTGGACGACCCCATGCAGGAGGCCCTCACCTACAGCAACCTCGGCAACCTCTATGCGCACACCGACCCGCGGGCGGCCGTCGTCCACCACCGCCGGAGCCTGGAGATCGGGGAGCGGATGGGCCATGTCGTCGTCCGCCACACCGCGCACTGCAACATCGGCTTCGCCCATCTCACGCTCGGCGAGCCGGACGCCGCCGTACCGCACTTCGAGGAGAGCCTGCGCATCCTCGGCGGCCACGGACACTGGCAGGGCGAGTCGCAGACCCGGCTCGGGCTGGTGCAGGCGCTGCGGGAGCGGGGGGATTCGGAGCGGGCCGCGCAGGAGTGCGATGTGCTGATGAAACTGGCCCGCCGGCGCGGCGACTGCTATGTCGAGGGACTCGCCCGCCACCAGCGGGGTCTGCTCCACATGGCGGACGGCGAGGCAGAGGAGGCCCGCCGGCAGTGGAGGTCCGCCCTCGCCGCGCTGGACGCCACGGACAGTCCGGTGGCCGGGGAACTCAGGGAACTGCTGGCGGAAGCGTGAGCCGAGCCGGGCGGCACCGCCCGCAGGGCGACTTCACTTCGCGTCGGCATAGCACTCCACGACCGCCGTGGTGAACGGAATGCGTACCGGTGTCTCGCCGAACGTCAGCCGCATCGCCAGGTCCGAAGCCTCCTGGATCGCCGCGACCACCGTGTCCGCCTCCTCGGCCGGGCAGTGCACGATCACCTCGTCGTGCTGGAAGAAGACCAGCTCGGCGGAGAGGTCCGCGCAGAAGCGGCGCAGGGCGGCCAGGAGCACCAGGGCCCAGTCGGCGGCGCTGCCCTGCACCACGAAGTTGCGCGCGAAGCGGCCGCGGGCACGGGAGTTCGTGGAGGCGTATCCCGGCATCCACTGCTGCGGTTCAACGGCCGCGCCCTCCGTGCCGTCCTCCTGCGGAATGCCCGCCTCCTCCGTGGCGTCCTCGGATGCGCCGGCCGCCGGCGGGGACGTCCGTCCGAGCCAGGTGCGGACGAGCCGGCCTTCCTCGCCCGCGCGGGCCGCGTCGTCGACGTACGCGACGGCTCTGGGAAAGCGGCGGCGCAGGGCTGCGAGGTTCTTCAGGCCGTCGCCGGAGGTCTGGCCGTAGATCGCGCCGAGCACGGCGAGCTTGGCCTGGGCACGGTCGCCGGAGAACGCGCGGTCCGACACCGACTGGTAGAGGTCGGCCTCGCGTCCCGCCACCTCCATGAAGGCCGGATCGCGCGAGATCGCGGCGAGGATCCGCGGCTCCATCTGCGCGGCGTCGGCCACGACCAGCCGCCAGCCCGGGTCGGCGACGACGGCCCGCCGGATGACCTTGGGGATCTGGAGGGCGCCGCCGCCGTTGGTGACCCAGCGGCCGGTGACCGTGCCGCCCGGCAGGTACTCGGGACGGAAGCGGCCGTCGCGCACCCAGGCCTGGAGCCAGGACCAGCCATGGGCGACCCAGATGCGGTACAGCCGCTTGTACTCCAGGAGGGGCTTCACGGCGGGGTGGTCGACGGACTCGATCTCCCAGCGGCGGGTGGACCGCACCCGGATACCGGCCTGTGCGAACGCCTTGACGACGTCGGCGGGCAGATCGGGTCTCACCCTGCGGCCGAAGGCGGCCGACACCTCGTCGGCCAGTTCGGCCAGCCGCCGGGGTTCGCCGCCGCCTGCGTACCGCTCGCCGAGCAGTTCGTGGAGCACTTCCCGGTGGACGTCGGCACTCCAGGGCAGTCCGGACCGGTTCATCTCGCAGGCCACGAGCATCCCGGCCGATTCGACTGCGGTGAGCAGCCGCATGCGGTCCGGGTGCGTGGTGGCGTCGTGCCGGCGCTGCTGGTCCGCGTAGACCTCGACGAGGTCCTTGAGGGGGACGCGGACGGGGCGCGGCTCGAAAAGGGAGGACTGCGAGCCGGGCTCGGCGGAGCGCGGCGGAGGATCCGGCGGTACGGGGCCGCCGCGCAGCCGGGCCAGCGCGGCGGCGGCCGAGCGGGGCTCACCGAGGCGTCCCTCGTGGCCGAGGAGGAGGGTCTCGGCGGCCTCGACGTCGTAGCACCGGTCGACTCGCACCCCCGTGGCGAGCAGACGCGGCTGGACGTCGGCGGTGGACCGCCACACCCACCGGGTGACCTCGGGCCGTGCCCGCACGGCCGCGGCGAGATCCTCCTCCTTGACCACGGGCCCGGCGGGCAGGCCGTCCGGGCCGAGGGCGGCGACCTCCACGCCGCCGTCCTCGGCCGGAGCGAGAGCCCAGCGCCCGGTCATGTCTCCGAGTCTGGCAGGGGGGTCTGACAACGGGCCGGGACGTGCGGTGACGTCGTCCGGGCGTGCTCAGTCCTGCTGCCCTTGCTGCCCGAGTGCCGCGCTGATCCTGGACAGTTCCGCCGTGAGGTGTTCCTCGGTCGCCGTCTTGTCGAGCCCGAGACCGGACAGCGGACCCTCGCCGTTCTCCAGTTCCAGGAGGGCGAGCAGGATGTGCTCGGTGCCGATGTAGTTGTGGCCCAGGCGGAGGGCTTCGCGGAAGGTGAGTTCGAGGGCCTTCTTGGCGGCGGGGGCGTACGGAACGAGTTCAGGGACCTCCTCGGCGCGGGGCGGCAGCGCCGAGGCCGCCGCCTCGCGCACCGCGTCCAGGGAGACGCCGCTCGCGACGATCGCCTTGGCGCCGAGGCCGTCCGGCTCGGCGAGCAGGCCCAGGACGAGGTGCCCGGGCACGGTCTCGCCGTTGCCCGCCTCCTTCGCCGCGTTGTGCGCGGCCATGACCACGTTGCGCGCGCGGGGCGTGTAGCGGCTGAAGCCCTGGCCGGGGTCGAGGTCCGCGGACTCCTTGGGGACGAAGCGCTTCTGGGCCGCCTGCCGGGTCACGCCCATGCTCTTGCCGATGTCGGTCCAGGACGCTCCCGAGCGCCGGGCCTGGTCGACGAAGTGGCCGATCAGGTGGTCGGCCACGTCGTCGAGGTGCTCCGCGGCGAGAACCGCGTCCTGGAGCTGGTCCAGGGCGTCGGTGTGCACCTTCTTGATGGCTTCGATGAGGTCGTCGAGGCGAAGATTCGCTGTGATGTGAGGCTTGGCCGTCATGTGTCAACGGTAGGTTGACAGTTGCCGGCTCGTCAACCCGAAGTTGACACCCCGCGGCGCCTGTGTGTGCGGCACACAGCGGCACACATGTCACGATCGAACGCGTGAGTACGACGACCACGGTGGACCGTGCCTTCCGCGCCGCCCTCTACGACGACACCGACGCCGCCCTGGACACCGGCGCCTCGCTGCTTGCCGCCGATCCCTCGGCCGACGGCGAACTGGCCCGGCGCGGCGAGCGGTTCGTCGGCGCGGCCTGGCGGCGCGGCTGGCAGCCCGCCGACGTCGTGCGCATCGTGCGGCGGGAACTGGATGACCTGCACGTACGCCTGGTGTCGGAGCTGATCCTCAAGGAGGCCGGGCCGCGGCCGTCCCCCGGGCCGCGCTGGACCGCCCAGCTCGAGGACCTGGACGCGGAGCCTCCGCGCGTCCCCGACCGTTTCTCGTACGCCACTGCCGTGCTGGAGCTGTACCGTCTGCTGCTCCGCCTCCCCGCGCTGGAACCGCTCGACGCGCCCGGGCGGACCGCCGCCGCCCGGCAGCCCGAGTCCCGGATGCTCACCCGTGTCCGCGCGTTGCTCGCGAAGGCGGAGGCGACCGGATTTCCGGAGGAGGCGGAGGCGCTCAGCGCCAAGGCGCAGGAGCTGATGGCACGGCACAGCATCGACGAGGCGCTGCTCGCCGCCCGGGCGCACACCGAGGACGCGCCGGGTGCCTGCCGCATAGGCGTCGACCCGCCGTACGAGACGGCCAAGGCGGTGCTCCTGGACGCGGTGGCGGCCGTGAACCGCTGCCGGGCCGTGTGGCACGAGCCCTTCGGCTTCTCCACGGTCATCGGTTTCGAGCCCGACCTGGAGGCCGTCGAGCTCCTCTACACGTCGTTGCTCGTGCAGGCCACCGCCGCCATGACGAAGGCGGAGGCGGCCCAGCGCGAGGGCGGCCGAAAGCGTACGAAGACGTTCCGGCAGTCGTTCGTGGCCGCGTACGCGCACCGTATCGGCGACCGGCTCCGGGCCGCCGCCGAGGGTCAGGTGGCCGGGACCGAGGGGGAGCTGCTGCCGGTGCTGGCGGCCAGGGACGTGGCCGTCGCCGACCGTATGGAGCGGATGTTCCCGGACACGGTCACCACCCGTGTGCGTGGGGTCAGCGACGCGGCCGGATGGGAGCAGGGGGCCGCGGCCGCCGACCGGGCCCTGGTCGGGGAACGCCCACGGACGGAGGAGCGGCCCCGGCTGCCGTGAACGCCGCCGGAACCGAGGGGCGGCCCGGCTGCCACAAGCGCCCTCACGGCTCTTCCCCGCGAGGGCACCCCGGCTTCCGCCGAACGCGGGGCCGGGCCGGAATTCCTCCGTATGCGGGCCCCGGCCCCGTAAGCGGGCCCCGGCCCCCGGCGGGTCAGTCGCCTGCGACCTGGATCGGGCCGACCGAGGCGTCGGGGGTGTCCTTGGTCTTCAGCGCCACATCGCCGTATGACCACGGGTAGCTCTTCGCGTCACCGGCGCCCGGGATGGTGATCTTCACGGCCTTCGCCGGCGCGCTGAGCGAGCCGCCGTTCCCGCGGACGTACGTGATGGTGAAGGTCGCCGCCTCGCCCTTGTGCAGCGTCACCTTCGCCGGCTGGGCGTCCTTCTCCTGCGCGGCGTTCCAGGAGGAACCGCCGGCGGTCAGCTCGACGCCCGGGAAGCCCTGGAAGGTGCACTGGTTGCTGCCGCGGTTCGTGACGGTGACCGGGACGTTCCCGGTGTCGCCCGCCGTGGTGGCCGCGTTGCCGGGACCGACCACGACCGCGACGACGCAGTCGGAGGCGGGGGACTTCGCGTCGTCGCCGCCGCTCTTGCTGTCGCAGGCGGTCAGGGTGAGGGCCGCGGCGAGCGCGGTGACGACGAGGGGGACGCGGATCGTACGCATGAGGGTCCTCTGGGGATCGTGACGGTGTCCAAGGATCATCACGCAGGCGGGCCGCGGTGCGTTGCGCGCCCCCCGGATCACGTATGCGCCTCCCGTCCGTGACGGGGATGGTTCGACCGGGCGACGGGCGACGGACCCGGAAGGAGTCCACGGCCCGTCGGCGCGGGTCAGGCCGCCGGAGACGGCCGGGGCGTCACGAGCCCAGGCTCTCCGTCGGCAGCCCGCTCGGCAGCTTGCCGCCCTCGGCCTTCGTGTAGGTCTCCGTGCCGATGCCGCCCTGCCACGTCACCTTCATTCCGGTGGAGTTCACGGAGTCGACCATGCCGGTCCTCCGGTTCTTGCTGCCGTCCGTGCACTTGAGGTGGATCATCTGCATGCCCGCCTCCTCGCCCGCGGTCCCACTGCACACGGTGCCGCCCGTCGCGAAGAGCCCGGCCTGCTTGCCCGTGATCACCAGGGCCACGGCCTTACCGCCGGTCGTGGCCAGCCAGCTGCCCTCCAGCTTCCCGGCCTTGGTGCCGGGAGAGCCGCCGGTGTGCGTCGCGGACCCGGCCGCGCTCGGCGTCGAGGAGGCGCCGCCCCCCGAACCGCCGTTTCCGGAACCGCCGCTGCAGCCGGTCAGCAGGAGTGCGGTCGCAAGACCCGCGGACGCGGCCGAGACGCGGGCCTGCCGGCGGGTGACACGGATGACATGGACGGCCGAGGTCACGGAAGTCTCCCAGGGTTGCCGGATGGGGTCGGGTGACGGCCCGAGCAAGCTACCAGGAGGACTTGCGCACCCCCCGGAGACGACCGGCGTGCGCTTGCTCACGCAGGTGGTCAGATGAACCCGGGGACGGGCCGAAGTCCCGGACGTGGCCGCGGGCGCCCGGCATGGCCGCAGGGGCCGGGTGGCAGTTCTCCCGCCCAAGACAGACAGGTAGGAGAATCCCTACGTTTGACGCGTAGGAAATCTCCTACCTATTCTCCTGCTCATGACCATCACCCATGCCTCCTTCGTCACCCTCCCCGTCTCCGACCAGGACCGCGCCCTGCGCTTCTACACGGAGCTCCTCGGCTTCGAGGTCACCGCCGACCTGGACATGCCGCAGGGCCGGTGGCTCCAGGTCGCGCCCAAGGGCGCGCAGACCGTCTTCACGCTCTCCGGCCCGGACATGGGCGGTTTCACGCCCGGTGAGACCCGAGGGATCATGTTGGTGACGACCGATGTCGACGCCGACTGCGCGCGGCTGGCCGCGGCGGGTGTCTCCGTGCAGGGCCCGGACGACCTCCCCTGGGGCCGGATGGCCTCCTTCAGGGACCCCGACGGCAACGGTCTGATGCTGCTCACGGAGAAGGAAGGCCTCTGATCGCGCCATGACCGGGACGGGTACGGGGGTTACGGGCGCCGACGTCCGCGCGGCCGACGAGGACCGGGTGTTCGCCGCCCTCGCCAACGCCACGCGCCGCGAGGTGCTGCGTCTGCTGCGCGACGAGGGGCCGCAGCCCGTCCAGGCCCTGGCCGACCACTTCGCCATGCGCCGGCCCAGCCTCTCGGAGCATCTGAAAGTGCTTCGGGAGGCCGGGCTCGTCACCGAGCAGCGATCCGGCCGTCGGCGTATCTACCGCCTCGAGGCGGCCCCGCTGGCCGAGGTGCAGGACTGGCTCCACCCGTACGAGCGGTTCTGGCGCGAGCGGCTGAAGGGTCTCGGTGAACTGCTCGACCGTATGCCCGACGATGACCGGCCATGAGCACCGCACCCGACGACGGCGACCTCACCACCATCCGCGTCGACCAGTTTCTGCCGCATCCGCCGGCCAAGGTCTGGCGTGCCCTCACCGAACCCGCGCTGCTGACCCAGTGGCAGATGCCCGGGTCCGAGAACTTCCGTCTCGAAGTCGGTCACCGTTACACGATGACCTCGGTCCCGCGGCCGAATGCCAACTTCTCCGGCACGGTTGACGTGCAGGTTCTCGCTTTCCAGCACGAGCGGATGCTGCGCGTCCGGTGGGCCGACGCCGATCCCTCCCGTCCCGCGGACTGGACCATTACCTGGACATTGGAACAGGAAGGCCGTGGCACGCGTCTGTTCCTAGTGCATGAAGGTTTCGACCCGGACGATCCGGCACAGCTGATGGCGCGGAAGATCATGGACGGGGGCTGGAGATCGTATGTGCTGCGAGCTCTGGGGCACACGCTTGACGTGCTGTAGTCGGTCGGCGGTCATTCCGTAGTCAAAGGACTGCAAAGAGCGTAATCGCAGGAACACCCCTCGTGCACGTGCATCTGCCCATGCATCTGCATGTGAACAGAGTTATGATCCGAGGCAGTTGACCGCTGCATCGATGGCCATTACCAGCCAATGCACCACCCGGGAGCGACCTGTGGACCACGACGTGTGCGACGTGGATGACGTGTACAACGGCATGGCTGCGACGGAGCTGCACGGAGTGGCCTGGCAGAAGAGCCGGCACAGCAACTCCCAGGGCTCCTGCGTGGAGTTCGCCCGGCTGCCGGGGGGAGAGGTGGCGGTGCGGAATTCGCGCTTCCCTGACGGGCCCGCGCTCGTCTACACCCGTGCGGAGATCGAGGCGATGCTCCTCGGCATCAAGGACGGCGAGTTCGACCATCTGATCGTGTGACGCGCGCGGGCCTGCGTTCACAAGTGCAGATACGTGTAACACGCGTAGATCAGAGGATGTGCGGCCGCCCCGCCGGCCCCGGGCGGTCCTGCGTCCGGGGCGCAACCGTGCTCGTCCTGCGGTGCGTTGTCGCGCCGCAGGACGTAACACGCGTAGAACCGGGGCCTCGGTGAGCGCTGCCGGTCTCAGTCCGCACACCCCGGCGCGCACGGCAGCCGGAAAAGGGCCCAGACCACCTTGCCGTTCAATGTGCCCGCGAGCGGGTGCCAGCCCCAGCCGTCGGCGAACGAGTCGACCAGGAACAGCCCGCGGCCCGACTCGGCCGAGAAGTCCTCGGAGTCGCCCGCGACCGGACTGTCGTGACTGGGGTCCCGCACGGCGCACACCAGGCGCGTGGTCCAGCGCATCAGATGCAGCCGTACCGGGGGGTCCTGATCGCCCGCGCGGAGGCAGGGCGAGGGCAGAGCGTGCCGCAACGCGTTGGTCACGAGTTCGGAGACCACGAGACAGACGTCGTCGAAGCGCTCGCCCACGTCCCACTGGCCCAGGGTTCTGCGGGTGAACTGCCGTGCTTCCCGGACCGCTTCGAGACGGGCCGGCAGAGCACATGAGGCTGCGCTGGACACGGCCGTGAGGTCGAGCGGCGGAAGTCCCTGCCGTAAGGGCTCGAGCATGGTCGATCCATTCGTCCCCATGCGAGGCACTCCCGGGTGTTCGCGGTCGGTGCGATGCAGCGGTGGCGCGGGACCATGGTTTCGGATGAGCCAGGCAGATGCAAGGGCAGATGCACGTGCACGCGCCCGAATTAAGCGCCCACGTACCGCTTTCTGCTTATTTCTTCTGCCACTTTCTTCCCTCTTGCTTGCAGCTTCTGATCTTTCACTCGTCTCAGATTTGACTGCTTTCCATTTCTGTAACCGCACGAGTACTGCTCGAAGTGTTTTAGTGGCAGACTTCGCGATCGAAGGACCGTTGGGGAGGCTGACAAGTGAGCGCTGGGGACTCGAGCGGGTCGGTGGTGCGGCGCATTCTGCTGGGATCCCACCTCAGGCGCCTCCGGGAGGCGCGCGGCATCACCAGGGAGGCGGCCGGCTACTCGATCCGGGCCTCGGAGTCGAAGATCAGCCGCATGGAGTTGGGACGGGTGAGCTTCAAGACGCGTGACGTCGAAGACCTGTTGACGCTGTACGGGATCACCGACGAGACCGAACGGACGTCTCTGCTCTCCCTCGCGAAGGAGGCCAATGTCGCCGGGTGGTGGCACAGCTACTCGGACGTGCTGCCGAGCTGGTTCCCCACCTATGTCGGCCTGGAGGGCGCGGCACATCTGATCCGTTCGTACGAGGTCCAGTTCGTGCACGGACTGCTGCAGACAGAGGCGTACGCGCACGCTGTCGTCGCCCGGGGCATGAAGGGCGCGAGCGCGGCGGACATCGACCGGCGGGTGGCCCTGCGGCTCGAGCGGCAGAAGTACCTCTTCTCGACGAAGGCCCCGCAGTTTCACGTCGTTCTCGACGAGGCCGCCCTGCGCCGCCCCTACGGCGACCGCGAGGTGATGCGCGGCCAGTTGCAGCATCTGATCGACGTCTCGGAGCGGCCGAACGTCCGGTTGCAGATCATGCCGTTCGGCTTCGGCGGGCACTCCGGTGAGAGCGGGGCCTTCACCATCCTCAGCTTCCCCGAGTCCGATCTGTCCGACGTGGTCTACCTGGAGCAGCTCACCAGCGCCCTGTACCTGGACAAGCGCGAGGACGTCCTCCAGTACGAGTCCGCGATGAAGGAGTTGCAGCAGGACAGCCCCGGACCGGACGAAAGCCGCGATCTGCTGCGAGGGTTGCTCCAGCTTTCCTGAGAGTCCACCCGGAGTATCCTCGGCCCTCCTCCAACTGACCTTGCACGCAAGTACGATGACGCTTGATCAGACCGTGACGCGAGCGCGTATGGGTGAACGGTGTCTGCTTCGGTTGCAAGGGATTGAGGGATCACATGTCGTCCTACTTCACCGATCTGGCTCAGCAGTACATCGGTGGTGAGTGGCGCCCGGGCACAGGCTCCTGGGACATCATCGACTTCAATCCGTACGACGGCGAGAAGCTGGCGTCGATCACGATAGCCACGGTCGAGGAGGTCGATGCGGCCTACAAGGCCGCCGCGGCCGCCCAGAAGCAGTGGGCGGCCACCAACCCCTACGCCCGCCGCGCGGTGTTCGAGAAGGCCCTCAGACTCATCGAGGACCGCGAGACGGAGATCACCGAGGTGATCACCGCCGAACTGGGCGGTACCCGGCTGAAGGCGGCCTTCGAACTGCACCTCGCCAAGGAGTTCCTGCGCGAGTCGATCCAGCTGGCGCTGCGCCCAGAGGGCAGGATCCTCCCGTCCCCCATCGACGGCAAGGAGAACCGCCTCTACCGTGTGCCCGTCGGTGTGGTGGGCGTCATCAGCCCGTTCAACTTCCCTTTTCTGCTGTCGATCAAGTCCGTCGCCCCGGCGCTCGCCCTCGGCAACGGTGTGGTCCTCAAACCGCACCAGAACACGCCGATCACCGGTGGCTCCCTGGTCGCGAAGATCTTCGAGGAGGCGGGGCTGCCGGGCGGTCTGCTGAACGTCGTGATCACGGACATAGCGGAGATCGGTGACGCCTTCCTCGAGCACCCGATCCCCAAGGTCATCTCCTTCACCGGCTCCGACAAGGTCGGCCGGCACGTCGCCACCGTCTGCGCGTCGCTCTTCAAACGCTCCATCCTCGAACTCGGCGGCAACAGTGCACTGGTGGTGCTGGACGACGCGGACGTCGACTACGCGGTCGACGCGGCCGTCTTCAGCCGCTATGTGCACCAGGGCCAGGTCTGCATGGCCGCCAACCGTGTCCTGGTGGACCGCTCGATCCAGGCCGAGTTCACCGACAAGTTCGTCGCCAAGGTCAAGTCCCTGAAGGTGGGTGACCCGCGCGACCCGGAGACCGTCGTCGGCCCGGTCATCAACGCCTCGCAGGCGGACGCGATCTCGGGCGCGGTGGAGCAGGCCATCGCGGAGGGTGCGACGGCGCTTGTGCACGGCACCACCACCGACAACCTGGTGCAGCCGACCGTGCTGACCGACCTTCCTGCCGGCTCCTCGCTGCTCCGGCAGGAGATCTTCGGCCCGGTCGCCCTCCTCATCCCCTTCGACGGCGAGGAGGAGGCCGTCCGCATCGTCAACGACACCCCGTACGGCCTCAGCGGCGCCGTCCACACCGCCGACATCGAGCGCGGCGTTGCCTTCGCCAAGCAGATCGACACCGGCATGTTCCACGTGAACGACGGCACGGTCCACGACGAGCCGCTCGTCCCCTTCGGCGGCGAGAAGCACTCGGGCATCGGCCGGCTGAACGGCGAGACCACGGTCGAGGCCTTCACCACACAGAAGTGGATCTCGGTGCAGCACGGGCGGAGCATTTTCCCTTTCTGAGTCTTCCCGATGGTGGCCATGGGTCCTTGCGGACAGAACCTGACCCCAAGGGTCCGTAGCGTCATCGGTGTCGGGCTGAGGGCGATCTCGCCAGAACCGAGGAAAGGCGGCCGGTCATGGTCACGCATGTACGCGCGGAAGAGCGGGGCGACGAGCGCGGAGCACTGCTCTCCTTCCTGGAGGAACAACGGGGCGGTATCCGCCGGGCACTGCTCGGGCTGACGGAGGAGCGGGCGCGGTCCCGCCCCAGCGCGAGCCGACTGTCCCTGGGCGGGCTGCTCAAGCACGTCGCCGAGACCGAGCAGGGCTGGATCGCCCGGGCCAAGCAGGAGCCTCCGGCGGTGCGGCGGACCGAGGCGAACTGGCACGAGTGCTTCGAGCTCCTGGGCGACGAGACGGTCGAGTCGCAGCTCGCCTACTGGGAGAAGGTCGCCGCCGAGACGGAGGCGTTCATCCGCTCCGTGCCGAGCCTCGATGACACCTTTCCGCTCCCCGACGATCCCTGGTTCCCGCCGGACGAGCGGGTCTCGATGCGGTGGCTCATGCTCCACCTGATCCGTGAGACGGCCCGGCACGCGGGCCACGCCGACATCATCCGGGAGTCGCTGGACGGGAAGACCGCCTTCGAACTGGTGGCCATGGAACGGGGCACTCCCTCCGACTGACCTGCCGGGCGGCCGGCACCCCCGGCGGTGTCAGTGATGGAAGCTCGTGGCGGCCGCCTTGTCGTCGGTCAACGGGTACGGCTGCCGCCGCAGCTTGGGCAGCAGCCGGCCCAGATCCTCGATGAACAGGTCGGACAGGTCCGTGGAGAAGCCGTTACGGCACACGATCCGCAGCACGCACAGGTCCTCGCGGTTGGGCGGGAAGGTGTACGCGGGCACCAGCCAGCCGGACTCACGCAGCCGCCGCGAGACGTCGAAGACGTCGTACGCCGTCACCTCCGGCGCGGTCGTGAACGCGAAGACCGGCAACTCCTCGCCCCGGGTGAGGAGTCGGAAGTCGCCCAGCGCCTCCACTCGGTCGGCGAGTCCCCGCGCCACGTTTCGCGTGGTCTGCTGGACCGCTCGGTAGCCCTCCCGGCCCAGCCGCAGGAAGGTGTAGTACTGCGCCACCACCTGGGCCCCGGGGCGGGAGAAGTTGAGCGCGAAGGTCGGCATTTCGCCGCCCAGGTAGTTGACGCGGAAGACCAGCTCCTCCGGAAGCGCCTCCTTCTCGCGCCACAGGACCCAGCCCACGCCCGGGTAGACCAGCCCGTACTTGTGGCCGGAGGTGTTGATCGACGCGACCCGCGGCAGACGGAAGTCCCACACCAGGTCCTGGTCGAGGAAGGGCGCGATCATCGCCCCGGAGGCGCCGTCCACATGCACGGGAATGTCCAGGCCCGTACGGTCCTGAAGGCCGTCCAGGGCCGCGCACAGGTCGGCGATCGGTTCGTACGACCCGTCGAACGTGGAGCCGAGGACGCCCACCACCCCGATCGTGTTCTCGTCGCACAGATCGGCGGCGGCCTGCGGGTCCAGATGGAACCGGTCACCCGCCATGGGCACCTGGCGCGCCTCGACCTCCCAGTAGGCGCAGAACTTCTCCCAGCAGACCTGGACGTTCACCCCCATCACAAGGTTGGGGCGGGCGTCCCTGGAGGGGTAGCGGTCCGCGTTGCGCCGGGCCCAGCGGCGCTTGAGGGCCATCCCGGCGAGCATGCACGCCTCGCTGGAACCGGTCGTCGAACAGCCCACGGAGGAATGCGGGTCCGGCGCGTTCCACAGGTGGGCGAGCATGGCCACGCAGCGGCGCTCCAGCTCGGCCGTGCGGGGATACTCGTCCTTGTCGATCATGTTCTTGTCGAGGCACTCGGTCATCAGCGCACCGGCCTGGGGTTCCATCCAGGTGGTGACGAAGGTGGCCAGATTCAGCCGCGAGTTGCCGTCCAGCATGAGTTCGTCGTGCACGAGCTGGTAGGCGGTCGCGGGCAGCATCGGTCCCGCGGGCAGCCGTTCCTTGGGCGGTGCCTCGGTCATCTCGGCGACCGGGTTCGCCTCTCCGTAGAAGGGGTTCATCGACCTGGGGTGCTCGTCGGGTTTCCCGTGGCCCGTGTGCAGCGCCATGGTGTCCTGTCTCCCATCGTGTCGTGTGCCGGCGGTGTGCGCCGTCACTCGTTCATCGGACCGGCAGTGCCCGCCGGTTCACCGGTTCCCGGTGCTTCACCCGTGCGTATGAATCCCGCGCCGTCGGTTCACTTGCTCCCCGGCCGCCCGCTCGGCGATGCGCCGCCTCGTTCATTGATCGGCTCCCGCTCCCGTCTGTTCACCGGCTTCCGGTCCCGTCCGTTCATCGGCTTTCCGGCCCGTCCGTTCAGCGGATCGCGGTCCCGTCCTCCCGTAGCTGTATCTGCGGGCGCCCCGTGACCAGCAGCCAGGCCGGAAGGGACGCTATGCAGAGCAGGGCGGGGACCGCCGGGGAGGGCGCCGGCACCGTGGCCGCGAACAGGCTCAGCCAGCCGTGCCGGGTGCGGCGTGGCAGGTTCTCCCACAGGACGTGCTGGAGCCGCGAGGCGAGCCCGCTCAGGGCGAGGTAGAGGAGACTGGCCCCGATCCCGACGACGAGCGCCGGGAGGACCAGCGGCAGCAGTCCCCGCACGGGAGTCGCCGGGGCGGCGGGTGCCTGCTGCGCGGTGTCCTGGGCCACGCGGTCACCATAAGTGGGCAAGGAAGGCATAACGGCCCTGGCGCGCGGGAGTTCAGAGCGTTCAGAGCGTTCCGGGCTTTCCGATCGTTCCAGGCTTTCCGATCGTTCCGAACTTTCCGGGTGTTCCGTGTTTTCCGAGCGTTACGGGTGTTCCGGGCGCGCGGGGCGCTCCAGCGGACCGCGGCGCCCGGAGGGGGTGTGCCTTGCATCGGAGAAATGCGCCTTGCACCTCACGCGGCGTGAGGCGCGAGTCTGACGTGCGTACCCAGAAGGGAGCGGAAGTGAGTTACTCGATCGGCCAGGTTGCCGGTTTCGCCGGTGTGACCGTGCGCACGCTGCACCACTACGACGAGATCGGCCTGCTCGTACCCGGTGAGCGCACCCACGCCGGTCACCGGCGTTACGGTGACGCGGACCTCGACCGGTTGCAGCAGATCCTGTTCTACCGGGAACTCGGCTTCCCGCTCGACGAGGTCGCCGCCCTGCTCGACGACCCGGACGCGGACCCGCGCGAGCATCTGCGCCGCCAGCACGAGTTGCTGACCGCCCGGATCGAGAGGCTTCAGAAGATGGCGGCGGCCGTGGAACACGCCATGGAGGCACGCACGATGGGCATCAACCTCACGCCCGAGGAGAGGTTCGAGGTCTTCGGGGACAAGGACCCGGAGCAGCACGCGGAGGAGGCCGAGCGCCGCTGGGGCGGCACGGACGAGTACGCCGAGTCGCAGCGGCGCACCGCCCGCTACACCAAGGACGACTGGAAGCGCATCCAGGCCGAGACGGCCTCCTGGGGCGAGCGCTACGGCGCCCTGATGGCCGAAGGCGAGCCCCCGGCCGGGGAGCGGGCCATGGACCTGGCCGAGGAACACCGGCAGCACATCTGCACATGGTTCTACGAGTGCTCGTACGAGCTCCACCGCTGTCTCGGCGAGATGTACGTCTCCGACGAGCGTTTCAAGGCGCACTACGACGCCATGCGACCGGGTCTCGCCGAGCACCTCAGGGACGCGATCGCGGCGAACGCGGACCGCCACGACAGGTGAGCCCCGGGGCGGCACGGCCAGGCGGGCAAGAGGCGCTCTCCATGGGAGGTGCCTCTTACCCGTGGCCCGGCGTCCCCGGCCCGCCGCTCCGGCCCGGGCCACGCAGCGTGCATTCTGGAGACACCGGTGGAACGCAGGGGGGACACCGCGCGTTGATAGCTTTGTCCGGCCATCGCCGTCGTGCCGGCCGCCCGCCAGGACGCCGCACCTGCCCTCACCCCCTCAGGAGCCCGGAACCGTGACGACGCTTGCCCTCGGCCCGAGCTGGCTGGATCCGAACCACCTCCTGGACACCTTCGGCATCTGGGGCCTGCTCCTCATCGTCTTCGCCGAGTCGGGGCTGCTCATCGGCTTCTTCCTGCCGGGTGACTCGCTGCTGTTCACCTGCGGTCTGCTGATCACCTCGAAGCAGATGGACTTCCCCCTGGCGGGAGCGATCGCGCTGATCTGCGTCGCCGCGATCCTGGGCGACCAGGCGGGTTACATGTTCGGCAAGAAGGTCGGCCCCTCCCTCTTCAACCGCCCGGACTCCCGCCTCTTCAAGCAGGAGAACGTCACCAAGGCCCACGAGTTCTTCGAGAAGTACGGGCCGAAGTCCCTGGTCCTGGCCCGCTTCGTGCCCGTCGTGCGTACGTTCACGCCGATCATCGCCGGCGTCAGCGGCATGAGGTACCGCTCGTTCCTGGTCTTCAACGTCATCGGCGGCGTCCTGTGGGGCGCGGGTGTCACCCTGCTCGGCTCCTGGCTCGGCAACGTCGCCTTCGTCAAGAACAACGTCGAGGCGATCCTCATCCTGATCGTTCTCGTCTCGGTGGTCCCGATCGCCATCGAGTTCCTGCGGGCACGCTCCAAGGCCAAGAACGCCCCGGCCCCGCAGCAGCCGCCCTTCGTCAGGCAGCCCCCGGTCATGGACGACGCGACGACCAGGCTGCGCGCCGTGCCGCCGGCCCACCAGGACCGGGCCCAGGCGCACGCCGGGCCGAACCAGACGTACGGCGACCAGAGCCAGACGTACGGCGACCAGAGCCAGGTTTACGGCGACCAGAGCCAGGTTTACGGCGACCCGAACCAGGTTTACGGCGACCCGAACCAGGTTTACGGCGACCCGAACCACGGCGGGCAGGGGCAGCAGCCGTACGGCACGAACCAGGGCGGCTACGACGAGTACTACGGCCGGACCCAGCAGCCCTACGCCCAGCAGTACCCCCAGGACCACCAGCAGCCACACCCCCAGCAGCAGCCGTACGGCTCCGGGCAGGGATACGCGCAGCCCCATCCGCAGGCACAGCCGCAGCACCCGCAGCAGCCCCACCCGTACGGCCAGGGCTACCCGCAGGACTGACCCGGGCGCGGGCGCATCAGAACCCGCGCGTCCGCTTGGCCGCCCGGCGCCCCTCGGCGGAACCGCCCGGAATCCTCAGGAACAGCCGGGAGATCTCCGACCCGAGGTTCACGCCGATGGCGATGGCCATGGCGAGGGAGGCGGCCTTCGCCAGTGACACCAGGCCCTTGTCGACGTTGTTCTGGGCGATCGACAGCAGCCCGAAGTAGGTCGCCGAACCGGGCAGCAGGGGCCCGATGGCGGCGGTGGTGTACGGCAGCGCGGACGCGAACCGGTAGCGCGAGAGCAGCTGCCCGAACAGACCCACCAGACCGGCCGCGACGGCCGTGGAGGCGACCGGCGAGATACCCCCCGGATAGTGCATGGCGCCGTACACGACCCAGGCGACGCCCCCGCTGAGGGTCACCCAGAGCACGGTGGACCGTTCCTGCTGGAGCAGCACGGCGAAGGTCAGGGACAGCAGCATCGACGCGATGATCTGCACCACTGGCCGCTGGGAGGGGTTCAGGGCCGCGTCCGGGTCCAGCTGGGCGCCCAGCTTCACACCGAAGTACAGGACCATCAGGACGCCGATGACGATGCCGACGAAGAAGTACATGACCTCCAGCAGGCGCGCCGACGCGGTGATGTAGAAGCCGGTGAGCCCGTCCTGCACGCCCGCCACCAGGGCACGCCCGGGCAGCAGGGCGAACAGCCCACCGGTGACCACCGCGGACGCGTTCACCTCCACATGGGTCACCGTGAGCGCGACACCGATCGCGGCCGGGGGCATCGCGGCCACCGTGAACTGGTAGAACTCCGGCAGCCCGCGCCCGGCGCACAGCCACGCCAGCCGGTCACCGAGCATCGCGCCCAGCGCGGCGGCGACGAAGACCAGGAGGTCACCGCCGACGAGGATGGAGGCCGCACCGGCGAGCAGCCCGCCGGCCCCGGTCAGTGCCCAGCCGGGGTAGGGGTGCCGGTTGCGGCGTATCTCGGCGAGCCTGCGGTAGGCCTCCTCCAGGGAGATCGCCGTCTCCGGGTCGCTGAGGTCGTCCACGAGCCGGAAGACGGCGGCCAGGCGGGTGTAGTCCGTGCCGCGGCGGCGTACCGTCCGCGAGGCCGACACGGGGTCGTCCACCAGGGACGGCTGGTACGAGACCGACAGCAGCGTGAAGGTGACGGTCGGCTCACAGCGGTCCAGCCCGTACGACCGGCAGACCGCGAACATCGCGGCCTCCACGTCCTCGGCGCCCTCACCGCCCGCCAGCAGCAGTTCGCCGATGCGGAGGGTCAGGTCGAGCACGCGCGGCACGGCGGGGCCCGTCTCTCCGGCTCTGTGCACGGGTTCGGGCGCGGGCCGCTCGGCGACCGGCATGCGCAGCATCGTGCGCATACGGTCCTGCCAGGGAGCCTCCTTGGTCAGCCGGACCGCGGGGATGCCGGACGGCGGGGTGAAGGCGGGCGGGGCGTGCCGGAAGCTGTAGGTGCTCGGCGGGCTGAACGCCGAGCCCTCCGGCTCCGCCGCGGGCGGCTGCGGGACCTCGAGCCCGTTGGGGACGGAGAACTCGGACGTCGTCTCGGACTCCGTACCGGCGGCCGGCACCTCCAGGCCCTCGGGAACGGCGAACTCCGACGTCGTCGAGGAATCGGCGGTGCCGGCCGCGGGCACCTCGAGCCCCAGGGGCATGGTGAACTCGGAAGTGATCGCGGAATCGCCGTCGCCCCGCCCGGGGAGCGCGAACCCGCTCCTCGCCTCGTCCGACCGCGGCTTGCGGTCCTCCACGTCCGGCTCCGTCACCTGCTTCCCTCTTGTCTGTCGTATGCCTGTGTCCGGTACGTACCTCCGGTACGCCTCAGTATGCGCACCGGTATGCGAACGGGCCGCGTCACCCCCTGGGGATCACGCGGCCCGCCGGTCGACAGCAGGGTCAGTGACCGCCGTGCTCCTTGAAGCGCTTGTAGGAGCGCTCGATCTCGGCCTCCGCGTCCGTGCGGCCCACCCAGTTGGCACCCTCGACGGACTTGCCGGGCTCCAGGTCCTTGTAGACCTCGAAGAAGTGCTGGATCTCCAGGCGGTCGAACTCGGAGACGTGGTGGATGTCCCGCAGGTGCTCAACGCGCGGGTCGGACGCCGGCACGCACAGCAGCTTGTCGTCGCCGCCGGCCTCGTCCGTCATCCGGAACATGCCGATGGCGCGGCACTTGATGAGGCAGCCCGGGAAGGTCGGCTCCTCGAGGATGACCAGCGCGTCCAGCGGGTCGCCGTCCTCGCCGAGGGTGTTCTCGACGAAGCCGTAGTCGGCCGGGTAGCTGGTCGAGGTGAAAAGTCGACGGTCCAGGCGAATACGACCGGTCTCGTGGTCCACCTCGTACTTGTTCCGCGAACCCTTCGGGATCTCGATCGTGACGTCGAACTCCACCGGTGGCTCCTCCATGATCAGCACATAGTTCTGGTGGTTAAGTGTCCCTCACGCAGGTGTGTGATCGCGAAAGGGGCTGGTGGTCGTGCCGGAGCTGAGGGCCTGGCGGGCCGCGAGACCGCGTCTGGCGCGGGCTGCGCAGACCGTGAAACCGCGCCTTGCACGTATGGCCCCGGCCGTACGACCCCGCGCGCGGCGGGTCGCCAAGGCCGTGGGACCTCGTGTGGCACGGCTCACCGGAGCGGTGAAGCCGCACGTCAAACCGGTCGCGCAGCTCGCGCGTCCGCGCGCCGGAGGGCTCACCACCCCGCAGCTGGCGACCGTGGCCGCCGTCTTGGGGCTGGCGCTCGCGGTGGGGGCCGCGACCGCCGCCGGTCCCTGGGACTCCTCCGGTCAGCGTACGGCCGAGCGTGACCGGGCCGCAGCGTGGGGCCACGAGGGTGGTACAGATCACGGACGTGGCGCCGGCGCTGCGGCGGAAGCACCGGCGCCCGCGCCGAGCGCCGCGCCCGTGCTGGCGGGCGTCGACGGCGTCACCACCACCAAGGCGGCGCCGGTCGTACGGACCCTGGCCGCCACCCTCGACAAGCTCCTCGAGGACGCCTCCCTCGGGTCCCGGCGCACCGCCTCCGTCGTCGACGTCACGACCGGCAGGCGCCTGTACGGCAAGAGCGCGGGCGACGCGCTGACCCCCGCCTCCACCACCAAGATCGCCACTGCGGCGGCCGTGCTCTCCGCGGCCGGCACCGACCACCGCTTCACCACCCGCGCGGTGCTGGAGCCCGGCACCGACAGGCTGGTCCTGGTCGGAGGGGGCGATCCCACGCTGACGGCCCGCGCCCGGGCCGACGGCTGGGCGAGCCTGCGCACGCTCGCGGACACCACCGCCGACGCCCTGAAGACGCGCCGTGTGACCTCGGTGACGCTCGCGTACGACGCCTCCCTGTTCACGGGTGACGCGCTGCACCCCATCGGGGCCAACCCCAACCTCGCCCCGGTCACCGCGCTGATGGCCGACGAGGGCCGCAGGGACGACTCCACCAGCGGGCCCGCGGACCGCAGTACGGACCCGGCGGCGGACGCGGCCCGCACGTTCGGCGGGCTGCTGCGCGACCGTGGCATCAAGACCTCCGCCCCCGACACCCCCGCTGCCAAGGCCACGTCCCGCGCCGAGACCCTCGCCTCCGTCCAGTCACCGCCGCTGTCCGCCGTGGTCGAGCGGATGCTCACCAACAGCGACAACGACATCGCCGAGGTCCTCGCCCGCCAGACCGCCCTGGCCACCGGCGGCCGGCCGAGCTTCGACGGGGGCGCGGCCGCGATCGCCGCCCAGCTGAAGAAGCTCGGGCTCCCGCTCGACGGCGCACGGTTCCACGACGGCAGCGGGCTGAACCGGGACGACAGGCTCACCGCGAACCTGCTGACGGCCCTGCTGGCCGCCGCCGGCTCCCCCTCCCATCCCGAACTCCGCCCGGTCCTCACGGGGCTGCCCGTGGCCGGCTTCACGGGCACCCTCAGCGACCGCTACGAGGACGCGGCCGAACGCTCGGGCATCGGCCTCGTCCGCGCCAAGACGGGAACGCTGACCGGCGTCAACACCCTCGCCGGGACGGTGGTCGACGCCGACGGCCGGCTACTGGCGTTCGCCTTCCTGACGGACGGCTCGATGGACCAGACGACCGCCCGGGCCGCCCTGGACCGTACGGCGGCGGTACTGGCGGGCTGCGGCTGCCGGTAGGGCACGGCGCTGCGCTGCCCTGCCCCGAGTGGCGGAGCTCACGTACCGTTGACGCATGACGAGCATCGGTGGTGCCGGATCTCCTGGGATGGTCGACTGGAATCTCGCGGTCGCGACCGCGACCCGGCTCGTGCGGCCGGGCCCCGAGGTCAGCCGCGACGAGGCCCGCGCCGTCGTTGCGGAGCTGCGCAGGCACGCGAAGGCCTCGGAGGAGCATGTCCGGGGCTTTACTCGTATGGGCGAGGAGGGTGTGCATGACACCCCCGTCCTCGTCGTCGACCGGCCCGGCTGGGTCCGGGCGAACGTCGCCGGATTCCGGGAGATCCTCAAACCCCTCCTCGGCAAGATGGAGCAGCGGCGCGGGAACACTCCCGGGGGCGTCGTCCTCGGCACCGTCGGCGGCAAGGTCACCGGCGTGGAGCTGGGCATGCTGCTGTCGTTCCTGTCCTCCCGGGTGCTCGGCCAGTACGAGACCTTCGCCCCGGCCACCCGCGAACTGCCCGCGGGCGAGAACGGCGGCGGCCGTCTTCTGCTGGTCGCGCCGAACATCGTGCACGTGGAGCGGGAACTGGACGTCCAGCCCCACGACTTCCGCCTGTGGGTGTGTCTGCACGAGGAGACCCACCGCACCCAGTTCACCGCGGTGCCCTGGCTGCGCGATCACCTCGAGGGCGAAATCCAGTCTTTCCTGGGGGAGACCGAACTCGACCCCATGACGGTCCTGGAGCGCGTCAGGGAAGCGGTCCAGTCACTCGCCGGAGGCCGCGCGGAAGGCGAGGAGGGCGACGAGGGACACTCGTTCGTGGAACTCGTCCAGACGCCCGCCCAGCGGGAGATCCTCGGCCGGCTGACCGCGGTGATGTCCCTCCTGGAAGGGCACGCGGACTTCGTGATGGACGGCGTCGGCCCGGATGTCGTCCCGTCCGTCTCCGAGATCCGCGAGAAGTTCCAGCAGCGCCGCGCCCGGGGCGCCTCCCGTCTCGACCTCGCCCTGCGCAAGCTGCTCGGCCTGGACGCCAAGCTCAGGCAGTACCGTGACGGCGAGCGGTTCGTGCGGGCGGTCGTCGAGCAGGTCGGCATCGAGGGCTTCAACCGGGTGTGGACCTCCCCCAACACACTCCCCACCAAGGCGGAGATCGCCAAACCGGCGGACTGGGTCGCGCGGGTGCACCGGAGGGCGGAGTCGTGAGCCCCGAGTGAGCGGTGTGACACGAATCCGGCCGTCGGCAGGTAAACGCCCCGCCAATCACTCGTCCGAGGGACCGTGAGCCATGGGTAGGCGTGCAATGCTCGGGGAACGGCCCGTTTCTGTCACCATCTACACACTCTGAGTGACAAGCATTCGGGCTCACCCCCCGACAACTTCATGAAGGGAACCGGACATGGGTCCCCATCCTGCGGTCGCGGCGATACGCCTGGCGGTCCGCCGCGTCCTTCACGACGTCCTCACCGAGCACGAGCAGACGACCGAACCGAACAGCGACTCCCCCTCCCACGAGCGCCTCTCCGCGCCGCTCGTGCTCGTCGCATGTTCGGGTGGCGCCGACTCCATGGCTCTCGCCTCCGCCCTCGCCTTCGAGGCCCCCAAGCTCGGCATCCGGGCCGGCGGCATCACGATCGACCACGGGCTCCAGCACGGCTCCGATCAGCGTGCCGACGAGGTCGTCGAACGCCTGAGTGATTTGGGTCTCGATCCGGTCGCCTCCGTCGCCGTGAGCGTCGGCCGCGCCGGAGGTCCCGAAGCCGCCGCCCGTGACGCGCGCTACGCCGCCCTGGACGCCGCCGCCGAGCGCTACGGCGCTACCGCGGTCCTCCTCGGACACACCCGTGACGACCAGGCCGAAACCGTCCTGCTCGGCCTCGCCCGCGGCTCCGGCATCCGCTCCCTGTCGGGCATGGCCGCGGTCTCGGGGGCGGGCGGCCGCTATCGCCGCCCCTTCCTCCACATCGACCGGCAGACCGCCCGCAAGGCCTGCATGGTCCAGTCCCTGCCCGTCTGGGACGACCCCCACAACGCGGACCCCGCGTACACCCGCTCCCGGCTCCGCCACGAGGGTCTGCCCGCCCTGGAGAAGGCGCTCGGCAAGGGCGTCGTCGAAGCCCTGGCCCGTACGGCCCAGCTCTCCCGCGACGACGCCGACGCCCTCGACGCCTGGGCCGGCCAGGCCGAAACCTCCGTCCGCGACGCCCGCGGCCTTTTGGAGTGCGCGAAGCTCTACGCCCTGCCCCCCGCCGTGCGCCGCAGGATCCTGCGGCGCGCCGCCATCGAGGCGGGCGCTCCGGCCGGTTCTCTCTTCGCCCGCCACATCGAGGAAGTGGACCGGCTGATCACCGGCTGGCGCGGCCAGGGGGCCATCAATCTTCCGGGCAAAGTCGTCGCCCAGCGTCAGGGTGGCAGACTGGTGATTCGGCAAGGCTGAAACACGTCCCCTGCGGGGGCGCCCGGTCACCCCTTCGGGGAGGGACCGGTCAGCTGCGCGAGCGAGCCGAAGGGCGTGCCGCTGTCATGTAGACAGGGGCACCGGCCGCGAGGGCTGTAGTCGTCACGGCTACCCCGCGTGGGTGTCCGCGGACGGATGACCGTCCACAGCGGCACAGACGCCCCGAAGGCGAGCGGCAGTCAGAGCGGCGGGACGACCGAAAGTGATGCGGGTGGACGCGAAAGACATGGGTGCCGACCTCAAGCAGGTGCTCATCACCAAAGAAGAGATCGACGCGAAGCTGGCCGAGCTGGCCGCGAAGATCGACGCGGAGTACGCGGGCAAGGACCTGCTGATCGTCGGTGTGCTCAAGGGTGCGGTGATGGTCATGGCCGACCTCGCCCGGGCGCTGTCCACCCCCGTCACCATGGACTGGATGGCCGTGTCCTCCTACGGCGCGGGCACCCAGTCCTCCGGCGTCGTGCGGATCCTCAAGGACCTCGACACCGACATCAAGGGCAAGCACGTCCTGATCGTCGAGGACATCATCGACTCCGGCCTGACGCTGTCCTGGCTGATCTCCAACCTCGGCTCCCGCGAGCCCGCCTCCCTGAAGGTGTGCACGCTGCTGCGCAAGCCTGAGGCGGCCAAGGTCGCGATCGACGTCGAGTGGGTCGGCTTCGACATCCCGAACGAGTTCGTCGTGGGCTACGGCCTCGACTACGCGGAGAAGTACCGCAACCTTCCGTTCGTCGGTACGCTCGCCCCTCACGTCTACGGCGGCTGAGCCTCAGCGGTCCTGCCGTCGGCGCCGGCGGCCGAACCCGAGGTCCGGGGAGTTTCAGGACGTTCGGGAACCCCAGCGGGTCTCGCGCCGTTGGAGCAGGCGTGGACGGTATTGCCAGCGGTCCCCGCGGCTGCGGGTGACAATCCTGGGGTACCGTCAGAAGAACTGTCTTTATCAAACTCACTATGGCAGGAGGGACGGGGCGGCACCGCTCCGTATGGATGGACGTGAAGCGATACTTCCGTGGGCCGGTCATGTGGATCGTGCTGGCCGTCCTTGCCGTGGTCGTGTTGATGCAGGTCGTCGGCTCTTCCGGCGGCTACAAGACGGTGGACACCGGCCAGGTCGTTGCGGCGATCAATGAAAACAAGGTCCAGCAGGCCAAGCTGACCACCGGCGACGAGCAGATCGTCAAGGTCTCGCTCAAGGACGGCGTCAAGGTCGAGGGCAGCTCCAAGATCCAGGCGAGCTACATCGGCAGCCAGGGCGTGTCCCTGGCCAACATCCTGCAGGACAAGTTCCAGACCAAGCAGATCCCGGACGGCTACACGGTCTCGCCGTCCAAGCAGAACCCGTTCGTCGGGATCCTGCTCTCGCTGCTGCCCTTCGTCCTCATCGTGGTCGTCTTCCTGTTCCTGATGAACCAGATGCAGGGCGGCGGCTCCCGGGTCATGAACTTCGGGAAGTCCAAGGCGAAGCTCATCACCAAGGACACCCCGAAGACGACCTTCTCGGACGTCGCGGGCGCGGACGAGGCCGTCGAGGAACTCCAGGAGATCAAGGAGTTCCTCCAGGAGCCGGCCAAGTTCCAGGCCGTGGGCGCCAAGATCCCCAAGGGCGTGCTCCTCTACGGGCCTCCCGGTACGGGCAAGACGCTGCTGGCGCGTGCCGTCGCCGGCGAGGCGGGCGTCCCCTTCTACTCGATCTCGGGTTCGGACTTCGTCGAGATGTTCGTCGGTGTCGGTGCCTCCCGAGTCCGTGACCTGTTCGAGCAGGCCAAGGCGAACGCCCCGGCGATCGTCTTCGTCGACGAGATCGACGCGGTCGGCCGCCACCGCGGTGCCGGCCTCGGCGGCGGTCACGACGAGCGCGAGCAGACCCTGAACCAGCTGCTCGTCGAGATGGACGGCTTCGACGTGAAGGGCGGCGTGATCCTCATCGCCGCCACGAACCGCCCCGACATCCTCGACCCTGCCCTCCTGCGTCCCGGCCGCTTCGACCGCCAGATCGCCGTCGACCGCCCGGACATGCAGGGCCGTCTGGAGATCCTCAAGGTCCACCAGAAGGGCAAGCCGGTCGCTCCGGACGTCGACCTGTCGGCCGTCGCCCGCCGCACCCCCGGCTTCACCGGCGCCGACCTGTCGAACGTGCTGAACGAGGCGGCCCTCCTCACGGCCCGCAGCGACCGCAAGCTGATCGACAACCAGATGCTGGACGAGGCGATCGACCGCGTGGTCGCGGGCCCGCAGAAGCGGACCCGGATCATGTCGGACAAGGAGAAGAAGATCACCGCGTACCACGAGGGCGGCCACGCCCTGGTCGCGGCGGCCTCGCCGAATTCCGACCCGGTCCACAAGATCACGATTCTGTCCCGCGGCCGCGCGCTCGGCTACACGATGGTGCTCCCGGACGAGGACAAGTACTCCACGACCCGCAACGAGATGCTGGACCAGCTGGCCTACATGCTGGGCGGCCGTGCGGCCGAGGAGCTCGTCTTCCACGACCCGACCACGGGTGCCGCGAACGACATCGAGAAGGCCACGGCCACGGCTCGCGCGATGGTCACGCAGTACGGCATGACCGAGCGCCTCGGCGCGATCAAGTTCGGCGGCGACAACACCGAGCCGTTCCTCGGACGTGAGATGGCTCACCAGCGCGACTACTCGGAAGAGGTCGCCGCTCTGGTGGACGAGGAAGTCAAGAAGCTCATCGAGAACGCTCATAACGAGGCCTGGGAGATCCTGGTCGAGAACCGGGACGTCCTGGACAACCTGGTGCTTGCGCTGCTCGAGAAGGAGACGCTGGGCAAGGAGGAGATCGCCGAGATCTTCGCCCCGATCGTCAAGCGCCCGCCGCGGCCCGCCTGGACCGGCTCCTCGCGCCGCACGCCGTCCACCCGTCCGCCGGTGCTCTCCCCGAAGGAGCTGGCCCTGACGAACGGTGCGAACGGCGCGACCCCGGCGATCGCGAACGCGACCGAGGCCCTCCCCGCCGAGACGGCTCCGGAGGACCGCCGGGAGAGCTGAGTCACCGCTCTCCCCAGGGCCCCGCAGGGCCCGGGATTTCTGCCGCGCCTCCCAGGGTTTTAGCCTGGGGGGCGCGGCGTTTTCAGGCCGCACAGCAGACGCGCGATCCGTGCGCGTCGCAGGCGCAGGAACGAGGCACCAGATGACCGACCCGGTGACGCTGGACAGCGAGGGCACGATCGGCGAGTTCGACGAGAAGCGCGCGGAGAACGCCGTACGGGAGCTGCTCATCGCGGTGGGAGAGGATCCGGACCGGGAAGGCCTGCGCGAGACTCCGGGGAGGGTGGCCCGGGCGTACCGGGAGATATTCGGGGGTCTGTGGCAGAAGCCCGAGGACGTTCTGACGACGACCTTCGACCTGGGCCATGACGAGATGGTGCTGGTGAAGGACATCGAGGTGTTCTCGACCTGTGAGCACCATCTCGTGCCGTTCCGGGGGGTCGCGCACGTCGGCTACATCCCGTCGACGAGCGGCAAGATCACCGGCCTGTCGAAGCTGGCCCGGCTCGTGGACGTCTTCGCGCGCCGGCCGCAGGTGCAGGAGCGGCTGACGACGCAGGTCGCCGACTCCCTGATGGAGATCCTGGAGCCGCGCGGGGTGATCGTCGTGATCGAGTGCGAGCACATGTGCATGTCGATGCGCGGCATCCGCAAGCCCGGCGCGAAGACGATCACTTCGGCGGTGCGCGGCCAGCTGCGGGACGCGGCCACGCGCAACGAGGCCATGAGCCTCATCATGGCGCGCTGAGGCAGCACGTCCGCCGGAGTGGTTCTACGACACCGGCCGTCATGAGGACACCGGTTGTCAGGCCACCGGTGTCGCGTTGCCGTCGTGTTCGTCGTCCTCCGGGAGGCGGCAGACACGTTCCAGGAAGAAGGCGGACGCTATGACGGCGATGCCCGCGAGGACCGAGAAGCCGGCGTAGATGGCCTGGTCGCGGATCGCGGGGATGTCCAGGGACTCCAGAAGGAAGACGCCCGCGCCGCCGTACATGCCGGCGACCAGGGCAGCGACCAGGGCGCTCGCCTGGCCGAAGACGACCGCGCGGGCCGCCATCAGCGGGTCGACGCCCTTCGCGCCCGGTCGGCGCTCCCGCTGGGCCTTGAGCCGGGCGCGGAGGGAGAGCGCCGTGGCCAGCAGGACCACGGCGATCAGGGCGAGGACGATGGGCGCGGCCAAGGGGACCCGGGGGAGGGTGCCCACCGCGTTCCACAGGCGGGCGGCCGCCCAGGACAGCACTCCGGCCACCACGAACACCGCTGCCAGCGTCCTGATGCGCAGCTCTCTCACGATGCCCCTTTGTCAGCCGTCGGTCGCCCGTACACGGTCGTAAGCCGGGAGCGTCCCGGTCCGGTAGACCTTAACGACTACTCAGGCAGCCGGAGTTCCAGGTCCGGGCGGGGTGTGACGCCTTCGCGGGTGACGACGGCGAGCAGATCCGCCACCGGCCCGCGGGCGGGCAGCTGGGCAGCCGGGTCCAGGTCGTACCAGGGCGCGAGGACGAAGGCCCGCTCATGGGCGCGCGGGTGGGGGAGGGTCAGCACCGGGTCGTCGGAGACGACTTCCGCGTACGTGATGATGTCCACGTCCAGGGTGCGCGCGCCCCACCGCTCGTCCCGCACCCGGTGGAAGGCCTCCTCAACGGCGTGGGCCCGCTCCAGGAGCGAGGAGGGAGGCAGCGTGGTCTTCACCACGACCACCGCGTTGAAGTACGCCGGCTGACTGCCCGGGGTCACGCCCCACGGCTCCGTCTCGTACACCGGCGAGACACCCTTGACGCGGACGCCCGGGGTGTCCTCCAGGGCGTCGATGGCGCCCTGGAGCGTCTCCAGGCGGTTGCCCAGGTTGGAGCCGAGGGAGATCACGGCCCGTTTCGGGTTCTGCAGGGTCGTGTCGGCGGCGTCCACCCGCTCCACCACGGAGGCGGGCACCGGCTGTACGGTCGGGTCGCTCTGACCCCCGGCGAAGAAGGCGCTCATACTCGGCTCCGGGTGATGGTGACGGTCACGTCGTCGAAGGGGACGGTGATCGGCGCGTCCGGTTTGTGCACGCAGACCTCGACCTCGCGGACCGGGGCGTGCTTGAGGCAGCAGAAGGCGATGCGCTCGGCGAGCGTCTCGATGAGGTCGACGGGTTCTCCCTGGATCAGGGCCACGACCTCTTCGGCGACGATGCCATAGTGCACGGTCTTCGACAGGTCGTCGTCGGCCGCGGCCGGCCGGGTGTCCAGACCCAGGACGAGGTCCACGACGAAGGTCTGCCCCTCCTCGCGCTCCCTGGGGAACACGCCGTGGTGCCCGCGAGCCTTGAGGCCGCGCAGCGCGACACGATCCACGCGAATCACTCCTGCAATCGTGGGTGGCGACGGGTGTGCACCGAGTGCGGTCGGTACACCCCCCGCGAACGAATCTACCTGCGGGCACTGACAGCGTTTCCTCCCCAGAGCGCACTCCCGAGCCGTCGCCGGGGACGGCGTGGGGCGTTTTCCCTGGGGAACAAGGTGGCTTACGGGGCGGTAGCCACGTCCTACCCGAGGGTAGGTGATTCCCGCCACTCACGGCCGCCTACCCATTCCTGCGGGGTCTGCCACCCCCTCACGCCGGTGAGTCGTCGTCTTCTTCGTCGGCGGACTCGGTCAGGACGGGGGAGGCGTGGTGGGACCAGAGCTTCCAGCCGTCGGAGGTGCGGCGGAACAGGTTCGTGGCGACCACCAGCTGGCCGACGAGCGGGCCCAGCTCCTCGCCCTCCTTCGGGGCCGGTCCGCCGCTGAGGATGTTCTCGGTGCAGGACACCAGGGCGGTGTCGCCGGTCACCGAGACGTGGACGTCCGTGAGGAAGAACTGGATGTAGTCGGTGTTCGCCATGATCAGGGCGTACGACCGCAGGACCTCGCCGCGGCCGGTCAGGACGGGCCACCCGGGGTGGACGCAGGAGATCACGCCGGCGTCCGCCGGGTCGTGGTACTCCTCGCCGATGCCCAGGTCGGCGGGCGTCAGCCAGAGCGAGGACAGCTCCTCGAAGTCACCCCGTTCCATCGCCTCGTAGAAGGCGGCGTTGGCCTGCTCGACCTGTTCGACATCGGTGTGGGCGGTGCTCACCGGGCTCCTTCGTCGGTTCCGGGGCCGGGGCGCGCGCCGCGGGTCGGAGTGCCAGGCGTGGGGCCGGCCGCGCGAGCCGCCTCGACGGCGCGTGCGACGCGTACCGCGTCCGCTGTCGCGTGGACCTCGTGCACGCGTACCGCCCAGGCGCCGGCCTGGGCGGCCAGTGCGGAGACGGCCGCCGTGGCGGCGTCGCGCTCGCGGGCGGGCGGGGGCGCGCCCTCGGGCCCGGCCAGGACACGGCCCAGGAACCGTTTGCGGGAGGCGGCGACCAGCAGGGGATGGCCCAGGGCGTGCAGGCGGTCCAGGTGGGCGAGCAGTGCCAGGTCGTGCTCGGCCTGCTTGGAGAAGCCGAGGCCGGGGTCGACGACGATCCGGTCGGGGGCGACGCCGCCTTCCAGAACGGCCTGAACGCGCGCGTGGAGCTCGTCGAGGACTTCGGTGACGACGTCCTCGTAGACGCCCCTGATGTTTCCGCCTTCCAGGAAGCCGCGCCAGTGCATGACCACGAAGGGGGCACCGGAGGCCGCGACGACGGGGATCATCGCGGGATCGGCGAGGCCGCCGCTGACATCGTTCACGAGGGCGGCGCCGGCGGCGAGGGCCTGTTCGGCGACCGAGGCGCGCATGGTGTCGACGGAGACCGTGACGCCCTCGGAGGCGAGCCCGCGCACGACGGGGATGACCCGCCTCAGCTCCTCGGTCTCGTCGACACGGGTGGCTCCGGGGCGGGTGGACTCGCCGCCGACGTCGACGAGGTCGGCGCCCTGCGCGACCAGGCCGAGGCCGTGCTTGACGGCGACGGTGGTGTCGAACCAGCGGCCGCCGTCGGAGAAGGAGTCGGGGGTGACGTTGACGACGCCCATGACCGCGCAGCGGTCCCATGTCGGAAGGCCTGCCACGTGGCCCCGCCCGGTCTTCGTGCTCATACGTTCAGCGTAGGCCCCCCACCGCTCCGCCTCCGGCCCGCGGGGGGCGCGACGGCCGCATGTGTGCGGTGAGGCAAGCGGGGTACCTGGGGGACGGCCCGGTGGGGTGGGTGGTCTGAGCGAGGGTTCCCGGGCTGGGCGGGCCGGGAACCCTCGCTCGGATGTGCCGTCCGGGTCGGCGGGCCGGTCCCGGTCCGAGGGGCTCGGGCCCGGGTCAGGCGGCCCGGACCCCGCGCTCCGGCACCGTGTGGGCGCACGGCCGCCGAACCGGAGCCGAGCGGCGCAGCAGGCGGGGCAGCGCCAGATTCACGAAGCCCTCCGCCTGCATCGCGGCCAGACCGATGCGCGGCAGGTCGCGGGAGGACGCGTAGACCACGAAACGCGGCTCCCAGCGCGGCTGGAACTTCGCGTTGAACTTGTACAGGGACTCGATCTGGAACCAGCGGGAGAGGAAGACCAGCAGTCCCCGCCACGCCCGCAGCACCGGTCCCGCGCCGATCTTCTCGCCGCGGGCCAGCGCCGAGCGGAACATCGCGAAGTTCAGGGAGACGCGCTCGATCCCGAGCTTCGGGGCGGCCTGGAGGGCGGCCACGATCAGCAGCTCGTTCATGCCCGGGTCCGCCGAGCGGTCGCGGCGCATCAGATCCAGCGAGGCGCCGTCCGAGCCCCACGGCACGAAGTGCAGGATCGCCTTCAGGTCGCCGTACGGGCCCTGCGCGGCATCCGGCTTGTGGGCCGTGGCGATCAGGCAGTCGGCGTCGGAGGGGTCGCCGATGCGGCCCAGCGCCATGGAGAAGCCGCGCTCGGTGTCCGTGCCGCGCCAGTCCTCGGCCGCGCGCCGTATCCGCTCCAGCTCGCCCTCGCTCAGGTCACGGATGCGCCGTACCCGGGTTTCGTAGCCCGCCCGCTCGATGCGCTTCACCATCTGGCGCACGTTGCGCATCGCACGCCCGGTGAGCGAGAAATCCTTGACGTCCACCACCGCCTCGTCGCCCAACTCGAGGGCGTCCAGGCCGGTTTCGCGGGTCCAGACCTCGCCGCCCGTCTCCGAGCAGCCCATGACCGCGGGGGTCCAGGAGTGGGCCTTGGCCTCGTCCATGAACCGCTCGATGGCGCCGGGCCATGCCTCCACGTCGCCGATCGGGTCGCCGCTGGCCAGCATCACGCCCGAGACGACGCGATACGTGACCGCGGCCTTGCCGCTCGGCGAGAAGACGACCGCCTTGTCGCGGCGGAGCGCGAAGTGGCCGAGCGAGTCGCGGGTGCCGTGCTTCTCCAGCAGGGCGCGCAGCCGGGCCTCGTCCTCCTCGGTGAGCCGGGCGGCGGGATGTTCGGGCCGGAAGGCGAGGTAGATCGTGGTGACCGCGGTCAGCAGGCCGAGCGCGCCGAGGGAGAAGCCCACCGTCCAGGAGGTGTCGCCGGTGTAGTCGACCGGGCCCTCGAAGCCGAACAGGCCGTACAGGACGTGCTCGATGCGGTCGGACACGCTCGGGTCGCCGACCATGCGGTTCGTGTGAACGCTGACGATGACCAGGCCGAGGCCCAGTGAACCGGCGCTCATGAGCACGAAGTTGGCGAGCGCCCGCCAGCGGCTGCGCGGGTCGGGCAGGGCCGCGAACTCGTCGCGGTGGCGCAGCAGCGGCAGCAGCAGCGCCGCCGACAGAAGGACGCCGATGACGGAGTGGCGGTAGACGAACTGCGCAACGGCGCCCGCCGGCAGGAGGATCACGGCCGCTCGCCATGCCCTGCGCTTGCGCCGCCGCAGCCCGTGCGCGAGGAGCAGCAGGAGGACACCGGCGCTCAGCGACAGGGCGGCCGCGAACGGGCCGAACGCGCCGGGCAGGACCTCGACGATGCGGTGCATCCGGCTGTGCCGGAAGCGCGGGAAGACTCCCGCGGCGATGTCCAGGACTCCCACGAGCGTGCAGGCGCCGGCCACCAGCGCGGGAACGGCCTGCGGGCGCGGGCCGCGCAGTATGCGGCGAACTCCGCGGGATTGCCCCGGAACCTCGCCCGACTTTTCCCCATCTATCCTGACAGACATCGCATCCCGTAGTTCTGCGAGAGACCTTGTGCCCGGTGCCTATTGGTGCATCCGGCGACATTGCGCCCTCTAGGACGGTGTCGAGGGGAGAGAGGTTCACTCCCCATCACAAAGCCGGTTCAAAGGCGAAGGAAAGTCCGGGGCAAGCCCTCGCGAAAGCGCGGGGGCTCCCCGTGGGTCGGAAAGCGCAGGCAGGAAAAGAGCCCATGGGTCTCACGAGCAACAAAGTGCTGGTGCTGGCGGTCATGCTCGCCGTGCTGCTGTTCGTCGGCACGGTCTGGCACTGGCCACGGCTGGCGCGGCGCAGCTGGCCGGCTGTCGGCGGACGGGTCGGACTGTTGTTCGCCACCCAGCTCGCGGTCTTCGCGTCGATCGGGCTCGCCACCAACCAGGCCTTCGGGTTCTATGCCAGTTGGGCGGACTTGTTCGGCCAGGAGAGCAAGCAGGGTGTGGTCGTCAACCACGGTATGGGGGGTTCGAGCGGAGGCCCTCTCCAGGTGGTCGGCACCCGCCAGGTGAATGTGCAGGACGGTGCGCAGCCCCAGATCGGGGGTCAGATCCAGAAGGTCGACATCGCGGGGCCCACCACCCGTGTCACCTCGCCCGCGTACGTGTATCTGCCGCCGGAGTACTTCCAGCCGCAGTACCGCACAAGGACGTTCCCCGCGGCCGTCGTCCTCACCGGATACCCGGGTACCGCCGAGGCGCTCATCAAGGGGCTGCACTACCCGCAGACGGCGCACGGACTGGTCAGGAGCGGCAGGATGCAGCCGATGATCCTGGTGATGATGCGGCCGACCGTGGCGCCGCCGCGGGACACGGAGTGCGTGGACATCCCCGGTGGCCCGCAGACCGAGACATTCTTCGCGAAGGACCTTCCCGACGCGGTCGGGGCGCACTACCGGGTGGGCAAGGGACCCGGCAGCTGGGGTGTCATAGGGGATTCGACGGGCGGCTACTGCGCGTTGAAGCTGGCGATGCACCATCCGGAGGTGTACGCCGCCGGGGCGGGCCTGTCGCCGTACTACAAGGCGCCGACCGACCCGACCACGGGCGACCTCTTCCACGGCAACAAGAACCTGCGCAACCGTGCCGACCTGTGGTGGTGCCTCAAGCACCTCGCCGCGCCGGACACTTCACTGCTGGTCAGCAGCAGCAGGCAGGGCGAGGGCAACTACCGGTCCACGCTCAAGTTCATACAGCAGGTGCAGGCCAGGAAGCCGACCCGGATCTCGTCGATCATCCTTGACAGCGGGGGCCACAACTTCAACACATGGCGACGGGAGATCCCGGCGGCGCTCCAGTGGATGAGCGGGCGGCTCACCGACCGCTGAGCGGAGGAATGCGTACCGGTGTTGTCGCCGAGCGGTCCGGAATTCGCCGGGACGTATGTCCTCATGGTGCTTTCGGGCGGGGGAGTCGGGCTGGGAGTCCGTGGTCGCGCCCACCGAGAAATGATCTTGAATAGGGGAGGCGGCCCCCGCCGCAGGCGCCGTGCGGCCTGCGGCGGGGGCCGGCGGGACGGGTGCCGTCGGCCTCGGGCTCCTGTGCCGTAAGCGCTACGGAAGGGAATGCTCGGGTTTTTTGGGAGGCGGCTCTTCCGTTTCCGATGTGCCCCGGGCCGTGTGAAGGTGCCGGAGTGGCCGGGTTTTTACCGTGCGGGGCTCCATCATTCGCCTACGCGCGGTAAGTTTCTGGCCATGCCACGTGGACGTCACCGCCATTCTCCGCCCTTGCACAGGCTGCTGCCCTCTTCGGTGATCGCCGGCGTCTCGGTCGTCTGCGCCGTGGGGCCCTGGCTGTTCACGGAGCCGCTGGTGCTCCGTGGGCTGGCCGCGGGTGCCGCGGCGACGACGATCCTGGGCGCGGTGGTCATGCGCCGCTGGGACGTGGCCGCGGGCAAACACGTCGCGGACCTCACGCGCGCGCGGGCGAGCGACGAATGGCGCCACGAGGAGCGGGTCGCCGAGCTGGAGACCGACCTGGAGGAGTCGCGCGAGCTGCGCACGAAGCTGGAACAGAAACTGCGCGCCAAGCGCACGGAACTGGCGAAGCTGCGCAACGAGCACGCGGCCCTGCTGCGGCGGTACGCCACGGCGGAGACGGAGCGCGCGTCCGCCCTGGAGGGCCGCCGTCTGCTCGCCATAGAGACGTCGGTCCCGGCGCGGGCGCTGCCCGCGGGGCCGGGCGCGCCGGACGACCAGGGGACGCCGGACGGCCCGCAGACGCCGCAGGACCACCAGGACCAGGGGGTGCCGGGGGACCAGGGGACGGAGGACCGTGGGACGCCGGACACCACGCCCGAGGCGACGGCTCCCGGTGTGTTCTCTCCGGCCGGGTCCGCGCTCTTCCTGAAGGCCGGCTCGGCGCTGACGCGACTGGTGAAGGACGAACCCGACTCGGCATCGCAGGACGCGGGAGCGAAGAGCGACACCGAGGAAGCGACTGCCGTATCGGCGCCGGATGGCGATGTGGTGCCGGGCGGCGATGTGGCGCCGGATGGCGATGTGGTGCCGGGCGGCGATGTGGCGCAGGCTGCCACGGAGGACGGCAGCGAGACGGCCGCCGAGTCGACGGAGGCGATCGCCCCCGCCGTGGAGCGCGGCACCGACGAGCCCGTCGACGCGGACCGGGCCACGGACGCCGGCGAGCAGCCCGCGCCCTCCGCGCCGCCCGTGACTCCCGCGCCGTCCGCGCTTTCCGAGCTTGTCGCGACCCAGGCGAAGACCTCCCCGAAGCCCACGCCCCCGGAGGGCGACGGCCCCGGCAAGGGTCGTGGCAGGAAGGGGCGTTCCGCGGAGGCCGGCGCCGGACGCGGAGGCTCCGGCGAGGAGGACGAGGCGGAGGGGAAGCCCGCGGCGGTCGCCGGGCAGGAGCACACGGCCGCCCCGACCGCTCAGCAGCCCCAGTCGGCCGCCACCAAGCCGGCCCACGCCACCGGGCACTTCACCGTGCCGACCGCCGTGGCCGTCGTACCGGCGGCCCCGCCGCGCCGCCCGGCCGCGGAGGGTGGTTTCGACTTCTTCGGCACCAAGAAGTCGGGGGAGGCCCTCGCGTCCGTGCAGAACGAGGACCTCGCGGATGTCGTCGGCCAGGAGGCCCTCGCGATGCACAAGGCGGAGGCCGAGTCCGGCTTCAAGCCCGCGGACCCGCAGGCGAGCGGCGTCGGCCAGGTCATCGACCTGACGGCCCACGACGAGACGGAACAGATCGACGTCCAGGGGCTGCGCACCGCGGCATCCTGAGCACGGCATGGGTGAGGGGCGGCGGCACACCGGGTGCCGCCGCCCCTCACGTCGTTGCGCACCCGCCCCCTACGAGGCCATCCATCGATCCGGCCGGGCGTCCCGTCGCCCCGTGCGCGACCGGTCCGCCTGTGCGTACAGCAGTGCCGCCGCCTCCTCGGCGTCCCGCAGCCGGGCCCGCACCGTCGTGCCGGCGCCGTTGTCCACCAGGACGTCGGCGACCCTCCTGAACCGCTCCCACGGCCCCTGCGTCAGCCGTACGCTCTGCACCTTCGCATGCGGGACGAGGGACACGGTCCGGCGCAGCAGGCCGTGCCGGGTGGCGAAGACCGCGCCGGTGACGGCCAGTCCGTGGCCGCGCCACCACAGCGGCAGGCACCAGCCCGCGCGGCGCGGCGGCCGCGAGAGGGCCGTGGGGACCGTCACCCCGGGCAGCACCTGTGCGATCAGGGACTCGGCGAGCGCGCGGGGAGCGACCGGAACCAGCACCGAGTTGGAGGAGCCCGCCACATCCAGCTCCACCCGCACCCAGCCGCGCCGCCGCCACAGCAGCGGCTCCACGATCCGTACGGTCTGCACCCGCCCCGGCGGCACCGTCTCGTGCGCCCGGTCGAGCAGCCCGTGGTCGATCCGGAGCCCGTCCGGCGACTCGCCGACCGTCCAGTCGTACGCGCTGACGAACCGCCCCGCGCTCCTCGTGGCCGCCCCGCCCACCAGCGGCACCCCGGCCACGAGCACCGACCAGACGCTGTGCGTGCCGAACCACACCAGCGTCGGTACGACGAGGGCGCCGAGCAGCGAAACCCAGGTGGTGCCGATCAGCAGGAGGGAGACGGCGAGCATGCCCGGCGGCACATGCAGCAGCCGCCGCATCGGTGCCTCATCGACCTCGTGTGCCGTCTCGGGCGCGAGACCGGCCGCGCGGGCCAGGAGCTCGGCGCGCAGGGCGCGGGCCTCGCTCTCGCCCAGATAGGCGAGTTCGTCCTTTTCGTCGGTACCTATGGCGTCGAGTTTCAGCTTGGCGACGCCCGCGATCCGGGCCGGCAGCGGCTGGGTGATGTCGACGGCCTGGATGCGGTCCAGACGGATGTGCGCGGTGCGGCGGAACAACAGGCCCGTGCGGATGCGCAGTTCGGTCTCGGTCACCGCGAAGGAGGTGAACCGCCAGCTGAGGAAGCCGTACAGGGAAGCGGCCGCGACAAGGGCCCCGAGCACGGCGAGGAGCGTGGCCGGGGTCAGTCTGGTCAGCTGCTGCTGGGCCTGGCCAGGGTCGTGCACGGCCCAGCCGGCGATCACGGTGAACGGTGCCCAGGCCCGCCGCAGGGGCGTGACCGGGTGCAGCCGCCGCTCGGCGGCCTGGTGTCCCTCCGGTATGGCGGGCGGGGCTTCGGGGGCGCTCACAGCCCCGCCGATCGGGCCTCGCCCAGCTCGGTCAGCCGGTCCCGCAGCCGTTCGGCCTCGGCCGGGTCCACGCCCGGAATGGTGGCGTCCGTCGCCGCGGCCGCGGTGTGCAGCTGGACGCTCGCCAGCCCGAAGCGGCGTGCCACGGGCCCCGAGGTGACCTCGACGAGCTGCATCCGCCCGTATGGCACCACGGTCTGCTCCCGCCACAGCACGCCCCGGCTGATCAGCAGATCGTCGGCGCGCTCCGCGTACCTCCAGGAGCGCCAGTTCCGGCCGAGCAGCACCCAGCCCCAGCTCAGAGCGGCCAGCGGCAGCAACGCGAACAGAGCCCACACGGGCCCGGCGAGCACACCGAGGAGCAGCCCCCCGACGAGGGCCGACAGCCCCAGCCACACCACAAGCAACAATCGCCGCATACGCAGCAGCCCCGGCGGCAGGCCTCTCCAGACCGGTTCGCCGCCCCTCCCCGCAATCCCCGTTTCCATGCCGCAAGCCTACGTACGAGAGACTGTGTCCATGACTCCTACGACGGAGACCATGGTCGGGATCGGCGGTGCCGCGGAGAGCACCGACATGGTGCTCAATATCGGACCACAACACCCGTCCACGCACGGTGTGCTGCGGCTCAGGCTCGTGCTGGACGGCGAGCGGATCACACACGCGGAGCCGGTCATCGGCTATATGCACCGCGGCGCGGAGAAGCTGTTCGAGGCGCGCGACTACCGGCAGATCATCATGCTGGCCAACCGCCACGACTGGCTCTCCGCCTTCTCGAACGAGCTGGGCGTCGTCCTGGCCGTGGAGCGGATGCTCGGCATGGAGGTTCCCGAGCGCGCGGTGTGGATGCGCACGCTTCTCGCGGAGCTGAACCGGGTCCTCAACCATCTGATGTTCCTCGGCTCCTACCCTCTGGAGCTGGGCGGCATCACGCCGGTGTTCTACGCCTTCCAGGAGCGCGAGGAACTCCAGAACGTCATGGAGGAGATCTCCGGCGGGCGCATGCACTACATGTTCAACCGGGTCGGGGGACTCAAGGAGGACCTCCCGGCCGGCTGGACGGCACGCGCGCGTACCGCCGTGCGGGACGTGCGCTCCCGTATGGACCGGTTCGACGACCTGGTGCTCGGCAACGAGATCTTCCGGGGACGGACCCGGGGCGTGGGCGTCCTCGCACCCGCGACGGTGCACGCGTACGGCGTGAGCGGCCCGATCGCGCGTGCCTCCGGTGTCGACTTCGACCTGCGCCGCGACGAGCCGTACCTGGGCTACGGGGAACTCCAGGACACCCTGAAGGTGGTCACCCGGCAGGAGGGCGACTGCCTCGCCCGCTTCGAGTGCCTTCTGGAGCAGACGTACAACGCGCTCGACCTGGCCGACGCCTGCCTGGACCGGCTGGCCGAGCTGCCGCCCGGGCCGGTCAACCAGCGCCTGCCGAAGGTGCTCAAGGCGCCCGAGGGCCATACGTACGCCTGGACCGAGAACCCGCTCGGCATCAACGGCTACTACCTGGTGAGCAAGGGCGACAAGACCCCGTACCGGCTCAAGCTGCGCTCGGCCTCGTACAACAACATCCAGGCGCTGACCGAGCTGCTGCCGGGGACGCTGGTCGCGGACATGGTGGCGATCCTGGGGTCACTGTTCTTCGTGGTCGGGGACATCGACAAGTAGGAGCCCCCCGAGCGAGGCCCCGGCGATCCCCACGGGCTGGAGCAGCCAGCCGAAGTCGCCGAGACCGCCGGGCGCGGTCAGCTCGGCGGCGGCTCCGGCCTGTGCGAGGGCGCGTACGTAGGCCGTGGGGTCCGTGGACGCCAGCGCCAGCGGGGGGCGTGCGCCGGTGATCCCGAGCGTGCGCAAGGCGGCGCGCTGGGTAAGCAGGCGCGCCCCTGGCAGGGCACAGGCGTCCAGCGCCACATGCGCGGTGATGTCGCAGGTGCCGTCCGGTACCGGGGCGACCTCCCGGCCCGCACGGAACCCGGTGAGCGTCCCGAAGGGCGGCCGGGCCTCCGCGCGGTGGGCGTAGTCGACGGCGACGGCGAGTCCACGGTCCACGGTGGCGACGGCCGCGGCCCACGCGCTGTCCCTGGTCAGGCCGATCTCGGCGCGGCAGCCCTCGGCCGGCAGCGGCCACCAGCGCTCCAGCCACTCCGCCTCCGCGCCGGCGACCGGCTCCCCGAGGCGCTCACCGCCGTCCGGGCGCACGAGGACCAGGCGTGGTACGCCGTCGGAGCCGGCCTCGGCGACCTCGACCGGCACGTTGTCCAGCCACTCGTTCGCGAACAGCAGTCCGGTGATGCCCTGCGGGGGCTCGCCGAGCCACTCGACCCGGGGATCGAGCCCCTCGGGACGGCCGGCGATCTCCACGGCGTACGCGCGCGTACGGGCGGCCACGCCCGGGGGCAGCGCGTCGAGGACACCGCCGGCCAGCTCGCCCCGGCCGGCCGCCATGTCCACGAACGCCAGCTGGGCGGGGCTGCCCAGGGCCTCGTCGACGGCGCACAGCAGCCGGGCCACGGCGAGGGCGAAAAGCGGGGAGACGTGCACGGACGTACGGAAATGTCCCGCGGGTCCCTCGCGCCGCCGGTAGAACCCGCGCGCCCCGTACAGCGCCTCCTGGGCCGCCGCCCGCCATCCCCGCCACTCGTCGCCCGTCTGCTGTGCCACGGGGCCAGGCTAGGCGGGGGCGGGCCCCACGGCGTCCCCCGGCCTGCGGAGTCCGCCGGTCTCCGGCGTCCCGCGGGCTTCGGCGTCCCGGGCCTCGGCCCGCCCTAGCCGTACGGGATCATGGAGTATCCACCTTGCGGAGTACACGTGTCCGCTCCGGATCGAACCTCCGGTTGACCCCCGCACACGCAGCACTTCCCTACGCTGGGTTACGTGCAGCGCCTCTATGACTTTCTCCGCAGGCACCCCACCGGGGTCGACAGCTTCTGGGCCGTCGTCCTGTTCGGGCTCTCCTGCGTGAGCGTGACCAACCTCGTCGGGGCGCGGAACTACCACGGAACGATCCCCGCGGGCCTCGCGATCTCCGCCGTCCTGTCCGTGGTCGTCGCGCTGCGCCGTCGTATGCCCGAGAAGATGCTGCTGCTGGCCCTGGTGATGGGGCTGGCGCAGCTGGTCCTGGACCAGCAGTCGATGATCGCCGATTTCGCCATGCTGGTGATCATCTACACGGTCGCCGCGGACGGCGCCCGCTGGGCCTCCCGGACCGGCCTCATCGGCGGCCTGTGTGCGGGCCCCCTGGCCCTGATCCGCTGGCCGGACCCCCACGCCAGCCCGCTCGGGAACGTCGCGGTCGCGGTCTTCCAGACGGTCCCCTTCGCCCTCGCCTGGGTTCTCGGGGACTCCCTGCGCACCCGCCGCGCCTACCTCGCCCAGCTGGAGGAGCGCGCCGCCCGGCTGGAGAAGGAGCGCGAGGCGCAGGCGAAGGTCGCGGTCGCGGCCGAGCGCGCCCGTATCGCCCGTGAGCTGCACGACGTGGTGGCCCACAACGTCTCGGTGATGGTCGTGCAGGCCGACGGGGCGGCCTATGTGCTCGACGCCGCGCCCGACCAGGCCAAGAAGGCCCTGGAGACGATCTCCGGAACCGGTCGCCAGGCCCTCGCCGAGATGCGCCGTCTGCTCGGCGTACTGCGCACCGGCGAGCACAAGGAGGCCGGCGAGTACGTGCCGCAGCCCGACGTCGAACAGATCGACGAGCTGGTCGAGCACTGCCGCAGCGCGGGCCTGCCCGTCGACTTCAGGGTGGAGGGCACTCCGCGCCCGCTGCCCAGCGGCGTCGAGCTGACCGCGTACCGCATCGTCCAGGAGGCGCTCACCAACACCCGAAAGCACGGGGGCCCCAACGCGGGCGCGAGCGTGCGCCTGGTGTACTTCGACGACGGTCTCGGACTGCTGGTGGAGGACGACGGCAAGGGCGCTCCGCACGAGCTGTACGAAGAGGGCGGGCTCGACGGCCAGGGCCACGGACTGATCGGCATGCGCGAGCGCGTCGGCATGGTGGGCGGCACCCTGGACGCGGGCCCCCGCCCCGGAGGAGGCTTCCGCATCAGTGCGCTGCTGCCGCTGAAACCTTCCCAGTGACCCATGCGCCCCGACCGCACGCCCGCGACACCGCCCAAGCCCACCGACCCCAGGCCGACCGGAGGACCCCCGCCATGCCGATCCGCGTGATGCTCGTCGACGACCAGGTGCTGCTGCGCACCGGGTTCCGGATGGTGCTCGCCGCCCAGCCGGACATGGAGGTCGTCGCGGAGGCGGGCGACGGCGTCGAGGCCCTCCAGGTGCTGCGCTCCACCGAGGTCGACGTGGTCCTCATGGACGTCCGCATGCCGAAGCTGGACGGCGTGGAGACCACCCGCCGCATCTGCTCGGAGCCGGGCGCCCCGAAGGTGCTGATCCTGACCACCTTCGACCTCGACGAGTACGCGTTCTCCGGGCTGAAGGCGGGTGCCTCCGGCTTCATGCTGAAGGACGTGCCGCCCGGCGAGCTGCTCGCCGCCATCCGCTCCGTGCACAGCGGCGACGCCGTGGTCGCGCCCTCCACCACCCGCCGCCTTCTCGACCGGTTCGCGCCGATGCTGCCGGGCGGCGCCGCCGAGCCCCGGCACAAGGAGCTGGAGCGGCTCACCGACCGCGAGCGCGAGGTGATGGTGCTGGTCGCACAGGGTCTGTCCAACGGAGAGATCGCGGCCCGGCTCGTGCTGTCCGAGGCGACCGTGAAGACCCACGTAGGCCGCATCCTGACCAAGCTGGGCCTGCGGGACCGGGTACAGGTGGTCGTCCTCGCCTACGAGACCGGTCTTGTACGGGCGGGCGGCCACGGCTGAGCCAACCCCCGCCGCCGGGGGACCGGTCCCGCTAGGGTCGGTGCATGCTTCTGTGGATCAACGGCCCCTTCGGGGGCGGCAAGACACAGACCGCGCACGAGATCCAGCGGCGGCTGCCGGGCAGCGTCATCTGCGATCCGGAACACGCCGGCTTCGGACTGCGCCGCATGCTGCCTCCCGGGCTGCGCGGCGACTTCCAGGACCTGGTGTCCTGGCGGCAGGGTGTGGTCGAGGTCCTCGACCTGGCGCTGAGCAAGCACGACGGGGTGGTGATCGCGCCGATGACCGTCACCGACTCCGGGTACTTCGCGGAGACGGTCGGCCGTCTGCGTGAACGCGGCCATGACGTACGGCACTTCGCACTCCTCGCCGCACGCGAGACCGTTCTGGAGCGGCTGCGGGAGCGCGGCTTCGGACACCTCCTTCGGCACGTCGCCGGAAAGGACGCTCCGCCGCGCAGGGAGAGCTGGGCCGTCGAGCAGCTCGACCACTGTCTGGAACGGCTGCGCGAGCCGGAGTTCGCCGAGCACCTGTGGACGGACCACTCGACGGTGCGGAAGACGGCCGACCGGATCGCCGTGCTCGCCGGACTGACGCTCAGGCCGAACAACGAGAGCGCGGTGCGGAACCGGCTGCGGCAGGCGAAGGTCGGGCTGAAGCACATCCGGTTCGACTGACGGGCAGCTCCGGTTCGACCGAGGGGTACCTCCGGGACGGCGTCCGCTACCGGAGTATCCCTTCCAGGAAGTCGCTGCCCAGCCGGGCCACCGCGGTCACCTCCAGCTGGTGCAGGACGTACCGGCCGCGGCGGCGGGTGGTGAGCAGGCCCGCCTTCTTCAGGGTGCTCAGGTGCCTGGATATCTCGGGCGCCGTCATCCCGTGGGTCCGGGCCAGCTCGCTCGTGGTGAACGCGCTGCGGGCGAGACTGCGGCACAGGCGCATGCGCACCGGATGGGAGAGGGCGGCCATCCGCAGGGTCAGCTGTTCCAGCGACGGGGGCGCCGCCATCTCCGGGGAGCTGATGGGGTAGTGCAGCACGGGCTGCCAGCCGTACTGGTGCAGGACCATCAGATGCGGCCGGCCCAGGCTGGTCGGGACGAGCAGCAGACCGCCGTCCACCGTGGCCGTGCGGCCCGCGCCGAGCTTGTCCACGGTGATCAGGGCCGCGGCCTCGTCGAGCGTCACCGCGGGCGACACCGACGCCAGCGCCTCGCCCAGGCCCTTGCGCCGCAGCAGCTCCGTCTTGTGGCGGGCGTCCGCCGCGAGCTGGTGGCGCAGCCGGGACCAGGCGTCCGCGAAGAACGCCTCGTCGCAGTCCTCCAGGAACTGCCGCAGCCAGGCCCGGGTGCTCGGCGGGTCGGCCAGCAGCCGCTCGCTGAACCGCAGCTGCCGCGGACCTCGCGCGGCGGCCAGCTCCAGGGCGCGGCGACGGACTTCCGGGTCGGTGAGCGCGACGGGACCCGGTGTGCCGTACGACGCCGGGCAGGTGAACTCCAGCGCCGCGTCGACGAACTGCTCGTCGCTGAGCTTGTCCAGCAGGGCCAGCTCCTCGGCCAGGGTGGCGCCGGGGAGCGTGTTCCCTCCCGGCAGGCCCGCGTACGGCTGGAAGAGGTCCGAGAACGTCGTACGCCACAGGAAGTCGGCCTCGCACATCCGGTCGGCGAGGTGCGGGTCCAGGCCGCAGGTCACGGTGGTCACCCAGCCCTGGAGCCCGGGGTGATGGCCGGGCTCGGACAGCGCGTGCAGAGCCATCCCCAGCTCGGCCAGGGGAGAGACAACGGCGACGATCTTCTCCCGCCGCAGCCCGCTGATGTCGATGCGCACACTCATGACCTCATGGTGCACCGCTCCACCGACAACGCGGCCGTCGGTTGACGGCGGTCGTCAATCGACGCGACAGCGGGAGCATTCCGGGCGCAGCCTGGGACGAGCCGGGGCAGCCGCGGAGCCTACGGATCCCTGTCTCCACGTCCCGAGAGGCGACATCCCATGAGCATCACCCAGCAGTACCTGCTCGACACCTACCGCGCCCGCCGGCTGGGCGAGCCCGCCCCGCCCGCCCCCGGTGCCCACGACTGGCAGCTCGTGCGGGAGATGGGCGGTCACCGCGAGTTCCGTGCCGCCCTGGCGGGCCGCCCGGCACGCGGACGGCTGCGGACCGCCCTGTCCCGCCGCCTCTTCGCGCGCCGCCCGCGCCCCGGCTGCTGATTCCGCCGGACCGCGGCCCCGGGGCCCCGCTACCCCGCGGCGTCCGGCAGCCGCCGCACGAACTCCATCGCGGCCCTGCGCACGTCGTCGGCCGTCCAGTCCAGTCCGGCGGCCCGTACGTAGACCTCGGTGAAGGCAAGACCCGGGCCCGAGCGCTGCCAGCCGTTGGCGAACAGCAGCGTCCCGGACTCCTCCCCCTGCCGGACCGCGGCCTGCGCGAGGACGTCCGGGGCGAACGGCAGCCAGACCTGGAAGTCACAGGTGTGCGGCGGGTCGGGGTACACACGGGCCCACGGCACTCCGGCCGCCGCGAACCCCTCGCGCAGCGCGGCGGCGACCACGCGCGCGTGGTGCACGTATTCCGGCAGCCGGGGCAGGTGCCGCTCCAGGCCGGCGAGGGCCGCGAGGGCCGTCGGGAACTGCTGGAAGACCATGCCGCCGTAGCGGTGGCGCCAGGCCTTGGCCTCCTCGACGAGTGTCGCGGGGCCGGCGAGCGCCGCGCCGCCGTACCCGTCGAGCGACTTGTAGAACGACACGTAGACGCTGTCCGCGAGATCCGCGATCTCCTTCAGCGGGCGGCCGAAGTGGACCGTGGTCTCCCACAGGCGCGCGCCGTCGAAGTGCACCACCGCGTCGCGTTCGTGCGCGGCCTGAACGACCTCGGCCAGCTCCTCGAAGGAGGGCAGCAGGAAACCCGCGTCCCTGAGGGGCAGTTCGAGCATCAGCGCCCCGAAGGGCTCCTCGAAGCCGCGTACCTCGTCGGCGGTCGGCTGCCGGGGCTCGGTCGTGACGTGCACCGGGCGCAACCCTCCGACCTCGCTGAACGCCTTCCGCTCGTGGACCTCGGGGTGGGCGAGCGGATGCAGGGCGACCGTGGGGCTGCCGGTGCGGCCCGCCCAGCAGCGCAGAGCCACCTGCTGGGCCATCGTGCCGGTGGGGAAGAAGGCGGCGTCCTCGGTGCCGAGCAGTGCGGCGACCTTCTCCTCCAGCGCCTCGACCACGCCCGTCCCGTACATGTCCGCGGCCTCGTCGAGGTCGTACAGGTCCTGCACGCCGTCCAGCAGCGCCAACCGCTCCCGGAGCGTGCCGAGGAAGCCCGGGCGGGCCAGGACGCGTTCCGCGCGCCGCAGCGCGGCGATCCGGCGCTCCCGCCGAAACGGCAGCTCGCCGGATGACGGCGTCGGCCGCTCCTCGGCTCCTTCGTCGTACGCGTCGGCCCTTTCCGTCGTCCGCGCCATGTTCCCCTCCGCATTCGCCGCCGTGCTCACGCCCTGGATGATGCCGTGCGTCCGTGCCGCCCGGCACCCGCATGTGCCCGCCCTTCACGGCGTGCGGAAGCCCACAGCCTGTGGATGGCCGGCCGCCCGGCGAACCAATCGCGTTAACATGACGAGAAATCGTCCGGTACCCAGAGCGGACTGGAACGGGAAGGCCTCCGTCGAGTGAGTACATTCCAGCAGCCAGACCCCAAGGACCGCCCCGCGCGGCTCACCGTGGGCGTCGTCGGAGCGGGCCGGGTCGGGCCGGCGCTCGCCGCGTCCCTGCAACTCGCCGGGCACCGCCCGGTCGCGGTCTCCGGGGTGTCCGACGCCTCCCGGCGCCGGGCGGCGCTGATGCTTCCGGACGTGCCGGTCGTCCCGCCCGCCGAGGTCCTGGACCGTGCCGACCTGGTCCTGCTGACCGTCCCCGACGACGCCCTGCCGGGCTTGGTGGAGGGCCTCGCCGAGACCGGCGCGGTACGGCCGGGACAGCTGCTCGTGCACACCTCCGGGCGGTACGGCGCACGGGTGCTCGAGCCCGCCCTGCGAGCGGGAGCGCTGCCGCTCGCCCTGCACCCCGCGATGACCTTCACCGGCACCCCGGTGGACGTCCAGCGCCTGGCCGGCTGCTCCTTCGGGGTCACCGCGCCCGAGGAGCTGAGGCTGGCCGCCGAGGCGCTGGTGATCGAGATGGGCGGCGAGCCCGAGTGGATCGCCGAGGAGATGCGCCCGCTGTATCACGCGGCACTCGCCCTCGGCGCGAACCACCTGGTGACTCTGGTCGCCGAGTCCATGGAGCTGCTGCGCGCGGCGGGCGTCGAGGCCCCCGACCGCATGCTCGGCCCGCTGCTCGGGGCCGCCCTGGACAACGCCCTGCGCTCCGGCGACGCGGCCCTGACCGGCCCCGTCGCGCGCGGCGACGCCGGCACGGTCGCCGCGCACGTCGCCGAGCTGCGCAAGCACGCTCCGGAGACCGTCGCCGGCTATCTGGCGATGGCCCGCGCGACCGCTGACCGCGCCCTGGCCCATGGACTGCTCAAGCCGGAGCTGGCCGAGGACCTCCTCGGGGTACTCGGCAACGGCATCGAAGGGGACGCCTGATGACCACCGCCCTGCTGCGCACCGCCGACGAGCTGCACGCGCGCGTGAAGCCCGGCCGCCGAGCCGTCGTGATGACCATGGGCGCCCTGCACGAGGGCCATGCGGCCCTGATCCGCGCCGCCCGCCAGATCGCCGGACCGGACGGCGAGGTCGTCGTCACCGTCTTCGTCAACCCGCTCCAGTTCGGCGAGGGCGAGGACCTCGAGCGCTATCCGCGCACCCTGGACACGGACCTCAAGGTGGCGGAACAGGCCGGTGCGGACGCCGTGTTCGCCCCTTCCGTGGACGAGGTCTACCCGGGCGGAGAGCCCCAGGTGCGGCTGTCCGCGGGCCCCATGGGCGAGCGCCTCGAAGGGGCCTTCCGCCCCGGCCACTTCGACGGCATGCTCACGGTCGTCGCCAAACTGCTGCACCTCACCCGCCCCGACGTGGCCCTGTTCGGGCAGAAGGACGCCCAGCAACTCGCCCTGATCCGCCGGATGGTGCGCGACCTGAACTTCGGCGTGGAGATCGTCGGCGTGCCCACCGTGCGCGAGTCCGACGGGCTTGCCCTCTCCAGCCGCAACCGCTACCTCTCGCCCGCCGAGCGGCACACCGCGCTCGCCTTGTCCCGGGCCCTGTTCGCGGGACGCGACCGGCACGCCGCCCAGGAGGCGCTGCGCGCGCGGGCCCGTGAGGTGCCCTCCACGAACGCCCGGGCGGAGGCCCTCAGCGCGATAGGCGAGTCGCGCGCCGCCGCCGACGCGCACGCCGTGGCGAAGGCCGCGCCGGGCGGTCCCGCCGCCGTCCGCGGCACCGCCCGTCTGGTGCTGGACGAAGCCGCCCAACTGGACCCGCCGCTGGTACTGGACTATCTGGCCCTGGTCGATCCGTCGGACTTCACCGAGATCCCCGACGACTTCACCGGCGAGGCGGTCCTCGTCGTCGCCGCCCGGGCCGGGACCACCCGGCTGATCGACAACATCCCCCTCTCCTTCGGAGCCCCCGAGCCCGTCGACCCCCACGGAGCCGCCTCGTGACCAGCACAGGCATACGACTGCACGCGCCCGCACCGGGCTGGTCCATCTCCGCGGACGTGGCCGTCGTCGGCTCCGGCGTCGCCGGCCTCACCGCGGCCCTGCGCTGCGAGGCCGCGGGGCTGCGGACGGTCGTCGTCACCAAGGCGCGCCTCGACGACGGCTCCACCCGGTGGGCGCAGGGCGGCATCGCGGCGGCCCTCGGCGAGGGCGACACCCCGGCGCAGCACCTTGAGGACACGCTCGTGGCCGGGGCGGGCCTGTGCGACGAGGAGGCGGTGCGCATCCTGGTCACCGAGGGTCCCGACGCGGTGCGCCGGCTCATCTCCACCGGAGCGCACTTCGACACCGACGACGAGGGCGGTATCGAGCTGACCCGGGAGGGCGGCCACCACCGCCGCCGGATCGCGCACGCCGGCGGCGACGCGACCGGCGCCGAGATCTCCCGGGCGCTCGTCGAGGCCGTACGCGCTCGTGGACTGCGCACGATCGAGAACGCGCTGGTCCTGGATCTGCTGACGGACGCCGAGGGCCGTACCGCGGGCGTCAGCCTGCACGTCATGGGCGAGGGCCAGCACGACGGCGTGGGCGCCGTGCACGCGCCCGCCGTGGTTCTCGCCACCGGCGGCATGGGCCAGGTCTTCTCCGCGACCACGAACCCTTCGGTGTCCACGGGCGACGGAGTGGCCCTCGCCCTGCGCGCCGGCGCCGAGGTCAGCGACCTGGAATTCGTGCAGTTCCACCCGACCGTGCTGTTCCTCGGCCCGGACGCGGAGGGCCAGCAGCCGCTCGTCTCCGAGGCGGTGCGCGGTGAGGGCGCCCACCTGGTGGACGCGGACGGGGTGCGTTTCATGGCCGGTCAGCACGAGCTGGCCGAACTGGCGCCCCGGGACATCGTCGCCAAGGGCATCACGCGCCGCATGCAGGAGCAGGACGCCGAGCACATGTTCCTCGACGCCCGGCACTTCGGCGCGGACATGTGGGAGCACCGCTTCCCGACGATCCTGGCCGCCTGCCGCGCGAACGGCATCGACCCGGTGACCGAGCCCATCCCGGTCGCCCCGGCGGCCCACTACGCCTCCGGCGGTGTGCGCACCGACTCCCACGGCCGGACGACCGTGCCGGGCCTGTACGCGTGCGGGGAGGTCGCCTGCACGGGCGTGCACGGCGCCAACCGGCTCGCCTCGAACTCCCTCCTGGAGGGCCTGGTCTACGCCGAGCGCATCGCCGTCGACATCGCCCGGGGACGCGCGGAGAACGGACTGCACGCGCGTGTGCCCGAACCCGTCCCGTACCCCGAGAAGCCCGCGCATCCGCTGCTCGCCCCGGAGGACCGGTTCACGATCCAGCGGATCATGACGGACGGCGCCGGAGTGCTCAGGTCCGCCTCCTCCCTCCAGGAGGCCGCGGACCGGCTCCAGCGGCTGCACAGCGACGCGCGCGACGCCCTCGCGGAGAACGGCAAGACCTCCGAGCCCGGTGTGGACACCTGGGAGAGCACCAACCTGCTGTACGTCGCCCGGGTCCTGGTCGCCGCAGCCCTCCTGCGCGAGGAGACCCGCGGCTGCCACTGGCGCGAGGACCACGCCGGCCGCGACGACACCGGCTGGCGCCGCCACATCGTCGTACGGCTGAATCCGGACCGGACGCTGGCCGTACGCACCACCGACACCGCAGACTTCCCCCCGACCGCCCCGCATCCCCAGGAGCAGTGACAGAAGTGAGCACCCCCGACCTTCCCCTCGCCTCGACCGGTGGCTGCGGCGACGGCTGTGCCTGCGGCGCGGACGCCGACGAGGAATATCTGGAGTGCGGGCTCGACCCCGCCCTCGCCCAGCTCCTGGCCGACGCCGGGCTCGACCCGGTGGAGGTCGAGGACATCGCCAATGTCGCCATCCAGGAGGACCTGGACCACGGCGTGGATGTGACGACGGTCGCGACGATCCCCGAGGAGGCGGTCGCCACCGGCGACTTCACCGCGCGCGAGGCCGGCGTGGTGGCGGGCCTCCGGGTCGCCGAGGCGGTCATCTCGGTGGTCTGCACGGACGAGTTCGAGGTCGAGCGCCACGTCGACGACGGCGACCGGGTGGAGGCCGGCCAGAAGCTGCTCACCGTCACCACCCGCACCCGTGACCTGCTCACCGCCGAGCGCAGCGCGCTGAACATCCTGTGCCGCCTGTCGGGCGTCGCGACCGCCACGCGCGCGTGGGCGGATGCCCTGGACGGCACCCAGACGCGCGTGCGCGACACCCGCAAGACGACGCCGGGCCTGCGCGCGCTGGAGAAGTTCGCGGTCCGCTGCGGCGGCGGCGTGAACCACCGGATGTCCTTGTCGGACGCGGCGCTGGTGAAGGACAACCACGTCGTGGCGGCCGGCGGTGTCGCCCAGGCGTTCGAGGCGGTCCGCGAGATGTTCCCGGACGTGCCGATCGAGGTCGAGGTCGACACCCTGCACCAGCTGCGTGAGGTGGTGGACGCCGGCGCGGACCTGATCCTCCTGGACAACTTCACGCCGGGCGAGTGCGAGGAGGCGGTCGCGATCGTCGGCGGCCGCGCCCTGCTGGAGGCGTCGGGCCGGCTGACGCTGGAGAACGCGAAGGCATACGCGGAGACGGGCGTCGACTTCCTGGCGGTCGGAGCGCTGACGCACTCCTCCCCGATCCTGGACATCGGCCTGGACCTGCGAGCGGCGGAGTAGGTAGGGCCATGCTGCTGACCATCGACGTAGGCAACACCCAAACCGTCCTCGGCCTGTTCGACGGCGAGGACATCGTCGAGCACTGGCGGATCTCCACGGACGCGCGCCGCACGGCGGACGAGCTGGCGGTGCTGCTCCAGGGCCTGATGGGCATGCACCCCCTCCTCGGCGAGGAGCTGGGCGACGGCATCGACGGCATCTCGATCTGCGCGACCGTGCCGTCGGTGCTGCACGAGCTGCGCGAGGTGACGCGGCGCTACTACGGCGACGTGCCGGCGGTGCTCGTGGAGCCGGGGGTGAAGACGGGCGTGCCGATCCTCACCGACAACCCCAAGGAGGTCGGCGCGGACCGGATCGTCAATGCGGTCGCCGCGGTCGAGCTCTACGGCGGGCCGGCGATCGTCGTGGACTTCGGCACGGCGACGACCTTCGACGCGGTGAGTGCCCGCGGGGAGTACGTGGGCGGTGTCATCGCGCCGGGCATCGAGATCTCGGTGGAGGCGCTGGGCGTCAAGGGCGCGCAGCTGCGGAAGATCGAGGTTGCGCGGCCGCGGAGCGTGATCGGCAAGAACACGGTCGAGGCGATGCAGGCAGGCATCGTCTACGGCTTCGCGGGCCAGGTCGACGGGGTCGTCAGCCGGATGGCCCGGGAGCTGGCGGCCGACCCGGACGACGTCACGGTGATCGCGACGGGCGGCCTCGCCCCGATGGTCCTCGGCGAGTCCACGGTGCTCGACGAGCACGAGCCGTGGCTCACCCTGATCGGCCTGCGGCTGGTGTACGAACGGAACGTGTCCCGCATGTGAGGCCCGGGGGGCGCGCAGGCCGCCCCCACCTGAGGGAACCCGGAGGCGACACGATCCCCTGAGCGGCCCGTTTTGTCCGATTAGCGCTAGCGTCACCGCATGCCCACGCCATACGGATCCCGCGGCGGCCTGGCCTTCGGCGCGGAGGAGCTGCGCGTGCTCCGCCGGGCCCTCGCCCTCGCCCTCCATCACCGCACCGCTTCTTCCGAGGACGTCAAGGACTGCCTCCGCCTCGCCGAGTCCGTCGAGGAGGCGGTGCGGGAGGGCGCCCGCCTGCGGGCCTTCCTGCTGGCCGACCTCGCCCGCTATCGCGCCGCCCTCCCCGGCGCCGCATGCGGCTACCTCGCCCTCCTGGAGGACGCCCTGCGGGCCGGCTACCGTCCGGTCCCGGACGACCTCGACGCCCTGCGTGCCCTGTGCGGCACCCCCGCTGCCGCCGCCCTCCTCGACCGCTGCCGTGCCCTCGCCGAACGCGGCGCGCACACCCGCTTCACCCCCCGGGCCGTCACCGTGCCCGCCTCCCGGGCCCGGCTCACGGCGCTCCCGGGCGGTCGCGGCAGCGCGGAGGAGCCCGCGGAGAAGCCCGCCCGCAAACCCGGGGACAAGCCGGGCGAGCGGCCCGAGAAACCGGGGCCGCGCCCCGAGCCGCAGTCCCCGCGCCCGCAGCGCCCCATCCCGACTCCCGGCGAGGTCTTCCCGCCCAAGCGCAAGCCCGGGCCCCCGCACGCGCAGCGGCGGCTCGCCGTGGGCTAGGACCTCTCGTTTGGATCACGCCGGGCTCGCGGGGTCTGGCACCGCGCCTCGCCGCGTTGTCGTCGGTTGCCATGGCTCCGCCATGACGCCCTCCTCCGCCTTGCGATGCACGGCACCAGACCCCGCTCCCTGATCCGGCCTGATCCAAACGAAAGACCCTAGGGCCGCGGGCCGTGCACGGGCCGGGGGTGTCCGGGATCCACCGGACGGGACCTGGCTACCCTGGACGCATGGACTACGTCTCCGCGCTCGTGCCGCCGGTCGTGATGGCCGTCTTCTTCATCGGGCTCATCAAGGTGATCGTGAAGACCCAGGGCGGCGCCAACAAGGCCAAGGAGGACGCGGCCGTCGACGCGGCGCTCGCGCACGCCGAGAGCGCCCGCCCGGCGCCCCGGGACGTCGAGGGCTGACGGACCCCGGTTTCCCTGGGCGACTCCCGCGTCACCCGGCGTACGACTCGTTTGATTACCGAGTCGTACGCCCTTTTTGTCACCTCTCGCCCGATATGTGAACGTTCGACAGGCCATGGGTGGCATCTCCCACTATTGTGCTGAGCGTGCCCCGGCCATTGGGAGAACTCGAAGACGCGGTCATGACGCGGGTGTGGAAGTGGAACCGCCCGGTGACCGTTCGAGAAGTCCTGGAAGACCTTCAGCAGGAACGGTCCATCGCGTACACCACGGTGATGACCGTTTTGGACAATCTCCATCAGAAGGGCTGGGTCCGCCGCGAGGCGGAAGGCCGGGCCTATCGATATGAGGCCGTCTCCACCCGCGCCGCCTACGCGGCCGCACTGATGAACGATGCCTGGTCGCAGAGCGACAACCCGGCCGCCGCACTCGTCGCCTTCTTCGGCATGATGAGCGATGAACAGCGACAGGCACTCCAGGACGCGATGCGCATCGTGCAGGGACCGGCCAGTGCCCCGCAGCCCGGAGAGACCGAAACGGCGTCCGGCGCGGAAGCCGGGGGTGCCGAATCGACGCCTCCCCCGGAAGCCGAAGGTGACGAAACGGCCTCCACCGCGGAAGCCGAATCCCCCGAATCCCTGCCGCCCTCCGAACGCCCGGCCGGGAGCGCCGGCGACAAGCCCGGCGGAACCCCGGGGGAGAACCCCGCGGGGATGCGGGACGAGAAGAACCCCGCCTCGGACGGAGGCGCCACCGGGCGATAGCGTCCGCACATGCCAGCAGAGAGTCCCACCGCAAAAGCCGTCACCGTCCGGCGGGCCCGGACGACCGATGTCCCGGCGGTGCGCCGGCTCCTCGACGCCTACGTCCGGCGCGGCATCCTGCTCGACAAAGCGACGGTCACGCTTTACGAGGACATCCAGGAGTTCTGGGTGGCGGAACGCGATGACAACGGCGAGGTCGTCGGCTGTGGTGCCCTGCACGTCATGTGGGAAGACCTGGCGGAAGTGCGTACTCTCGCGGTGCAGCCCGGGGCCAAGGGCCTCGGCGTCGGGCACCGGTTGCTGGGGAAGTTGCTTCAGACCGCCCGCTGGCTCGGCGTTCGCCGCGTTTTCTGCCTGACCTTCGAAGTGGACTTCTTCGAGAAGCACGGCTTCGTCGAGATCGGGGAGACGCCTGTCGACACGGATGTCTACGCGGAGCTGTTGCGTTCCTATGACGAGGGCGTGGCGGAGTTCCTCGGTCTCGAACGAGTGAAACCGAACACCTTGGGCAACAGCCGGATGCTTCTGCATCTGTGATCATCAAGGGATCGCCTGGAGTATTCGGCCCCCGCGCTTCGGCCGGACAGCGTTGCCCAGGTTCCCTATGTCCGAAACGCGCATGTTTCCGGTCCGCCCGCCGCACGTTGCCCTCTCCCGGGGGTTTGTGTTTTTCCAGCAAAAGCGGTTTGCTTTCCGACGTACTGCAGTACTGCATATAACAGGGGACGCGAAACAAGCGGCACAGGCCGCAACCCTCGGGCCCTGAAGTTATCGATGAAAGGAAATGCGGTGGCACAGAAGGTTCAGGTCCTTCTTGTCGACGACCTCGACGGTGGCGAGGCCGACGAGACCGTCACGTTCGCACTGGACGGCAAGACGTACGAGATCGATCTCACGACCACCAACGCGGACAAGCTCCGTGGCCTTCTCGAGCCCTACGTGAAGGGTGGCCGTCGTACCGGAGGCCGCGCCGCGGGCGGACGTGGCAAGACCCGCGCGGCCGCTTCCGGCGGCAGCCAGGACACCGCGCAGATCCGCGCCTGGGCGAAGGAGAACGGTTACGAGGTCAACGACCGTGGCCGTGTTCCGGCGTCCATCCGCGAGGCCTACGAGAAGGCCAACGGCTGAGCGCACGCGCGCCGCAGCCGGACCCGGTGGCACTGCGTTGCCATCGTGTCGACCAGCCGCACCAGATCGGGGGTGCCTGCGACGCCCCCCACGGCCGACAGCGTCGGCAGCAGCAGTTCGATCTCGCATCCCGTCTCGGGGGGCCGCAGCCAGACGGCGGCCCCCTGTGAACCGTTCCGGTCCGGTGGCGGCGGCGCCTCGATGTGCCCGCCCGCTCCGACGGCCGTGAGGTCCAGGGGCAGGGCACCCCACTCCAGCCAGTCGAGCAGCCCCGGCAACTCGTCCGCGCCGCCCGCGGCCACCAGCAGCCGCATCCTTTCCCCGTGCACCGCGACGGGGGACGCCGGCCCCAGATGCCGCAGCGCCGCGTACCCGGCCTCCGCGGGAACCTCCAGGACGTCGAAGCGCAGGCCCGTGACCAGCCGCAACGGCTCCCCGAAGGCGGTGGCCCAGCCCAGCTCGTCCTCGTACCAGCGGCGCGCCCTGTCGTCCGGGTCGCGCGGTCGGCGGGGGAGGGGCACCGTGGAAACCAGGGGCACAGTGGGGACCATGCCCGGAGCAACAGGCCGGGCAGGCCGGGAGTTACGCTGGGTGGTGAACTGACTGCGCACCGTGTCGGAGCAGAGGGCGTTCGGGGGTGTCCGGCGGCGCAAGGATGTTCGCCCATAGCGGAGGGAACCGGTACGCGCGGCATGGAGTGTCCGTGCGTACGGGTAAGACATCCCTAGTGGGAGGGGGCGACACGCAGGACGGGCCGTCTCACGTTCGCCATCGGCGTACTGGCGAGTGGGGTAACTGCCTGGCCTGCGGGAACATCGTCTCGCACCATCGGGTTGGAGCAGATGTCGGCGTTCGGGGTCAGGAGGCCAAGGACGGTGTCGGCAGTTGGAATGAGCGGTCCCCGCTTGCGGGACTAAGCTGCGGAAGGACAGGGAGGGGAGCGTCCCCTTACTGCCTGACCGCTCTGAGGAGCGATTAACGATGTTCGAGAGGTTCACCGACCGCGCGCGGCGGGTTGTCGTCCTGGCTCAGGAAGAAGCCCGGATGCTCAACCACAACTACATCGGCACCGAGCACATCCTCCTGGGCCTGATCCACGAGGGTGAGGGTGTCGCCGCTAAGGCCCTGGAGAGCCTCGGGATTTCGCTCGAGGCGGTCCGCCAGCAGGTGGAGGAGATCATCGGCCAGGGCCAGCAGGCGCCCTCGGGCCACATCCCCTTCACCCCCCGTGCCAAGAAGGTCCTGGAGCTCTCGCTCCGCGAGGCCCTTCAGCTGGGCCACAACTACATCGGCACGGAGCACATCCTGCTCGGCCTGATCCGTGAGGGCGAGGGCGTCGCCGCCCAGGTCCTGGTCAAGCTGGGCGCAGACCTCAACCGCGTCCGCCAGCAGGTCATCCAGCTGCTGTCGGGCTACCAGGGCAAGGAGACCGCCACCGCGGGCGGCCCGGCCGAGGGCACGCCCTCGACCTCCCTCGTCCTGGACCAGTTCGGCCGGAACCTCACCCAGGCCGCTCGTGAGTCCAAGCTCGACCCGGTCATCGGGCGCGAGAAGGAGATCGAGCGGGTCATGCAGGTGCTGTCCCGCCGGACCAAGAACAACCCGGTCCTCATCGGCGAGCCCGGCGTCGGCAAGACGGCGGTCGTCGAGGGCCTGGCGCAGGCCATCGTCAAGGGCGAGGTGCCCGAGACCCTCAAGGACAAGCACCTCTACACCCTCGACCTGGGCGCGCTGGTCGCCGGCTCCCGCTACCGCGGTGACTTCGAGGAGCGCCTGAAGAAGGTGCTCAAGGAGATCCGCACCCGCGGCGACATCATCCTGTTCATCGACGAGCTGCACACGCTGGTCGGTGCGGGTGCCGCCGAGGGCGCCATCGACGCGGCTTCCATCCTGAAGCCGATGCTGGCCCGCGGTGAGCTGCAGACCATCGGCGCGACCACGCTCGACGAGTACCGCAAGCACCTGGAGAAGGACGCGGCCCTGGAGCGCCGCTTCCAGCCCATCCAGGTCGCGGAGCCGTCCCTGCCGCACACCATCGAGATCCTGAAGGGTCTGCGTGACCGTTACGAGGCGCACCACCGCGTCTCCATCACGGACGAGGCCCTGGTCCAGGCCGCCACCCTGGCCGACCGCTACATCTCGGACCGCTTCCTGCCGGACAAGGCGATCGACCTGATCGACGAGGCGGGTTCCCGGATGCGCATCCGCCGGATGACCGCGCCGCCGGACCTGCGCGAGTTCGACGAGAAGATCGCGGCTGTCCGCCGGGACAAGGAGTCCGCGATCGACTCCCAGGACTTCGAGAAGGCGGCTTCTCTCCGCGACAAGGAGAAGCAGCTGCTCGCCGCGAAGGCCAAGCGGGAGAAGGAGTGGAAGGCCGGCGACATGGACGTCGTCGCCGAGGTCGACGGCGAGCTGATCGCCGAGGTCCTGGCCACCGCCACGGGCATCCCGGTGTTCAAGCTCACCGAGGAGGAGTCCAGCCGGCTGCTCCGCATGGAGGACGAGCTCCACAAGCGGGTCATCGGCCAGGTGGACGCCGTCAAGGCGCTCTCGAAGGCGATCCGTCGTACGCGTGCGGGCCTGAAGGACCCGAAGCGTCCGGGTGGTTCGTTCATCTTCGCGGGCCCGTCCGGTGTCGGTAAGACCGAGCTGTCCAAGGCGCTCGCCGAGTTCCTGTTCGGCGACGAGGACGCGCTGATCTCCCTCGACATGTCGGAGTTCAGCGAGAAGCACACGGTGTCGCGTCTCTTCGGTTCGCCCCCCGGATACGTGGGCTACGAGGAGGGCGGCCAGCTGACGGAGAAGGTCCGCCGCAAGCCGTTCTCGGTCGTCCTCTTCGACGAGGTCGAGAAGGCCCACCCGGACATCTTCAACTCGCTGCTGCAGATCCTGGAGGACGGTCGTCTGACCGACTCCCAGGGCCGGGTCGTGGACTTCAAGAACACGGTCATCATCATGACGACCAACCTCGGCACCCGGGACATCTCCAAGGGCTTCAACCTGGGCTTCGCCGCCGCGGGCGACACGAAGACCAACTACGAGCGCATGAAGAACAAGGTGTCGGACGAGCTCAAGCAGCACTTCCGCCCCGAGTTCCTCAACCGCGTCGACGACGTGGTCGTCTTCCCGCAGCTGACCCAGGCCGACATCCTGGCGATCGTCGACCTGATGATCAGCAAGGTCGACGAGCGGCTCAAGGACCGGGACATGGGCATCGAGCTGGCCCAGTCCGCCAAGGAGCTGCTGGCCAAGAAGGGCTACGACCCCGTGCTGGGCGCCCGGCCGCTGCGCCGCACGATCCAGCGCGAGATCGAGGACACGCTGTCCGAGAAGATCCTCTTCGGGGAGCTGCGTCCGGGCCACATCGTGGTCGTCGACACGGAGGGCGAGGGCGACAGCCAGACCTTCACCTTCCGCGGTGAGGAGAAGTCGGCACTGCCGGACGTTCCGCCGATCGAGCAGGCGGCCGGTGGCGGTCCGAACTTGAGCAAGGACGCGTAACCCCTCAGCGGGCGCGCACAGGGGCTGCCCCGGGACCCAGGGTCCCGGGGCAGCCCCTTTTTTTCCGGCACGGCTCAGCCCATTCGGAACCGGAAAGAGCGGTGACATGCCACACAGGCGAGGCGGACGGTACTAAACCCCCTAGCAGAAGAGCGTTATCGACAAAAGGGACATTCGGGTTTACGCCCCGGCCGGGCTCCCCGCTCGAATGGCGTCATCCACGGCGCTTTTATCCGGCTTCCTAATGGATGCCCCTTCTGTCAAGAGAACGGAATTCCAACCCGGTATGTACGAGTGCTCGTCGTAGTGCGCGGGTTTTGGGGATGACGGGGCGTGCTTGTACCAAGGGATGGTCAAGCCCCCGACTTCATGAGGTCCCCATGTCCCAGCGCGCCGCCTCCCCGTCCCGTACGTCTCGGCTCCGCGCCCGGGCCGCCGTGCTGGCCGCCGGCGCGGGGATCCCGGCCGTGCTGGGCGCCGGGGTCGCGACCGCGGCCGACGGCGCCGCGGCGAACGCCGTCACCTGGGTCGGCCCGGTCAAGCAGTACGGGCTCACCGCGGGCTTCCGTCAGGCCGGCGGGATGTGGCGGGCCGGTCACACCGGCCAGGACTTCGCCGTGCCGAGCGGCACCCGGGTCACCGCCGTGCACGCCGGCACCGTCGTCAAGGCCGGCGGCAACGGCGCGGGCGACGGGTCCGCGTACGGCAATGCCGTCGTCATCAAGCACCCTGGCGGCACCTACTCCCAGTACGCCCATCTCTCCCGGATCGACGTGCGGGTCGGTCAGGCCGTGACGACCGGGCAGCGCATCGGGCTCTCCGGCAGCACCGGCAACTCCAACGGGCCGCACCTGCACTTCGAGATCCGCGGCACCCCGCACTACGGGTCCGCGACGAACCCCCTCGTCTTCCTGCGCGCCAGGGGCGTGACCGTCTGAGACGGATGGGAGCCCCTGCGGCCCTACGAGCCCCGAGGTTCCGCGTGCGCCTGCGTCACCAGGTCGATGGCGACCTCCAGGACCGCCCTGCGCTTCTCCTCCGGGTCGCCGTCGACGTCCTGGAGCACGAACATCCCCGCGTGCATCGTGAACAGCGCGCTGGTGCAGCGGACCTGATCGGTCAGTGAGGCGTCCGGGTCCCGGAGGATGTCACGCATCTGGAGCATCCGGTCCTTGAACTCGTTGCCGATGCTCAGCTCGCGGACGGTGGCCTGGTTCTCCTGCATGAAGCGGAACAGCGGGGCCGCGCCGGCCAGCGCCTCGCTGTAGCGGCGCAGCACCTCCCGTTTGGTCTCGAGGGTGTGGGGCTGGGCCTTGCCCCACTCGATCAGCTCGTCCATCGGGCGGGAGAGGTCCTCGAAGATGCTGACCAGGATTTCTTCCTTGGTCTTGAAGTGGTAGTAGAGGGCCGCCTTGGTGACGTCCAGGCGCTCGGCGATCTCGCGCAGTGAGGTCTTCTCGTAGCCCTGCTCGACGAAGAGTTCGAGCGCCACGTCCTGGATGCGCTGGCGGGTGTCCCCCCGCCGCTGCCGCTTGGTGCCGTCCATGGTGGTGCCGCCCATCTCGTACTCCTCGGACTTCCGATACCTGCTTACCGCCCGACCGGCAGGCCCACCAAACTTACTTGACGCCCGGCTAGTTTCGGGGCTACCTTCCCTCAGTGTAGTCAACTAGCCGGGCGGCAAGTAAGTAGCGGGCGGCCCGCAGTATCCAGGGGAGTGGGGAGCATGGCGGACAACACGGCACCGCCCGAGACCGAGGAACAGCCACGGAGCGTGCGGGTCGTCCTGCTCGCGCTGATGATCACCATGATGCTCGCGATGCTGGACAACATGATCGTGGGCACCGCGATGCCGACGATCGTGGGCGATCTCGGCGGGCTCGAGCACCTGTCCTGGGTGGTGACCGCGTACACGCTCGCCACTGCCGCCTCCACGCCGCTGTGGGGCAAGCTCGGCGATATGCACGGGCGCAAGGGCGCCTTCATGAGCTCGATCGTGATCTTCCTGATCGGTTCGGCGCTCAGCGGCATGGCGCAGAACATGGGCCAGCTCATCGGCTTCCGCGCCGTGCAGGGCCTCGGTGCCGGCGGCCTCATGGTCGGTGTCATGGCCATCATCGGAGATCTGATACCGCCGCGGGAGCGCGGCAAGTACCAGGGCATGATGGCCGGCGTCATGGCGCTCGCGATGATCGGCGGCCCGCTGGTCGGCGGCACGATCACCGACCACTGGGGATGGCGCTGGGCCTTCTACATCAACCTGCCGCTCGGCGTGGTCTCCCTGCTCGCCATCAGCGCGGTGCTGCACCTGCCCAGGAAGCGCGCCAAGGCCCGTATCGACTACCTCGGGGCCGGTCTGCTCACCGTCGGCATCACCGCGATCGTGCTGGTCACCACTTGGGGCGGGACCGAGTACGCCTGGTCCTCGGCGCGCATCATGGAGCTGATCGGCATCGGCGTCGCCGCGCTCGTCGGGTTCGTGTTCTGGCAGACCAAGGCCGCCGAGCCGGTCGTGCCGCTGCACATCTTCCGCAGCCGCAACTTCTCCCTGATGTCGGTGATCGGGTTCATCACCGGGTTCGTGATGTTCGGCGCGACGCTGTTCCTGCCGCTGTACCAGCAGGCGGTGCAGGGCGCCTCCGCGACCAACTCCGGACTGCTGCTCCTGCCGATGCTCGGGGCGATGCTCGTCGTGTCGATGATCGCGGGCCGGGTCACCACCAAGAGCGGCAGGTACAAGGTCTTCCCGCTGGTCGGCAGCGCGCTGATGATCGCCGGCCTGTTCCTGCTCGCGCAGATGGACACCGGGACGACCCGGTTCACCTCGGGCGTCTACATGGCCGTGCTGGGCGCCGGAATGGGCTGCCTGATGCAGATCACCATGCTGGTGGCGCAGAACAGCGTGGAGATGAGGGACATGGGTGTCGCGTCCTCGTCCACCACCCTCTTCCGCACGCTCGGCTCCTCCTTCGGTGTCGCGATCATGGGCGCGCTGTTCAACAACCGGGTGCAGGACGTGATGGCCCAGCGGGCGGGCACCCTCGGCTCGAAGATCACCGAGCAGTCCGCCCAGCTGGACGCGAAGAGCCTGCACAAGCTGCCGGTGGCGGCCAGGGAGGCGTACCAGTACGCGGTTTCGGCGGGCACGCACTCGGCCTTCGTCCTGGGTGCGGTGGTCGGCGTGGTGGCGCTGCTGGCCGCCGTCTTCGTGAAGGAGGTCCCGCTGCGCGGCGCCGGACCGGACAAGCAGGCCGGGGACGCGGCTGGGGACGCCGCTAACGTGCAGCCGACGGTGGCAGAGGCCGTCTGACGCACCTGCCCCCGGCCCCGAAGGCCCCCGGAGCGCCCGCGCTCCGGGGGCCTTCGCCGATTCGTGCCGCGGTGCGCTGTCAGTGCCCCGTGGCAGCATCGAACCGTGGACAAGATGCGGCAGCTCAGGCTCGCCAAGGACGCGATGGACCGGGACTGGGCCGACCCAGGGCTCGACCTCGACGCCGTGGCCGCGCATGCCGGGTACTCGCGGTATCACTTCATCCGGGCCTTCAAGGCGGCCTACGGGGAGACGCCCGGGCAGTACCTGACGCACCGGCGGATCGAGCGGGCCGAGGAGATGCTGCGCACCGCCAACCTGAGCGTGACCGAGATCTGCCACTTGGTGGGATTCAGCAGCGTGGGCACATTCTCCACCCGGTTCAAGATCTGGACCGGCCTCACCCCCAGTGAGTACCGGACCAAGCACGTGGGCCGCGGCGCCGCGCTCATACCCGGGTGCTACGCGATGCTCTGGGCCGGCGGATTCCGTCCGCGCGCGGACGATCAGAAGCGCAACTCCGAAGAAGCGGGCTGACGGCCGTGCTGCCTACGGTGGCAAGGCAACAGCACCTCGCACCCAGGAGAACGCCATGATCAAGGGGCTCGCCATCACGACCGTCTGGGTCCTCGACCAGGACCGGGCCAAGGAGTTCTACACGCACAAGCTCGGCCTCGAGGTCCGTACGGACATGACCATGGGCGACGGCGGTATGCGCTGGCTGACCGTCGGCGCCCCGGACCAGCCCGACGTGGAGCTGACGCTCATGGTGCCCGGCCCGCCCGCGATGGACCCCGAGTCCGCCGAGATGGTGAAGAAGCTCGTCACCAAGGGTGCCCTCGGCGCCGGAGTGCTGGTCACCGACGACATCCACGGGGACTACAAGAAGCTCAAGGAGCGCGGCGTGGAGTTCCTCCAGGAGCCGAAGGAACGTCCGTACGGCACCGAGGCGCTCTTCCGTGACGACTCCGGCAACTGGTTCTCCTTCACTCAGCGGCGTGAGGGCGACCTGGACCTCGACCAGGAGTGGGCCCAGTAGCTACCGCAGGCCGTGGCTGCCGGGGAGCGGGCCGGGTGGGCAGGCCGCCGGACGAGTCCGGCGGTCGGCCGCGGGTCAGGCGGTGGTCAGCCTCTGGTCAGGGGCCCGGCGGTCAGCCTCCGGACAGGGGCAGCATCGGGAAGCTGCCCGTGTTCGTCGGCGCGTGCTCCGGCAGCCACAGCACCGCCACCGCGCCCTCGGCCGGGAGATGCTCGGGCGTCCCGGCCGGCCGCACATTGCGGAACGTCAGGCGGGCGCCCAGCACCCGCGCCTGGCCCGCCGCGATCGTCAGGCCCAGGCCGTGGCCGTGCCCCGAGCGGTCCGAGCTGCCGGTACGGAAGCGGCTCGGCCCGTCGGCCAGCAGCTCCTCCGGGAAGCCGGGCCCGTGGTCCCGTACGCGGATCACCCGGCCCTCGACCGAGACCTCGATCGGCGGCTTGCCGTGCCGGGCCGCGTTCGCCAGCAGGTTGAACAGCACGCGCTCCAGCCGGCGCGGATCCGTGGTGACCTCCGACTCGTGGATCACCCGGACCTCGACATCGGCGTCCTTGGCGGCCACCCGCCGGGCGACGAACTCGCCGAGCGTGATGTCGTGGAGTTCCGCCCGCTCGGAGGCACTGTCCAGACGGGCGACCTCCAGCACGTCCTCCACCAGCGTGCGCATGGCCTTCGCGCGGTCCAGGACCAGTTCCGTGGGCCGCCCGGGCGGGAGCAGCTCCGCCGCCGTCAGCAGGCCCGTCACCGGGGTGCGCAGCTCGTGGGCGATGTCCGCGGTCACCCGGCGCTCCGCCTCCAGGCGCTGCTGGAGAGCATCCGCCATCGCGTCCACGGCGCGCGCCAGGTCGTCGGTCTCGTCCCGCACCACACCGCCGATCGCCTCCCGTACACGGACGGCGGGCTCACCCTTGGCGACCCGGTTCGCCGCGGCCGCAGCCTTGCGCAGACGCCCCGACAGCTGCCCGCCGATCAGCACACCGAGCGCCGAGCCGCCGAGGACCACCGCGATCGAACCGATGAACAGGGCCTGGTCGAGGTCCTGCATCACGCTGGCGCTGCGGTCCGTGAAACGGGTGTGCAGGGACAGCACCCGGCCGTCCTTGAGGGGCACGGCGGCCCAGATGTCCGGCACCCCGTGCGCACCTTCGGCGACATAGGTGGCCCGCCGGCCCTCCGCGACCTTCTGGAGGAGATCCCGGGGGATGGCAGGGTCGTCGACCTTGACGCCGAAGGTCTGGGTGCGCCCGGACTCGTACATCCGCTGGGCCACCTGGATCCGCTCGACGGCGAGGTCGCGCGAGTTGTCGAGCATCGACACGCGCGCCGCGTTGTGCACGACCAGGCTCAGCGCGATCGCGACCAGCGCGCCGACCAGGGCGATCGCCGCGCTGAGTTTCCACCTGAGGCCCGTCCGTATGGCCGCGTCTTGTGGGATCAGGCGTCCGAGAATCCCCCGCATACCCCTGTTCAGGCCTTCAACTTGTAGCCGAAGCCGCGGACCGTCTCGATCCGGTCCTGGCCGATCTTCGTCCGCAGCCGCTGCACATGGACGTCGACGACCCGGGTGTCACCACCCCAGCCGTAGTCCCAGACCCGCTCCAGCAGCTTGTCGCGGGACAGCACCGTGCCCGGCGCCGAGGAGAACTCCAGCAGCAGCCGCATCTCGGTCGGCGTGAGCGCCACCGGCTGTCCCGACCGCCGTACCTCCATGCCCTCCGTGTCGACCTCGAGTTCACCGAAGGTGAGCACGCCGCCGTCCACGGAGGACGACTCCTCGGCCCCCCGGTCGGCGCCGCTGGCGTGCCCGAAGCGGCGCAGCACCGCACGGATGCGCGCGACCAGCACGGCGCCGTCGAACGGCTTGGTCACATAGTCGTCGGCGCCCGCCTCCAGGCCGAGCACCACGTCGATCGAGTCGGCACGCGCCGACACCATGATCACCGGGACGGTCGACTCGTCGCGGATACGGCGGCAGAGACTGACGCCGTCCAGTCCGGGGAGCATCACGTCCAGCAGGGCGATGTCGGGGCGACGGGCGCGGAAAGCCTCCAGGCCCGACAGGCCGTCGGGCATGGCGGTGACCTCGAAGCCGACCCGCTCCAGGGCGAGCTGGGTGGCCTCCCGGATGACATCGTCGTCCTCGACGAACAGCACGTGGGTCTGCTCTGCCATCCGCTCTCTCAGTTCCCCGTCGGGGCGGGCGTGCCGCTGTCGCCCACCGCGTTGCTGTACACGTTGCGCGTGCTGGACACGACGGCGAAATGGCGCGCCGACCAGTGGTAGGTGATCACGTCCTCGCTGGAGGGATACGACACCGGGTCGCCCTTCTCGTACATCTGCTGGGTCACCACAAGGTCACCTCGGTCTATCTCCGCATAGACCGGGGGCTCCTCGGCCTTGAACACATTCTCGTACTTGTGGTTCTCCATGCGGTACACGTACGAGCCGAGGCCGACTGCGTCGCTGCACGTCATCACGTTCACGACGATGTCGTTCGCGGTGCTGCGGGTGACATTGCCGTACGAGACGTCGACCGGGTACTCATCGGCCACACACGGTTTCAGATCGTCCTTGACCGCCTTTGCGACCATCGGATCGTCCTTGACCATCTTGACCACGTCGAGCCGTGTGGGCTCCTTCTTGGTCGGCGAGGCGGAGGGCGGGGAGGTTCCCGCCACCACCGGGTCGCTTCCCGCCGGACCCTCGTCCCGCGCGCCCGTGCCGCCGGTCGCGCAGGCGGAGACGAAAAGCCCGAGGGCGGCGATCGCGGCCATCGCCGCCATCGCCGCCTTGAGGGACCCGTCGAGCCGTATGGCCCCCGTGCCTAGGCCGCGCAACGCTCCCGCTCCTCACGCTCCAGCGCGCGTGCGTCCAGGTCGCGGGCCTCCAGCTCCTCCCGGAGCCGGGCGAGCGCCCGGTGCAGCGTGCTCTTGACCGTTCCGGCCGACATACCGAGGGCTGCGGCCGTCTCCTCCGTGGACATCTGCTCCCAGTGTCGCAGCACCACGACACTCCGCTGCTTGGGAGCGAGCACCTTCAGGATGTCCATCAGCAGGGCCCGGTCGGCGTGCTGCTCGGTGGAGTCCTCCACGCAGGCGTCCGGAAGCTGCTCGGTGGGGACCTCCTCCAGCTTGCGGGCCCGCCACCACTCGGTGCGCGTGTTGATCATCACGCGACGCAGGTAGGCGTCCGCCAGACGCTTGTCGGCGATGCCGTCCCAGCGGCCGTACGTGCGCACCAGAGCGGTCTGGAGCAGGTCCTGGGCGTCGGTCGGGTCGGGCACCAGCCGACGGGCGCTGCGCAGCAGCGCTTCCTGCCGGGTGCGTACGTACTCTTCGAACTCGAGCACCTCGCCGTGCGCCATTCCAACCGCCTCCGTTCCCCGTGTTCCGGCCCGTGCGGCTGTGTCGCACAGCCGGGTGCCGGTCCCGCAAAGTCTCTGAGCTGCCATCAGCTCCCGTGTCGCGTCTTCCGCGGCACGCATATGAAGTTACCGACGGGTTGTCACGGCGTTGTCCGAGCCAGCCTGCGGAGAGCGCTCGGCTGTCCGTCGGTTGTGTAACAGACGGCGGAACTGGGTAGAAGAGGGCGGAAGTTGGGGGTGGTTCGGGGTGATTTATTCCACCGGCGAGGCGGGTGCTCTGTGATGTGACAAGGCAGTCGCTGTGACGGGGCGAGCCGTGGACTGTCCGAAAGCTGTGTGCCGGCCGGCGCGGGACGGGTACGGACCCGCCCGGGCGCGGGGGTGGGAAGCGCGCGCCCGGGCAGGCGGGGTCAGGTGAGCGGAAGGCGGTAGAGGCCGCCGGCGAGAGGCTCCACCAGGCCGTCGGAGACCAGTCCGTCCAGGGCGCGTGCGCGCTGCACCGGCTCGTCCCACACCCGGTCGAGGACCGACTGGGGGACCGGGCCCGTCGCCTCACGCAGTACGGCCAGCAGCCGCCCGCGCACCTGGCGGTCCGTCCCCGCGTACGTCTGGCCGCGGCGCGGCGGGCCGTCGTGCTCCGGCTTCCCGGCCAGCTGCCAGGCGCACTGCCTGGCGATCGGGCAGCGGTGGCACGTCTCGTTCTTCGCCGTGCAGATCAGCGCGCCCAGCTCCATGGAGGCGGCGGCCCAGCGGGACGCCGTTCGCTCGTCCTCGGGCAGCAGCGCGCGGGCGAGCTTGCGCTCTGCGGCGGTGGTGGCGTTGGGCGGGTACTGCACCCCTGTGACCGCGCGCGCGAGGACGCGCCGCACATTGGTGTCGAGGACCGGGTGCCGCTGCCCGTAGGCGAAGGAGGCCACGGCCGCCGCCGTGTACTCCCCGATGCCGGGCAGGGCGAGAAGCTGGGCGTGTTCGGTGGGTACGTCGCCGCCGTGCCGTTCCGTTATCGCCATGGCGGCGCCGTGCAGACGCAGTGCGCGGCGCGGGTAGCCGAGGCGGCCCCAGGCGCGGACGGCCTCGCCGGGGGGTTCCTTGGCGAGGTCGGCAGGGCGGGGCCAGCGGGCGAGCCACTGCTCGTAGACGGGCAGGACGCGGCTGACCGGCGTCTGCTGAAGCATGAACTCACTGACCATCACGCCCCACGGCCCGGCCTCCGGGCGCCGCCAGGGGAGATCGCGGGCGTGCTCGTGGAACCAGGCGATGACCGGGGCGTGCAGAGCCCTGCCGGGCGCCACGCCCGTGAGGTCGTCGGTCTGGGCGGGTTCGGGGGTGGGGGCGGGAACAGGGGTGGGGGTGGTGGGTGCAGTCATGACGCTTTCGATCCTCCCACGTGAGGGGCGGTCGGGTGGGGGACCGGCTCGGGTGGGGGTGTTGTGTCGGTACACCCGGACTTCGGCCGCAGGCTCCCGGCCCCCCGGTTGCCGGACGGGGTCGGCGGTCGGTGGGGTGCGCCGAGGGGGTGGGCGAGGAGGGCCGGGTGTGCCGAGAGGGGGGCGAGGAGGGCCGGGTGCGCCGAGGGGGGCGAGGAGGGCCGGGGGCGACAGGGGAGCGGGTCGTCCGGTGCCGTGCGCGTGTTTCGGCCCCGGCCGGGGAGGCCGCGCGGGATGATGATCCGGAAAAGTTGATGCCAGGGCGGCGGGTGGCGTAAGGCGCGGCTCCGATCTCTCGTACAGTTTTCGCCGTGGGATCTCTGCGCAATCCGGTCGGGCCGCTTCCCTCCTCCATCTACTGGCGACGGAGGGCCGTACTGCTGTCCGTGCTAGCCCTGTTGGCGCTGCTGATCGCCTGGGTGGTCACGGCCGGCGGCGGTGGAAAGAACAAAGGGGACGACTCGAACGGCAAGCACCCCACGTCGTCCATCACTCCGGGCCCGTCCGGAACCGGGCCGGCGATCAGCCAACACCCGGGCGGGCGGGACGAGTCGGGCGGCGGAGACGGTTCCGGGTCGGCGGGGTCGTCGGGGTCCGACGGGTCCGACGGATCCGGAACGGGAACCGGCGGCTCGGACGGTGGTGCGGACGGCAGCGGTGGCAGCGGGTCCGCGGGCGGTCAGCTGCCAGCCGGTTCCGGTTCGTCCCTGGCCAATTGCGCCTCGAAAGCGGTGCAGTTGACGCTTCGCAGTGTCCGCAACGCCTACGCGCCCGGAGACACCCCCGCGTTCGAGCTGACCGCGAAGAACTCCTCCGGCAGTGACTGCAAGGTCGATCTCGGCCCGAAGAGCGCCGTGTTGACCGTTACACAGACCGGAAGCGACAAGGACGTGTGGTCCTCGTCCGACTGCCCGAGCGGCTCGGGAAGCCTGCTGTTCCGTGTGCCCGCCAAGGCCCAGGTCACCTACACGGTGAAGTGGGACCGCAAGCAGAGCGCCCCCGACTGCGCCACTCCCCCGGCCGGTTCGGTGCCCGCGGGCACATACCTGGTCGAGGCGAAGGCTCCCGGCTTCCCGAAGGCCCAGACGTCGTTCGTGCTGTCGAAGGACTGATGTCGCCGGGCCAGGGGACCGGTCAGAAGGACGAACCCGCGATGGCCCGGCGACGACGCTTGCCGAGCGGTGCCTGGGAGAGGTCCTCGGCGGTGGAACGGAGGTTCTTGTAGCCGTAGCCGCGCTCGGTGAGCCAGGCCCTGGCGGCCTCCTCGGCGCGCTCCGTCGCGGCCAGGATGTCTTCCTCCGCCTCGCCCGAGTCGAGGAAGCGGAAGGTGAAGGCGGAGCGTGCCGCGAGGTCGTAGCTGAGGTGGCCCTCGGGGGTGAAGGCGGCGCGCAGCACATCGTGCTCGGCGGCCCGTGCCAGGAGTTCGGCCCGCTGCCCTTCGCCGAGACCGTCGAAGACGCCGCGGACGATGACGCGGAAGGTTCGTTTGGTCATCCTCCGAACGTAGAGGCGGCCGCGCAGCCTCTCCACCGGATTTCCGGCGGCCCCCCGGTCACCCGGTCCGGAGGGTCAGACGTACCGCTCGAGGATCGACGACTCCGCCAGCCGCGACAGCCCCTCGCGGACGCTGCGGGCGCGCGCCTCGCCGACGCCGTCCACCGTCTGGAGGTCGTCGACGCTCGCCGCGAGCAGTTTCTGGAGGCCCCCGAAGTGGTCCACCAGGCGGTCGATGATCGCGCCGGGCAGCCGCGGGACCTTGGCGAGCAGCCGGAAACCACGCGGGGACACCGCCGAGTCGAGTGTCTCGGGCGAGCCGGTGTAACCCAACGCACGGGCCACCGTGGGCAGTTCGAGCAGTTCGGCGTGGGTCAGCGCGTCCAGTTCGGACAGGGCCTCCTCGACCGTGCGGGAGCGCTTCGCGGTCGGCTCGGGCACGTAGTCGCGCACCACCAGCTCCCGCTCGGGCTCCACACCGGCGATCAACTCGTCCAGCTGGAGGGCGAGCAGACGGCCGTCCGTACCCAGCTCGACCACGTATTCGGCGATCTCGGTCGCGATGCGGCGGACCATCTCCAGCCGCTGCGAGACCGCCGAGACGTCCCGGACCGTGACCAGGTCCTCGATCTCCAGCGCGGACAGCGTGCCGGCCACCTCGTCCAGGCGGAGCTTGTAGCGCTCCAGGGTCGCGAGGGCCTGGTTGGCGCGGGAGAGGATCGCCGCCGAGTCCTCCAGGACCCGGCGCTGCCCGTCGACGTACAGCGCGACCAGGCGCATCGACTGGGAGACCGACACCACCGGGAAGCCGACCTGCTTGCTCACCCGGTCCGCCGTGCGGTGGCGCGTACCCGTCTCCTCCGTCGGGATCGTGGGATCGGGCACCAACTGCACGCCCGCCCTGAGGATCTTCGACAGGTCCGAGGAGAGCACCAGGGCGCCGTCCAGCTTGCACAGCTCCCTCAGGCGGGTGGCCGTGAACTCGACGTCCAGGACGAAACCGCCCGTGCACATCGTCTCGACGGTCTTGTCGGAGCCGAGCACGATGAGACCGCCGGTGTTGCCGCGGAGCACGCGCTCGAGTCCGTCGCGCAGGGCCGTGCCGGGAGCCACGGCGCTCAGTGAGGCGCGCATCAGGCCATCGGCACGGGAACTCCCGCCGGACTTTCCGGGAGCTGCCGCCCGGTCGTTGGCTGCCACTGCACTCCTCCGGTCGCAGGTTCTGGGGCGCTCCCGTGTCGCACTCTCGGTTCGTACGGACGGGCGAGACCAGGGCAAAGTCTACCGGCGGTCCTCCTCCTCCCGTGGGGCCTCTCGGCGACGGGAGCGCGGAAGGACCCGCAGGGCGTCCCCTATGTCCGCCACTTCCAGCACCTTCATCCCGGGCGGGATCCTGCCGGGATCGGCCGGAACGAGCGCATGTGTGAAGCCCAGGCGGTGGGCCTCGGCCAGCCGGCGCTGGACCCCTGTGACGCGTCTTACCTCGCCCGCGAGACCCACCTCGCCGATCGCCACCAGATTCTTGGGCAGCGGGGTGTCGCTCGCGGCGCTCGCCAGCGCCAGCGCGACCGCCAGGTCAGCGGCCGGTTCGGAGAGCTTCACCCCGCCGACCGTCGCGGAGTAGATGTCCCGCTTGCCGAGGGCGCTGATCCGGCCGCGCTGCTCCAAAACGGCGAGCATCATCGAGACGCGGGAGGTCTCCAGGCCCGACGTCGTACGCCGCGGGGAGGGGATCTGCGAGTCGACCGTCAGGGCCTGCACCTCGGCGACGAGGGGCCGGCGGCCCTCCAGGGTGACGGTCAGGCAGGTGCCGGGGACCGGCTCGTCGCGGCGGGTCAGGAACAGGCCGCTCGGGTCGGCGAGGCCCGTGATCCCCTCGTCGTGCAGTTCGAAGCAGCCGACCTCGTCGGTTGCGCCGTATCTGTTCTTGACGCCCCGTACCAGACGCAGCCGGGCGTGCCGGTCGCCCTCGAAGTGCAGGACGACGTCCACCAGGTGTTCGAGCAGCCGCGGGCCCGCGATCGCGCCGTCCTTGGTGACATGGCCGACGAGAAGGGTGGACATGCCGCGCTCCTTGGAGGCGCGGATGAGGGCCCCGGCGACCTCCCGGACCTGGGCCATGCCGCCGGGCGCGCCGTCGATCTCGGGGGAGGCGACGGTCTGCACGGAGTCCAGGACCAGCAGCGACGGCTTCACCGCGTCCAAGTGGCCGAGCACGGCGGAGAGATCGGTCTCCGCCGCGAGGTAGAGGTGGTCGTCGATGGCCCCGATGCGGTCGGCGCGCAGGCGCACCTGGCTCGCCGACTCCTCGCCTGTCACATACAGCGTGCGGTGCTCGTCGCTCGCCGCCTTCGCCGCGACGTCCAGCAGGAGCGTGGACTTGCCGACGCCGGGTTCCCCGGCGAGCAGCACGACCGCGCCGGGCACGAGCCCGCCGCCGAGGACGCGGTCCAGCTCGGGCACGCCGGTGGAGCGGGCGGTGGCCCGCCGCCCGTCGACCTGGCCGATGGGCACGGCGGAGGTGGTCACCCGGCCCGGTGTCGTCGTCCGCACCGCGGGCGTGCCGTACTCCTCGATCGTGCCCCATGCCTGGCACTCGGGGCAGCGGCCGAGCCACTTGGCCGTCTGCCAGCCGCACTCCGTGCAGCGGTAGGACGGCCGGTCCTTGGTGGTCTTGGTACGGGCAGCCATGAACGAAACCGTAGCGGGACCCACTGACACCGAGATCCCTGGCCTGTGTCACGGGGCCCGTGACCCATGGGCACGGGCCGCGACCGGGCCGGTCACCCGTTCCGGCGAACGGTCCCTGGCCCTGTGGAACGGTGCACGACCGGCGGCTGCCGAAGGCGGCCGTGTCCCCGGGGCTCGTGGTCGCGGCGCCGGGGGCCTGAGGTACGGGTGCGGGGACGGCGCGCCCGGGACCTGCGACGGGGCGGAGCGCCGGCCGTGCCGGGCCGGCCGCACCCGGCGTTCGTGGCCCGTATTGAGGGATCGTTTCACCCGTACGGAGTAAAAGTGCGCAAGGGGGCAGAAGGTGCCGCCCATCGGCGCCTACGGTCGCACGGGTGATGAGCAGCAGGCCGGAGACTTCCACGCACGCCACCGGCGCACGCCGGGCGCGCGAAGACGCTCACAAGCGGGGGAGCGTGCCGCGTGGCGCGAACACCCGCACCACGGCTCAGCGCCCGCCCGCGCAGTACGAGCCCTACCTCGACGGCCTGTTCACCTACTGCCTGTCCGTGCTGTGCGATCACGACACGGCGACGGCCGCCCTGGGGGACGCCCTGGCGCTCGCCGAGCGCCGCGGCGCCCGCGGTCCGGGGGCCCCCGACGACCTCCGAGCCTGGCTCTACGCCCTGGCCCGTTGGTCCTGTCTGCGCAGGCTCGCCGAGGCCCGGCGCCGCCGCCAGGGCGGCTACGGCGCCGGGCGCGACCGCGGGCACCGCGCGCTCCGGGAGGCCGGCGACCGCCGCGCCGCCGAGACGATCGGCGGCTCCCCCGCTCCCCAGGAGATCCGGGAACACCGCAGACGGGAACTCGCCCAGCTCGCCTGGCCCGAGGCGGCCGGCACCACTCCCGAGCAGCGCGAGGCGCTCGAGCTCGCCGTGCGTCACCAGCTCACCGCCAAGGAGGTCGCCGCAGTGCTCGGCATGGACCTCGCGGCCTCGCGTGAACTCCTCGCCTCCGCCGCCTGCGAGGTGGAGCGCACCCGTGCCGCGCTCGCCGTCGTCGAGACCGGTTCCTGTCCGAGCGTCGCCCGCCTCACCGACGACCACCAATTCGTGCTCAGCGCCACCCTGCGCCGCGAACTCGTCCGCCATGTCGACGACTGCGCGCGCTGCCGCCGCACCGCCGAGCGCGCGGTCCCCGGCGCCTGGCCGGGCACCAGCGTCACCCCCGCCGCGCTCCCCGTGCTCGAGGCCCCGCGCACCGCCCTCCGGACCGCGATGGCGCACGCGCCACGCGCGCGTGGCCGCGCCCCTCGCTTCGACCGGCGCGGTTTCCCCATGGATCCCAAGGACCACGCGGCGCGCCGTGACCGGCTGCGCGCGCGTGCCGTCACGACGACCGTCGTCGCCACCGTGGTCGCCGCCCCCGTCATCGCCCTGTGGGCGGCCTACCGCGGCGCGCCCGTCACCGGTGAGGGCACCGACGGCCGTCCGGTCACCGCGCGCGAGCTGCACGATTCCACCGTGCTGGGCGACGCGGGCACGGGTGGCTACGAGAACGCGGGCAACGCGCGTACGAAACCCGGCGCCCGCTTCGGCAAGGACGGCCGCTCGCCCGATGTGTCCGTCGAGGTCATCGGGGTGAAGACGGGCGGGCGTGCGGCGGGACACCTCACGGTGGAGGCCGACGGCGACGGCACCACGACCCTCATCACGCTGACCGCGTCCGGCAGCTCGCCGGTCCACTGGTCGGCGTCCACGGGTACCCCCTGGCTCTATCTGAGCCAGGCGTCGGGAACGCTCGCCCCCGGCGCGTCGGTCACGGTCCGGGTGTACGTCGACCACCTGCGCGAGCCGTCCGGTCCCTGGCACGCGCGCGTGGCGGTGGCACCCGCGGGTGCCGTGGTGTCGATCGACGGCTATGGGGCGGCGGGCCCGTCCGACCCGCGCCCCACTCCCGTGCACACCGGCCCGTCCGCCCCCCTGCCGACCGATCCGCACACGACCGGCCCTGAGCCCACGCCGGGCGATCCGACCCCCACGGACCCGCCGTCCCCGAGCCCGACCCCGTCTGAGGACCCCTCGTCCTCGCCCCCGCCGTCCCCCGAGAGCGGCGATCCGAGCCCGTCCTCATAGCCCCGCCCGGCCCCATGGCTCCATGCGCGCGCGAGATGACCGGAACGCCCCACTCACCCCGTGCGACCCGCTGGTGCACCCAGCGCACCCAGCGCACCCAGCGCACTCAGTCCACAGGATCCGCGGGATGCGGTGCCACCAGCGGCAGCTGCGACGCCAGGCGCTGCTCGCACAGCTCGACCAGCCGGTCGTACCCGGCCTTGCCCATCAGCTCGGTCAGCTCGGCCCGGTACGAGACGTACACCGGGTCGCCCGCGCCGTGCGCCGATGTCGCCGATGTGCACCACCAGTGCAGGTCATGGCCGCCCGGACCCCAGCCCCGGCGGTCGTACTCGCCGATGGACACCTGGAGCACCCGTGTGTCGTCGGGCCGGTCGATCCACTCGTACGTCCGCCGGATCGGCAGCTGCCAGCACACATCCGGCTTGGTCTCCAGCGGCTCGCGGCCCTCCCGCAGCGCCAGGATGTGCAGCGAGCAGCCGGCGCCGCCGGGGAACCCTGGCCGGTTCTGGAAGATGCACGACCCCTGGTAGGGGCGGGTCTGGCGGGAGCCCTCGTCGTCCTCCGCGACCCAGCCGGTCTCCATGCCCACGTCATGGTTCTGCCAGATCTCCGGCGTCAGCCGTGCCACGTGGCCGGCCACCCGCTTCTCGTCGTCCTCCTCCGAGAAGTGCGCGCCCAGCGTGCAGCACCCGTCGTCCGCGCGGCCCGCCTGGATGCCCTGGCAGCCGCTTCCGAAGATGCAGTTCCAGCGCGAGGTCAGCCATGTCAGATCGCACCGGAAGACCTGTTCGCCGTCGGCCGGATCCGGAAACTCCACCCATGCGCGCGCGAAATCGAGCCCCTTCTCGTCGCTCGCGATCGGGGACTTCATGGACGGGGACGCCTTCGCCTGCGAAGAATCCTTCGATCCCTTGGAGGATTTGTCGGACTTCGCCTTTTTCGTCTTTGGCACGCATCCAGGGTAAGTGGCTCCGGACCGCTTCAGGGACTGAGGATCGTCGCACTGGCAGTAGCGTTCCGTACATGAGACTCGGTGTCCTCGACGTGGGTTCGAACACGGTGCATCTGCTGGTGGTGGACGCCCACCCCGGCGCGCGCCCGCTGCCCGCGCACTCGCACAAGGCGGAGCTCCGGCTCGCCCAGCTTCTCGACGGCGACGGAGCGGTCGGCCCCGAAGGGGTCGACAAGCTGATCGCCGTCGTCCGCGACGCCCTCCAGGCGGCCGAGGACAAGGGTGTCGAGGACCTGCTCCCGTTCGCCACCTCCGCGGTGCGCGAGGCGAGCAACGCGGACGACGTGCTGGCCCGGGTCAAGGAGGCCACCGGCGTGGAGCTCCAGGTGCTGACCGGCGAGGAGGAGGCGCGGCTGACCTTCCTCGCGGCCCGGCGCTGGTTCGGCTGGTCGGCCGGCAAGCTGCTCGTCCTCGACATCGGCGGCGGCTCCCTGGAGATCGCCTACGGGATCGACGAGGAGCCCGACGCGGCGGTGTCGCTGCCCCTGGGCGCGGGCCGGCTCACCGCGGGCTGGCTCCCCGGCGATCCGCCGGCGCCGGAGGACGTCAGGGCGCTGCGCCGCCATGTGCGGGCGCAGATCGCCCGCACGGTCGGCGAGTTCAGCCGCCTCGGGATGGCCGACCACGTCGTCGCCACCTCCAAGACCTTCAAGCAGCTCGCCCGTCTCGCCGGCGCGGCGCGCTCCGCCGAGGGGCCGTATGTGCAGCGCGAGCTGAAGCGGGAGTCCCTGGAAGGCTGGGTTCCGCAGCTTGCCGGGATGACGGCCGAGCAGCGCGCGGACCTCCCGGGCGTCTCCGAGGGCCGGGCGGGCCAGCTTGTGGCGGGCGCGCTGGTCGCGGAGGGCGCGATGGACCTGTTCGGCGTGGAGACCCTGGAGATCTGCCCGTGGGCCCTGCGCGAGGGCGTGATCCTGCGCCGCCTGGACCATATGGCGGCGGAGTAGCAGGGGCCCGCGGCGCTGTGCCGCTTCCCACACCCGACCCTGCGCAACCGGCCCTCCATGTCAAGGCGACGCCCCGTACCCTGTCCCTCGTGGCAGAACCAGTGGTGCGCATCCCGGATGTGAAGGTCGCCCTGTCGACGGCCTCCGTCTATCCGGAGTCGACGGCGACGGCCTTCGAGATCGCCGCGCGCCTCGGGTACGACGGGGTCGAGGTCATGGTGTGGACCGATCCCGTCAGCCAGGACATCGAGGCGCTGCGCCGGCTCAGCGACTACCACCACATGCCCATCCTGGCCGTCCACGCCCCCTGCCTGCTGATCACCCAGCGCGTGTGGTCCACCGACCCCTGGACCAAGCTCCAGCGCGCCCGCGCGGCCGCCGAGAAGCTCGGCGCGGGCACGGTCGTCGTCCACCCGCCCTTCCGCTGGCAGCGTCAGTACGCCCGCGACTTCGTCGACGGGATCTGGCGCATGGCGAACGAGACGGATGTGCGATTCGCCGTGGAGAACATGTACCCGTGGCGCTACCGGGACCGCGAGATGCTCGCGTACGCCCCCGACTGGGACGTCACGAGGGACGACTACCGTCACTTCACGATCGACCTGAGCCACACCGCCACGGCCCGTAACGACGCCCTCCAGATGCTCGAGCGGATGGGGGACCGTCTCGGCCATGTGCACCTCGCCGACGGCAACGGCTCCAACAAGGACGAGCACCTCGTGCCCGGCCGCGGCATCCAGCCCTGCGCCGAGGTCCTGGAGCGGCTCGCGCTCACCGGCTTCGACGGGTACGTCGTCATCGAGGTCAACACCCGTCGCGCGATGTCCGGCGCCGAGCGCGAGGCCGACCTCGCCGAGGCGCTCGCCTTCGCGCGTCTGCACCTCGCGGCCGCCGCGAAGGCGTCCCGCGGGTGAGCGGGGTGGTCCGTCCGTGACCGGAGCGACTGGGACGACGGGAGCGGGTCCGGCCCGCCGCGGCAGGGGACGGCCCAGCCGCAGGGAGACGGCGGCGGCGCCCGCCACCCGTGACTGCATCCTGGAGGCGGCCCGCGAGGAGTTCTCCGAGCGCGGCTACGACAAGACGTCCGTACGCGGCATCGCCAAGGCCGCCGGCGTGGACTCGGCGCTCGTCCACCACTACTTCGGCACCAAGGAGCAGGTCTTCGAGGCCGCCATCGAGGTCGCCTTCGCCCCCGCCCTGAGTGCGCCGGACGCGGTGGCCGAGGGCCCCCGGGACGCCGTCGGCGAGCGCCTGACCCGCTTCGTCCTCGGCATCTGGGAGAACCCCGCGACCCGTACGCCGCTGCTCGCCATCGTCCGCTCCGCCGTGAACAACGAGACCGCGGCCGCCGTCTTCCGCCGCCTGGTCGCCGCGCAGCTGCTGCGCCGCATCTCCGGGCAGCTCGGCCTGCCCGACGCGGAGCTGCGTGCCGAGCTGGCGGCCGCGCAGTTGGTCGGCATCGCGATGCTGCGGTATGTGATCAAGGTGGAGCCGCTGGCGTCGGCGGACCTGGAACAGTTGGTGGCGCGCGTGGCTCCGGTGGTCCAGGGGCACCTCACGAACCCCTGAGACCGGGGGCGCGGGAAGACTGTCACACCCTGAGACCGGGACGCGGGAAGCCTGTCACACCACGAGCCGGTGGCGCGGGGAACCCGACAAACCCCCGAGCCTCGCCCGCCGCCCCGTCCCTGAAACACGCGTCCCGCATTCCGGACACTTGTGTCCGTCCCTTGGAGCACCGGCGTAGGCTCGACACGAGTTGAGAACTCTCCTAAGGAGCGAGCGACGATGCCCGAGCTGAGGTCCCGCACAGTCACCCACGGCCGCAACATGGCGGGCGCCCGCGCCCTGATGCGCGCCTCCGGTGTACCCGGCGCGGACATCGGACGGAAGCCGATCATCGCGGTCGCCAACTCCTTCACGGAGTTCGTGCCCGGTCACACCCACCTCCAGCCGGTCGGCCGGATCGTCAGCGAGGCGATCAGGGAGGCGGGCGGCATCCCGCGCGAGTTCAACACGATCGCCGTGGACGACGGCATCGCCATGGGCCACGGCGGCATGCTCTACAGCCTCCCCTCCCGCGACCTGATCGCGGACAGTGTGGAGTACATGGTCGAGGCCCACTGCGCCGACGCCCTGGTCTGCATCTCCAACTGCGACAAGATCACCCCGGGCATGCTGATGGCGGCCCTGCGCCTGAACATCCCGGCGGTCTTCGTCTCCGGCGGGCCGATGGAGTCCGGCCGCGCCACGCTGGTCGACGGCACGGTCCGCACGCTCGACCTGGTCGACGCGATCTCCGACGCGGTGAACGACAAGGTGTCCGACGAGGACATCCTCCGTATCGAGGAGAACGCCTGTCCGACCTGCGGCTCCTGTTCCGGCATGTTCACGGCCAACTCGATGAACTGCCTGACCGAGGCGATCGGTCTCTCCCTCCCCGGCAACGGCTCGGTCCTGGCCACCCACACGGCCCGCCGGGCGCTGTACGAGAACGCGGCCCGCACGGTCATGGACCTGACCCGCCGCTACTACGAGCAGGACGACGAGACGGTTCTGCCGCGCAACATCGCCACCTTCTCCGCCTTCGAGAACGCGATGGCCCTCGACATCGCAATGGGCGGCTCGACCAACACGATCCTGCACCTCCTGGCCGCCGCCGAGGAGGCGGGCGTCCCCTTCGGCCTGGCGGAGATCGACGAGGTCTCGCGCCGGGTGCCGTGCCTGGCGAAGGTCGCCCCCAACGTCGCCAAGAACCGCACGTACTACATGGAGGACGTGCACCGCGCAGGCGGCATCCCCGCCCTCCTCGGCGAACTGCACCGCGCGGGCCTGCTGAACGAGGACGTGCACGCGGTCCACAGCCCGTCCCTGGCCGACTGGCTGAAGACCTGGGACGTCCGCGGCGGCTCCCCGTCCCAGGAGGCGGTGGAACTGTGGCACGCGGCACCCGGCTGTGTGCGCTCCGCCGAGGCCTTCTCCCAGTCGGAGCGCTGGGAGGCCCTCGACGAGGACGCCGAGAACGGCTGTATCCGCTCCGCCGAGCACGCGTACTCCAAGGACGGCGGCCTCGCGGTCCTCAGGGGCAACCTCGCGGTCGACGGCTGTGTGGTGAAGACCGCTGGCGTCGACGAGTCGATCTGGACCTTCGAGGGACCGGCGGTCGTCTGCGAGTCGCAGGAGGAGGCCGTCCAGAAGATCCTCACCCAGCAGGTCAAGGAGGGCGACGTCGTCGTCATCCGGTACGAGGGGCCCAAGGGCGGTCCGGGCATGCAGGAGATGCTGTACCCGACCTCGTACCTGAAGGGCCGCGGCCTGGGCAAGGCGTGCGCACTGGTCACGGACGGCCGCTTCTCCGGCGGCACCTCGGGCCTGTCGATCGGCCACGCCTCCCCCGAGGCCGCCTCCGGTGGCACGATCGCCCTGGTCCGCGACGGCGACCGCATCCGCATCGACATCCCGAACCGCACCATCGACCTCCTGGTCTCCGACGAGGAGCTGAGCACCCGCCGCGCTGCCCTCGACGGCGTCTACGCCCCCGGGAACCGCGACCGCAAGGTCTCGGCCGCACTGCGCGCCTACGCCGCGATGGCGACGAGCGCGGACAGGGGCGCGGTGCGCGATGTGACGAAGCTGGGCTGACCGGCGTGAGGCGGCGGGGCTGACCCCGCGGCGAGCAGGGGCCGCTCCTTGGAGCTTCCGGGGGCGGCCCCTTCGCGCGTCACCAGGCCGACGGATCACGTCCGTCCACGCCGAAGACCGTGCCGTCGGGGGCACCGGCGTAGACATGACCGTTGATGATCACGGGCTCCGGCAGCGCGGCCGTGACCCGGTCCGCGCGGGTGCCGAGGCGGGGTGCGGTCTGGCCGAGGAGCGTGCCGTCGCCGGCGTCGAACGCGAGCAGTCGTCCGTCGGCCGCGGTGAAGTAGACATGCCCGTCGGCCGCGACCGGCGCCGAGCCGCGGCTCACGGACGTCTCGACATGCCACAGCTGTCTGCCCGCGTCCATGTCGACGGCCTCCAGCGCGCCACCGGCGGCCAGGAGATGGACGGCGCCGCCGTGGACGCCGGCACGGGCGCTGTCCAGGGGGACGGACAGCGGAACGGTGCGCGCCGCCCCCGACCCGGGGGTGTAGCGGACCACGGCCACCGTGCGCCCGTAGACCCGGTCCACGGAGAGGAAGAAGACGGACCCGCCCGCGGTGCCGAAAGGCTCCAGGCTCCCTTTCAGCCGGGCGTCCCAGCGCACGTCCCCCGTGCGCGGATCCACCGCGGTGACCCGCGTGCTCGACCCGTCGTCGGACGTGCTCACGGCGTACGCCGACGACCCCCCGGGGAACGAGGTGAAGTACGGCATGCGCTGGCCGGGGATCCGGCGGCTCCACTGGGTCCTTCCCGAGGTGCCGTTCACGCCGGTGACCGTCCCGTCGGTGCCGGTGAGCAGAAGCATGCCCGCGGCCTGCCGCATCCCGTTGCGGGCGGGCATGTCCCGGTGCCAGCGCGTTCGGCCCGAGCCGGCATCCAGCGCCTCCAGGGCTCGGCGCCCGCCCGTCAACGGCTGGACGAGACCGCCCGAGAGGACCGGCGGTTCGCTCCTGGCGGTCGCGGCGACCCGATGCCGCCACAGCACGGTGCCGTCGGACGGGTCGAGGGCGACGACCAGGCCGGGCTGGCCGCACAGCAGCTTGCCGGCACCGTAGGAACACTGCGGCACAGCGGCGTCCTCGGACTCGGGTCTCGCCTCCCAGGTACGGAACGCGGCCAGCGAGGTCCGGGGACCGGCCGGGGCGGGAGCGCCGTCGTCGAGCAGCTTCACGGCGGCGCCCGCGCCGCCCAGCACCAGACTGAACGCGCCCGCCACCAGAGCCACCCGCCTGACCGGAGCCAGCCGCGACAGAAGACCCCGGGGCCGCCGCTCCCGCTCCTCGAGGGCCTCGACAGGGGGATCGGGTCTCGGAACGTCACTCGCGCGCCGAGCCGGTACGAAGGCCTGCGTGTCGTACGAGGCCGCCACCGACCGCAGTTCCCGCATCAACTCGTCGAGAGTGGGCCGGTCCTCGGGCTCCTTGGCCAGACACCGCAGTACCAGCGGCGCGAGGTCCTCCGGTACGCCGGCCAGGTCCGGCTCGTCGTGAACGACCTGGTAGGCGACGACATACGGGCTGTCGGAGTCGAACGGCCCGCGACCCGTCGCCGCGTGCACCAGGACCGACCCGAGCGCGAAGATGTCGGCGGCCGGGCCGACCTCCCTGGGCCGCCGGAACTGCTCGGGGGCCATGAAGGGCGGCGTGCCGATCAACTTGCCGGTCTCCGTGCGCAGTTCGCTGTCCTTCGGCCGGGAGATGCCGAAGTCGATGACCTTCGGCCCGTCCTCGGCGAGCAGCACATTGCTCGGCTTCAGATCCCGGTGGACGACCCCGACCCGATGGATGTCGCGCAGCGCCTCGGCGAGCCCGGCCATCAGCCGGCGCAACTGGCCCGATTCCATGGGCCCGTTCCGCTTCACGTGATCGGACAATGTGGGACCGGGGATGAACAGGGTGGCCATCCAGGGCCGCGCGGCCTCGGGATCGGCGTCGACGACGGGTGCGGTGAAGGCACCGCTCACCCTCCGGGCGGCGGCCACCTCCTGCCGGAAACGACCCCTGAACTCCGGGTCCTTGGCGAACTCGGCATGGACGACCTTCACCGCGAGCTTCAGTCCAGAGGTGCTGCGGGCCAGGTGCACCACGCCCATGCCGCCGGCACCCAGGCGGGACTCCAGGTGGTACTGACCGGCGTACTCGGGAAGTTCCACTTCCGCGCCCGCTGCGGTGTTGCGCTGTGGCGCCATGGACCACCCCCGTGCTGTTCGTCGGCGCGCGCGACGCTCGGAGCCTAGTCGATGACTCGTACGAGACCGAGGCGGCTTGCTAGCCTCCGCGTGCGCGTCACACCCGCGTTGCGTGGGGTGACGCGGGGGAACGAACGGCACCCCATGACGGTCATGGGGTGCAACGGGGGAGGTTTTTCATGTCTGTCGACCGTGTGGGAGAAGCCCGGACCGACGGCGTGGCGGAGACCGCGACGACGGCCGTGGCGGAGACCGCCACGACGGCCGCGGCGGCTGTGCGCTACTACTCGGTGGCCCCGGGAGTCCGGCTCAACGTCCGCAGCGGCCCCGGTACCGGCTACCCCGTCGTCCGGGTCCTGGCCGAGGGTGCCAGGGTGCCGATCTACTGCCAGACCCCGGGCACGACGGTCACCGGTCCGTACGGCACGAGCAGCGTCTGGGACAGCATCGGCGACGGCGCATACGTCTCGGACGCGTACGTGCACACGGGCAGCGACGGCTACGTCGCACCCCGCTGCGGCTGAGCCGGACGGGGGCGGGGTCCTGCCCCGTGGTGCCGGGGTGATAATCGACGCGTGAGCGACGAGAACGGCACTCCGGACACCCCCGGCGGACCCCGCCCCGAACCGATCCGCTTCTTCGGCACGACCTGGGTGGACCACGACGGCGGCTACCGCGCGCGCCGGGCCGCGGTGGCGGCCGGCTCGCTCGTGCTCGCCGCCGTCTGCGGTCTCGTGCTGCGCTTCGCCTACCAGGGCCTTCAGATCGCCGACGTCGGTTCGGCCGTGAGCCTGATCGTCGTGGTGATGTTCGCGGTGTGCAGCGCACTGGCGTTCGGCCACACCTGGGGGGCCTTCACCGAACGCCCCGACCCGGAACGCCAGTCCTCCCTCCGCGGCCTGCTCGCGATCGGGTTCCTCGGCTCGCTGCTCGCGTACTTCGTGCGTTCGCTGACCGAGGCCCCCGGCGAGAAGCTGCACCGCGAGGAGTACGACAAGGCCCGCGCCGCCTACGACAAGCGCGTCTCGCGCCGCACGGGAAACCCCTCCCGCAAGCGCCGCTCCTGACCGAAGGCCGTCTCCTCGGCGCCCCGCTCCTGCCGGGAATCCGCTGTGCGGGACACCCCAGGGCCGCCACCATGGGCGTATGACCGCGCCCTCCCGCTCCGTGCGAGCCCGCTCGTTCAACGCCGCCGCGGCCCAGTACGCCGCCAACCGCCCCTCCTACCCGCCCGTCCTCTTCGACGCCCTCGAGGAGCTCGCGGGCCGCCCCCTCACCGGCGCCCGCGTCGCGGACATCGGCGCCGGCACCGGCATCGCCACCGCCCTCCTCAGGGCAAGAGGTGCTCAGGTCGTGGGAATCGAGCCCGGCGAGGGCATGTCGACCCAGTTCCACCGCACCCTTCCCGACGTCCCTCTGCTGCGCGGCGACGGCAACGCCCTCCCGCTCGCCACCGCCTCCGTCGACTTCGTCACCTACGCCCAGGCCTGGCACTGGACCGATCCCGCCCGCTCGGTCCCGGAGGCCCTGCGCGTCCTGCGCCCGGGCGGCGCGCTCGCCCTGTGGTGGAACATGGACGCCGAGGACGTGTCCTGGATCGCCGCGCAGGCCGACCGCATCAAGCGGTACTTCGGCGCCGAACACGCCACCAAGAACGGCGCCGGGGGCGCCCGGACCGAACTCGCCTTCCAGGGCGCCCCCGAGGTTCCGGCCCACACCCATCGAGTCGTGCGATGGAGCCGCACGGTTCCCGTCGACATCCACCTCGCGAACATCGGCAGCCACTCGATCTTCCTCGTCCGCGGCGAGGAGGGGACACGCGCCTTCCTCACCGAGGAACGGGAGCGCCTCCTCCGGTCCTTCCCGAACGGCCTCATCGAGGAGGTCTACGACGTCGTACTGATCGTCGCGGCCCGCCCGTAGGCCCCGCCCCCAGGGGGGTCGGGGCATCCGCGCCGGGCCCGGGTCGGCGCCGACCCGGGCCCGCGCCGACGCCGACTCCGCGCCCGCTCTTCCGCCGGGCCCTCCCCGCCTCCAGGCCCTCCCCCGCTCCGTCCCAGCGACCCGAGCCGAACCGGGTCGAGCCGACCCAAGCCGAACCGGGTCGAGCCGGACCGACCCGAATCCAGCCGAAACCGAAGCCGTAGGGCCGGCCCTTGACGGCCGGTCCGCCGCGCGCCATATTCATCGCATGATGAATAGCCGCCGCGCGCACCCGCCCGGCCCCCACGCGCCGGCACCCGGCCCCGCAGTCCACGCCGACCGGCTCACCGTCCTCCGTGGCGCCCGCACGGTCCTCCGCGACGTCCGCTTCACCGTGCCCCGCGGCCAGATCACCGGCCTGCTCGGGCCGTCCGGCTGCGGCAAGTCGACCCTTATGCGCGCGATCGTCGGCACCCAGGCCAAGGTCACCGGCACCCTCGAGGTCCTCGGCCGCCCCGCCGGCTCCGCCCCCCTGCGCTCCCGCATCGGCTATGTCACCCAGGCCCCCTCCGTGTACGCCGACCTGACCATCCGCCAGAACCTCCACTACTTCGCCGCGATCCTGGACCCGGGCCGCGCCGCCGCCGACCGCCGCGACCACAACGTCACCCGGGCCATCGCCGACGTCGACCTCACCTCGCACGCCGACTCCCTCGCCGGCAACCTCTCCGGCGGCCAGCGCAACCGCGTCTCCCTCGCGGTCGCGCTCCTGGGCACGCCGGAACTCCTCGTACTCGACGAACCCACGGTCGGTCTCGACCCGGTCCTGCGCCGCGACCTCTGGGGCCTCTTCCACCGCCTCGCGGCCGACCGCGGCGCCACGCTCCTCGTCTCCTCGCACGTCATGGACGAGGCCGAGCGCTGCCACCGCCTCCTGCTGATGCGGGAGGGCGAACTGCTCGCCGACGACACCCCGGAAGCCCTGCGCACCCGTACCGGCGCGGAGACGGTCGAAGAAGCGTTCCTGCACCTCGTGGACCAGGCGACGGCGCAGAGCACGGCCGGAAAGGAGACGGTCCGATGACCACGACCACCGCCCAGCCGACCGGGAGGACCCTCACCTACTCCCGCTCGACGGCCACGGCCGCCCGCGTGCTGCGCCAGCTCCGCCACGACCCGCGCACCATCGCGCTGATGCTGGTCGTCCCATGCCTGATGCTGGTCCTGCTCCGCTACGTCTTCGACGGCAGCCCGCACACCTTCGACTCGATCGGAGCCTCGCTCCTCGGGATCTTCCCCCTGATCACGATGTTCCTGGTGACATCCATCGCGACCCTGCGCGAACGCACCTCCGGCACCCTGGAGCGCCTGCTCGCGATGCCCCTCGGCAAGGCCGACCTGATCGCGGGCTACGCCCTCGCCTTCGGTGCGCTCGCGGTCGTCCAGTCCGCCCTGGCCACGGGCCTGGCGGTCTGGTTCCTCGGCCTGGACGTCACCGGATCGCCCTGGCTGCTCCTGCTGGTGGCCCTGCTCGACGCCCTGCTCGGCACGGCCCTCGGCCTCTTCGTCTCGGCCTTCGCGGCCTCGGAATTCCAGGCGGTCCAGTTCATGCCGGCGGTGATCTTCCCGCAACTCCTCCTGTGCGGCCTGTTCACCCCTCGCGCGGACATGCACCCCGTCCTGGAGGCGCTCTCCGACGTCCTGCCGATGTCGTACGCGGTGGACGGCATGAACGAGGTCCTCCGCCATACGGACATGACGACGACATTCGTCAGGGACGTCCTGATCGTCGCGGGCTGCGCACTGCTGGTGCTCGGACTGGGAGCGGCGACCCTGAGGCGGCGCACGGCATAGGAAACGACCCCACGGGACAGGGACGGCCGGGCCACGGGGGCGGCACACGGCCCGGACACGACCGGGGCCCGGCCGCCGTCCCGCCCACCGGACAACCCACCCCCTGCCCCCACCCCGGTGCGAGGATGAACCCGGACGACGCAACCCCCGGAGGGCACCCGCACCATGACGCAGAAAGTCGCAGTCCTCGGCACCGGAAAGATCGGCGAAGCCCTGCTCAGCGGAATGATCCGAGCCGGTTGGTCCCCCGCCGACCTCCTGGTCACCGCCCGCCGCCGGGAACGAGCCGAGGAGCTCCGCACCCGCCACGGTGTCACCCCGGTCGGCAACGCCGAGGCCGCGAAGACCGCCGACACCCTCATCCTCACCGTCAAGCCCCAGGACATGGGCACGCTCCTCGACGAACTCGCGCCGCACGTCCCCGCCGACCGCCTCGTCATCAGCGGCGCCGCGGGCATCCCCACCTCCTTCTTCGAGGCACGCCTGACCGCCGGCACCCCGGTGGTCCGGGTCATGACGAACACGCCCGCCCTCGTCGACGAGGCCATGTCCGTCATCTCGGCCGGCAGCCACGCCACCGAAGCCCACCTCGCCCACACGGAGGAGATCTTCGGAGCCGTCGGCAAGACACTCCGCGTCCCCGAGTCCCAGCAGGACGCCTGCACCGCCCTGTCCGGCTCGGGCCCGGCGTACTTCTTCTACCTGGTCGAGGCAATGACCGACGCCGGCATCCTGCTCGGCCTGCCCCGCGACAAGGCCCACGAGCTGATCGTCCAGTCCGCGATCGGTGCGGCGGTCATGCTCCGCGACAGCGGGGAGCACCCGGTGAAGCTCCGTGAGAACGTCACCTCCCCGGCCGGTACGACGATCAACGCCATCCGCGAACTGGAGAACCACGGCGTACGAGCGGCCCTGATCGCCGCACTGGAAGCGGCCCGCGACCGCAGCCGCGAGCTGGCGTCCGGCAACAGCTGACACCCGTGTCCACCGCCGGGAGACCGGCGGTGGGCACCCGGTTCGTCACACGGCCGGCAGCAACCCGATCGCCCGGTAGGCCGCGTCCACCCGCGGTCTGGCCATCCCCGCGGCCCGCTCCGCACCGGCCCGCAGCACCCCGTCCACGTACCCGGGATCGGCGCACAGCTCCTTGTGCCGATCCTGCACCGGCCGCAGCAACTCGACCACGGCCTCCGCGGTGTCCTTCTTCAGGGCGCCGTACGACCCGTACGCGCCGCTCAGCTCCTTGGGGTCGCCCCCTTCACAGGCGGCCAGGATCTCCAGCAGGTTCGCCACGCCGGGCCGCGTCTCCCGGTCGTACACGATGTCCGACGCGCTGTCCGTCACGGCTCGCATGACCTTCCTTCGCAGCACGTCCGGCTCGTCGAGCAGATAGACGATCCCCGGCCCGGAGTCGTCCGACTTCCCCATCTTCGACGTAGGGTCCTGAAGGTTCATGACCCTGGCCGCGATCTTCGGGCGGGTCGCCCGGGGCACCGCGAACGTGAGCCCGTACCGCTGGTTGAACCGCACCGCCAGATCCCGGCTCAGCTCCACATGCTGGGTCTGGTCGTCACCCACGGGCACCTCGTCGGTCCCGTACGCCAGGATGTCCGCCGCCATGAGCACGGGATACGTCAGCAACGACAGCCGCACACTCCCGCCCCGCTGCCGCTCCCGTGCGGCCTTCTCCTTGTACTGGATCATCCGCCGCATCTCGCCGTCGGTGGCGACGCACTCCAGCAGGTAGGACAGCCGTGCATGCTCGTCCACATGGCTCTGTACGAACATGGTGCACAGCTCGGGATCGATCCCCGCCGCCAGCAGCAGCGTCGCCGCCTGCCGACTGAGCCTGCGCACCCGGGCGGGATCGTGGTCCACGGTCAGGGCATGCAGATCGACGATGCAGAAGAGGGCGTCGGCCCGGTGCTGGTCAACGTCGGCCCACCGCCGCATGGCACCCAGGTAGTTGCCCAGCGTCAGGTTCCCGGTCGGCTTGATCCCGCTGAAGACCCGTGTCATCTCTCCACCTTCTGGTCGGGACCGCCGCGACCGGCCGGCCGACCCTCCGGGAGGAGATACGAGAACGGCCGCCGAGGCGGCGGCCGTTGATCGCATACGTGAGGCCGGCCGCCGTCAGGCGGCCCACCACTGCTGGTTGCACGTACGCGGAGTCATGAGAAGGAGGGTACGCCTGCCGGGGGCGGTACGGCACCGAGTTGACACGCCCCGGGCCGATCCGTACTGTTCTCCGGGTTGTCCGACGTGAGCGCCGACTCCGGTCGGTCCCCGGACAGCCATTCCGCAGGTACCAACCGATAATCGGCGTTATAGCGCCGTGTTCTTCGGCGTGTGTATTTTCGGAATGCGGACTCCGCGTTCGAACCTTTGTGAGAACGCAGCCCCCGATTAGCTCGGGAGCGAGGAATCCGCTAAAGTCTCACTCGTCGGAACGGCCGAAGGGCCGGGAGGACAACCCCGGTTGACTGGGGATCAGGAACCGAACGGGCCGGAAGGCCCCAAGGGATCTGATAAAGTCGACACCGCCGGAAGGCCGAAAGGCCGGAAAGCACCGAGGAAATCGGGTCGAGAAAAGATCTGATAGAGTCGGAAACACCGAA